>CAZVCM010000097.1:8438-13561 GCA_964626105.1 uncultured Thermoflexus sp.
CCGCTAGCTGCTTACATCCCGTGCTCGCCGTTCAGCCAGCGATTGAGCACCGCATCCAGCCCGGCGCCGATCGCCATCCCGATCGCCGTACCAAGCGGCACGATCCCGATCGCCACTCCACCCCCAGCGCCCGCCAGCATCCCGATCAACATCAGCACGCCGGTCGGATAGCGGCGCGGGTCCGGTGGCGCGTCAACCACCTCGCGCTCAAAACGATCATCCAGCATGGCGCGCCTACAGCGGGATGTTCCCGTGCTTCTTCGCCGGGTTGCTGTCGCGCTTGTTTTGCAGCATCTCCAGCGCGTTGATCAGGCGCGGGCGCGTATCCGACGGCAAGATCACGTCGTCGATAAATCCGCGCGATGCCGCGACATACGGATTGGCGAAGCGCTCGCGATAGTCCTGCACCAGGTCGGTCTTACGTTCTGTCGGGTCGTCGGCATCCGCCAGCTCGCGCCGGAAGATGATATTCACCGCGCCGTCCGGCCCCATCACCGCGATCTCGGCGGTCGGCCACGCCAGGTTCAGATCGCTGCGAATGTGCTTGGAGTTCATCACACAGTACGCGCCACCATACGCCTTGCGTGTGACTACCGTGATCTTCGGAACGGTCGCCTCACAATACGCATACAGCAGCTTCGCGCCCGACCGGATGATCCCGCCATGCTCCTGCGCGAGCCCTGGCATAAAGCCCGGCACGTCCTCGAAGGTGATGATCGGGATGTTAAACGAGTCACAGAAACGGATGAAGCGCGCCGCCTTCTCGCTGGCGTCGATATCCAGCACGCCCGCCAGCACCGCCGGCTGGTTGGCGACGATTCCGACGCTGTGCCCGCCCAGCCGCGCGAACCCGACGACGATGTTCCGCGCAAAATGCTCGTGAATCTCGAAGAAGCGCCCCTCGTCAATGATCAGCTTGATCAGCTCTTTGACGTCGTAGGGCTTGCTTGGATCGTCCGGCACCAGGCTGTTGAGCGCTTCCTCAGTCCGCAGCGGATCATCTTTGGTCGGCTCGAACGGGGGATCTTCCATGTTGTTCTGCGGGATGTACGCCAGGATCTCGCGCGTCAGAAAGAGCGCGTCTTCCTCAGAGTTCGCCGCCACGTGGCTCACGCCGCTGACCGCGTTGTGCGTCATCGCGCCGCCCAGCTCCTCGAACGTGACATCCTCATGCGTCACCGCGCGCACGACGTCCGGCCCGGTCACAAACATATACGATGTGTCCTTGACCATGAAGATGAAATCGGTCAGCGCCGGGCTGTAGACCGCCCCGCCCGCACACGGCCCCATGATCACGCTGAGCTGCGGCACGAACCCGCTGGCGAGCGTGTTCCGCAGAAAGATGTCCGCGAACCCGCCGAGGCTGAAGACGCCTTCCTGAATCCGCGCGCCGCCGGAGTCGTTCAGCCCGATAATCGGCGCGCCGTTCTTCATCGCCATATCCATGATCTTGCAGATTTTCTCAGCGTGCGCTTCGCTCAATGAGCCGCCCATCACCGTGAAATCCTGCGAGTAGACGTACACCAGCCGCCCGTTAATCGTCCCCCAGCCGGTAACCACGCTGTCGCCCAGGTACTGGTTCTCCGGCTTGTCCATGCCAAAGTTGCGCTCGCGGTGGACGACGAACGCATCCACCTCGCGGAAGCTGCCGGGGTCCAGCATCAGATCGAGCCGCTAGCGCGCAGTCAGCATGCCGGATTGATGCTGCTTCTCGAATCGGGCTGGGCCGCCGCCCGCCATGCTGCGCAGGCGCATATCGTTGAGCTGCTCGATCTTCGGATCCTGGTTGGTCATACGGACACTTCTCCCGAACTCGGTTGGAATGGGTCGTCAGGCGTATCGGGCGCGGCGCCCGGCTCGAAGGCGCGGCGAATGCGCCGCCAGCGCATCATCCACGCCACCAGCGCGATCAGCAGCGCGGTCAGCGCGGCCTGGAACGCGATCCGCTCCCGGTCGAAATCGGAGCGGGCATAAATCATCAGCCATAACACGCCAAATGCGCCGTAGTTGCTCAAGACGACGAGAATCCAGCGCCGCGCCCACGCTCGCCGCCGCGCCAATCCCGCCGCCAGCGCGCCGAGCGCGATCGCCCACATCAGCGCGAACCCGGCGCGCAGCAGCGGCGGATACGACACACCCAACGCCCGGTACTCATCCGCGCGCGTCACATGGTCGAACGCCAGCGCCCCGTTGATCGCGGCGATCGCAGCCAGGATCGTACAGAAGATCCACAGCGTCCAGGGGCGCGTCGCGCGCGCCTTCGGCGTCTCTGTCATATCGGCATTATAGCTTGGCGGATGGGGCGCTCCAAAACCGTCATCCCTATCCAGAGGTAATTCCTTGAACGGGCGGACCAAGGTCCGCCCCTACAAATTCCCGCGTGTCACTCGAAAGCCCGAAACGGCTTTTGACAGTAAAATGGATCTGGTTTGGTCGCGTAAGGGGAACGGAATGTGGGCTGACGAGGCGTTTCCGCAACGGCGCTCGCTGCGGCTGCGCGATTATGATTACACGAGCGCAGGTGCATACTTTGTGACCATCTGCGTTGCAAATCGCGCCTGTTTCCTCGGAGAGATAGTCGACAGCGTAATGCGCTTGGCTCCCCTCGGTCGTATTGTCGCCGAGATGTGGCTCGCCTTGCCTGGCCGCTTCCCCGTCGTTGATCTGGATGCTTTCATCGCCATGCCAAATCACTTCCACAGGATTATCGTCCTGAACGAATTCCAGATTCCGAACGTCCCCACCCGTGTAGGGGCGAAGCAAGCTCCGCCCGCTGCCAAACAACCCGAGTTACAAAACAAGGGTGGAGCGGATATCACTTCGAGGACTAGCTCTGCAACAACCGCTGCACCTTCATTGAGCCGTGTTATCCAAGCCTTCAAGTCGATCTCGGCTATTGCACGCAACCGAGTTTCAGGCCGCGAGGGGCAACCCTTCTGGCAACGCGGCTATTATGACCACGTCATCCGCGACGAGCACGAGCTGAACCAGATTCGCGCCTATATCGCCAGCAATCCAGCGCGCTGGACCGAGGACAGTGAATATCCGATTGGTGACTGGTGAAGGCGCGCTGCATTTGATGACACCTGCAGGCGTCCGAAGAGCAATGTAGGGGCGGAGCTTGCTCCGCCCGTGGATACCTCTCGCAAAAAACGAAAATCGGGCGCAGCAAGCTGCGCCCCTCCGAGAACTCAGAACCTCAAGACCCCCTAAATACTCACCTGCGGCCGGTACTCGCCGAACACGCCGCGCAGCACGCCGCAGATCTCGCCGAGCGTGAGGTCCGCTTCCACACATGCGACGAACAGTGGCATCAGGTTGTCGCTGCCGCGTGCCGCCGTCTCCAGATGCGCCAGCAGCTCGCGGGCGCGCCCGGCGTCCCGCTCCGCACGCAAGGCTGCCAGCCGCGCGCGCTGCGCCTGCTCAATCGCCGGATCAACACGGAGAAGCTCGCGCGCCGCGCCGTTGTCGCGATCGCTGGTGAACTGGTTCACGCCAACCACCACCTGCTCGCCGGACTCCACCGCCCGCTGATAGGCGTACGCCGCGTCGTTGATCTCGCCCTGCACGAAGCCGGTTTCGATCGCCGCTTGCGCGCCGCCGAGCGCGTCGATCCGTTCGATGTACTCGCGCGCTTGCCGCTCGATCTCGTCGGTCAGGTGCTCGATCAGATAGCTGCCCGCCAGCGGATCAATCGTGTCCGCCACGCCGGACTCGTGCGCGATAATCTGCTGGGTGCGCAGCGCGATCTGCACCGCGTCCTGCGTCGGCAGCGCGAGCGCCTCGTCCATGCTATTGGTGTGCAGGCTCTGCGTGCCGCCGAGCACCGCCGCCAGCGCCTGGAGCGTCACGCGCACGATGTTGTTTTCCGGCTGCTGCGCGGTGAGCGTGCTGCCGCCCGTCTGCGTGTGGAACTTCAACGTCCAGCTACGCGGGTCTTGCGCGCCGAACCGCTCACGCATGATCCGCGCCCACAGCCGCCGCGCCGCCCGGAACTTCGCGACCTCTTCCAGGAAATTGTTGTGCGCGTTGAAGAAGAAACTGAGTTGCGGCGCGAACTCGTCCACCGCCAGCCCCGCGTCGAGCGCCGCCTGCACATACGCGATCCCGTTCGCCAGCGTAAACGCCACTTCCTGCACCGCCGTGCTGCCCGCCTCGCGGATGTGATAGCCGCTGATGCTGATCGTGTTCCAGTGCGGGACCTCGCGCGCGCTGTACGCGAACAGGTCCGTAATCAGGCGCATCGACGGCTTGGGCGGAAAGATATACGTCCCGCGCGCTATGTACTCCTTGAGGATGTCGTTCTGCACCGTGCCGCGCAGTTTCGACGGCTCGACGCCCTGCTGCTTGCCGACCGCGATATACATCGCCAGCAGGATCGCGGCGGGCGCGTTGATCGTCATGCTGGTGGACACCTTGTCGAGCGGGATCCCCTCGAACAGCCGCGCCATATCGCGCAGCGACGGGATGCTGACGCCCACCTTGCCGACCTCACCCAGCGCCATCGGGTCGTCGGAGTCGTAGCCGATCTGCGTCGGCAGGTCGAACGCCACGCTCAGGCCGGTCTGCCCCGCGCCCAGCAAATAGCGATAGCGCGCGTTCGACTCTTCGGCGGTAGCGTACCCGGCATACTGGCGCATCGTCCACAGGCGGCCCCGATACATCGTCGGCTGCACGCCGCGCGTGTACGGGTACTCGCCAGGGAAGCCAAGCTGCTCCTGATACGCATCCACATCGCAGGTGTCGTCGGGCAGGTAGACGCGGTCCAGCTCGATATCTGACGACGTGCTGAAGCGCACCTTGCGCTCCGGAAAACGCTTGAGCACCTTCGCCAGGGTGGAACTCTCCCACGCCTCTTTCAACTGCTGGATTGTCTGGTTGCTCATAATCTCCGCTCACCGAGAAACGGTCTGTGTATCCACATAGGCGCAGGCCCCGTGCCCACGCATCCAGACGCGAACAGCCTGCATCGTGTATCATAGCCGGTGCAGGCTGTTTCAGCAGTTATGACCCTCACCCAAAACACGGTGATGCGTCAGAAATTCAGCGATTAGCGGTTAGCGACAACGCCTGAAAGCCCCCATTCCTCGCTCTACAACGCCGCCACGTAGTGCTTGATCGCC
>CAZVCM010000098.1:0-13560 GCA_964626105.1 uncultured Thermoflexus sp.
GACGATTGTCTCATTCTACGTCGACCGCTACTTTATGATGGCGCTGCCCGCAGTGCTGTTCGTGCTGCTGTACGGCTTCGCGCAGTGGCCGCGCTGGCTGCGGCTCGGCGCGGTGACGATCGTGGTCGCCACGTCGATGTACACGGTGCTGTTCTCGTTCCACAGCGGCGATTTCACACGGGCGGACTGGCGCGGCGCGGCGAGCTTCGTCGAGGCGCGCTGGCAGCCGGGTGATGCGATTGTTGCTGAGCGCGACAACGCCCGCGAGGCATTCGAGCGTTACTTCGAGCATGATGGTGTCGCACCGGGCGCGGACGTGATTCTGCTCGCCGGAATAGATACGCACGTAGAGCCGGATATCCCGCAGCGCGTCTGGGTGCTGTATCGCAACCCGATTGAGGATGTCCACCGGCAGGGAGCAATGCCCGCATTCGACCCGTTTAAGCGCGGCCTGAGCGCCACCGGCGACTGGCTCGCCGAGCGCCGCGAGTACGTGAGCGAGTTGCGCGCGTTTCGCGGTGTGACGGTGCTGCTGCTCGAAACACAACCAATGCTCCAGGCGTCCGAGATGCCCGCGATCAGCGAGGCGAGCGTTCCCTAAGCACGCCGCACAGCAAGCTTATACGCTGTCGAGGCCGGGTTCTCCCCGGCCTCTTGCGTCAGGCAAGCGCCCGCCAGGCGCCGCGATGTCGGGGTAGGCAGCGCCGGATGGCAGCGGTATACTGATGCGCCGTAATCGGATGGACGTGACGGACCGCGAAGGATGAAGGAACGGGTTATGCGACGTTTGCTGCTTGTGAGCCTGATCGCCGGAGCGCTGGGGATCGCGCTATTCGCGAGCATCGCCGGAGAAGCGCCTCGCTCTGAGGCGAGCGTCGGCGCGCAGGCCACACCTCTGCCGACCAACACACCGCGCGCCACCATTCCACCGACCAACACGCCGCGCCCGTCCGCAACGCCGGTTCTGACCTCAACGCCCACGCCGCCGCCCACCAGCACGCCGACCAGCACGCCCAGCCCGACGCCAACGATGGTGGGGCCGGACGAGTACCCTGAGAACTTCAACCCGCTGACCGGCCTGCCCTATCCCAACGAAGAGGCGCGCAACCGCCGCAACCTGATCGTCAAGGTCTCGAACTTCCCCGAGGTGGTGCGGCCACAGAGCGGGCTGGACAAGGCCGACATCGTGTTTGAGTACGAAGTCGAGGGCGGCGTGACGCGCTTCGCCGCGATCTATCGCAGCCAGGGCACCGATTTTGTCGGCAGCATCCGCAGCGCGCGCCTGCTCGACCTGGAGCTGGTGCATATGTTTGACGGCCTGCTGGCGTACAGCGGCTCGAACGAGTGGATCCGGCAATTCATCCTCGACTCTGACTGGAAGTGGCGCGCGCTCTCGCCGCACCTGGGCGTGAACTGCCCGCCCTTCTGCCGCTATCCGCAAGAAGGCAAGCAATTCGAGCACACGCTGTTCGGCAACACCTACCAGATGTGGGAAGTCGCTGAGGAGCGCCAGGTGAACGAGGGCTTGCCGGGGCGTGGCTTCGCCTTCAGCGACGAACCGGACCCCGGCGGCGAGCCAGCGGTGGATATCTTCATCGGCTCGTACAACGACCGGCAGAGCACGCGTTGGCAGTACAACCCCGAGGACGGGCGTTACTATCGCTGGAACACCGACCTGCCGCACATCGACGCGGTCACCGGCAGGCAGCTCGCCGCGGATAACATCGTCGTGCTGGCGGCAGAGCACATCAACCGCCCGGACATCCTCGACAGCGAAACTTCTGGGGTTGTGATCGAGACGGTTCTCTGGGGCAACGGCGATGCCTACGTGTTCCGCGACGGCCTGTGGTACGAGGGGACGTGGTGGCACGCGCAAGGACGCTCCGGCCTGTGGCTGACCTTCCCCGGCGGCGAGGAGACGATTCGCCTCAAGCCGGGGCAAACCTGGGTTGAGGTGGTCCGCCCGTATATGTGGGGCGTGGAAGTCTCCGACGTGCGCGCGGACATGCAGGCTACAAGCGCCGCGATCTACGCCACGCAGACGCAATCGGTGATCATGACTGCGACGGCGATCGCGCCGTATATCACGCCCTCGCCCGTCACCGGCACGCCGACGCCGGTCACCCTACCCTGAGCGCGGAGAACGAGGGCTGGCCGTGTATCACAGACAACATTGGACGAAGCAGATGCAAGGAGCAAGACGTATGACGCGAGCGGCGGTGCTGTTGGGTATCTTGATGCTGATCCTAACCGCGTGTAGCGGGGACGCCGTGGCAGAGGTGTACACCGCTGCGGGCGATGCGACCGATCCGGGCGAGCTGACAGCGACGACGCGCTTCGCGGCAGACGACGATCTGAACGTGGTTGTGCGGCTGAACCCGCACACGCGGTCAGTGGCGCTGCGCGCGGTGTTCCTCGGGCCGGATGGCACGCAGATCGCGACTGACACGCTCGAAGCTGAGCCCACTGTTGGAGAAGTGTTGCTCGGGCTGGACTGGGAAGTGCTCGGCTCTGGCGACTGGCCGGCAGGCGATTGGCAAGTCGAGGTTTACGCCGATGACGAGCGGTTTTCAACGCTGGATTTCGCGGTACAGGCTCGGCCCGAATAGCGAGGGAGCAATGCATGAAGAAGTAGTGCATTTTTTCGCGTTATAAGATGCGCTTCAACCATTGTTCAAGCCAGCGCCGCCTGGTGTATACTCTGGGTAAACATCGTTTAACGATGCAAGCTAGAGGTCTTTTTGTCCGCAGCACTACCAACATATTTACCAAACTCAATCAGAGTAAGGAGACTCCAAAAGGATGGCTGTTCAGGCTGAAGCAACCAAGCACATCAACGCCTATGAAGTCGCAATCCGCCAATATGATCGTGCTGTTGCCTACTTAGATTTGCCCGCCGGCATCAAGAACTTTTTGCGATATCCAAAACGCGAGCTATCGGTTAATTTTCCGGTCCGCATGGACAATGGCGACATCAATATCTTCAGCGGCTATCGCGTGCATCACAACACGGTGCTCGGCCCGTCGAAGGGCGGCATCCGCTATGCGCCAAACGTGGACCTCGACGAGGTTCGCGCGCTGGCGATGTGGATGACGTGGAAGTGCGCGCTCGTCAACCTGCCGTACGGCGGGGCGAAGGGCGGCGTGATCTGCGATCCGTATACCATGAGCCAGAACGAGCTGGAGCGGCTCACCCGGCGCTATGCCGCCGAGATCAGCATCATCATCAGCCCGCACAGCGACATTCCGGCGCCCGATATGGGCACCAACGCGCAGACGATGGCCTGGATCATGGACACCTACAGCATGACGGTCGGCTACTCGGTACCGGCGGTCGTCACCGGCAAACCGCTCAACATCGGCGGCAGCCAGGGGCGTCGCGAAGCGACCGGGCGCGGCGTCATCATCTGCATGGACGAAGCGCTGCGGCGTCGTGGCCAGGACGACCCGTCCCAGGTGCGCGTCGTGATCCAGGGCTTCGGCAACGTCGGGACCTGGGCGGCCAAGCACGCCTACGACCTCGGCTACCGGATCATCGGCATCAGCGACGTCACGGGCGGCTACTACAACGAGAACGGGCTGGATATCGACGACGTGCTGACGCACACCGCCAAGAGCCGTCACAACCTGCTCGAAGGCTACGCCGAGGCGGACCAGATCTCCAACGCCGAACTGCTGGCGCTGGAGTGCGACGTGCTGGCCCCGTGCGCGCTTGAAAACCAGATCACCGAAGACAACGCGCACAACATCAAGGCCAGCATGATTGTGGAAGGCGCCAACGGCCCGACCACGCCTGAGGCCGACGATATCCTGACCGAGCGGGGCATCGAGATCGTCCCGGACATCCTGGCGAACGCGGGCGGCGTGACCGTCTCGTACTTCGAGTGGGTCCAGGGCCTGCAGGCGTTCTTCTGGGATGTCGAAGAGGTCAACCGCCAGCTTCGCCGCGTGCTGATCAAGGCGTACGACGAGGTGGTGAGCACGCGTGAGCAGTTCGACGTCGATATGCGCACGGCAGCGCAGATCACCGCGATCAAGCGGGTCGGCGAAGCCACGCGCACGCGCGGCATCTACCCCTAACGCAAGCAACCACATTACACAAGAGCATCCCTGGGGGCGGCAGACACCGCCCCCGCTTTCGTTTCCCGTCCTGGCGTCTGTTGGGCTTGCGGGGATGCGGTATAATGGGCCGAACTTACCACCTTGCCCACCAGCACAGGAGACGTTATGCCCGACGCACTGAGCAGCCGCCTGGAGCGCCGCATTCTTGAGCGGGACTTGCTGCCGCTCGCGCCGCCCGAGGCGGGTGATATCGTGTCTCCCTATTACGATGGGCTGTCGATCCGCAACCTGCCGCACACGGTCATGCGGTTGCTTGATGGCAAGGCGCCGACCGAATGGCTCGGCACGGAACCGCTCGATCCCGCGCTATGGGAGCGCTACTGGGGCCAGGTCAAGCGCGTGGTCCTGTTCATCAGCGACGGACTCGGCTGGCGGCTGCTGCAGAGGATGGTCGCCGCGGACCCGGAACTCGCGCAGGTAGTGGCGGACCTGACCGGGCCGGGCACGCTCACGCCACTGACCTCGGTCGTGCCCAGCACAACGGCGTCCGCGCTGCCGGTGATGTGGACCGGCGGCAGCCCGATCGCGACCGGGCTGCTCGGCACGCAGTTGTTCCTGCGCGAGTTCGGCACGCTGGCGAGCATGCTGCATTACGCGCCGGTCGCCGGACGGCATCGCGCGGACGCGCTCGAAGACTGGGGGCTGGACCTGAGCACGCTGTTGCCGCTGGAAACGCTCGGCGAAGCGCTCAAGAAGCGCCGGGTCACCAGCTATTTGCTGCTGCAGAAGGATTTGCTCGGCTCCGGCCTATCACGCGTGATGCATCGCGGCGTGGATCGCGTGGTGCGGCACATCGGCTACACCGATATGTGGGTGACGCTGCATGATTTGTTGCGCAGAACCCGCCGAGAGAAGTGCTTCATCAACGTGTATTGGAATGCAGTGGATGCGGTCTCGCACCTTTACGGCACCGTGGCAGAGCAAGCGCTGGCTGAGATCGGGCGGCAGCTCGCAGACCTGCGTGATGTGATCTGCGCGGAGGATGTGGCGGACGGGCGCACGCTCTTGTTGTTCGTAGCGGATCACGGGCACACGCCAGTCACCGAGGTGGTCAACCTGCTCGACCACGCGCCGGTCATCGAAGCGCTACGCTGTGGCCCAGGCGGGCAAGAGCGGCTGGCGAACCTGTATCTGCGCGAAGGATTTCGGGCGCAGGTCGAGGATTATTTCCGCGAGCACATGCCGGGCAAGTTCTTCACGCTGCGCCCGGACGACGCCCAGGCTGCGGGGCTGTTCGGACCAGAGCCGCCCCACCCCGAAGCCGGCGCGCGTCTGGGCGATCTGATCGTCATCGCGCGTGATGGTATTGCGGGGAGCGTCCGCCCGCCAGGGCCGCTGACCAACGCGAGCCGTCATGGCGGCCTGAGCGCGGATGAGATGCTGGTCCCGCTGCTGATGCGAACCTTCTGACCGCGCGTGGCGACACGCCACAAAAAGGAAACCGGATGCAGAAATTCCTGAACCAACTGTTTGGCAGCAACCAACCCCGCGAGCAGCCGTCGCCTGCGCTCTCACCGGAGCAGCAGGCGATCAACGAAATGCTGGAAACCGCGGCTACTGCGCTGGAGCAAGGCTATTACGACACGGCGCTGGAGACATACGAGCGCGGGCTGGCGCGCGCCCGCGAGCAAGGCGATACGCGCAGCGAGGAACACTTCCTGAGCGGCATTGGCGCGACCTACGTCGCCCGGCGCGATTTTGACACGGCGCGTCCGTTGCTGGACGAAGCGCTTGAGATCGCACGCACGCTCGGTGACCGCCGCGCTCTCACCCGCACGCTCAACAACCTCGGTTCGTTCTTCGCGCAGCAGAATGAATGGGGTACCGCGCAGACGTATCACCAGCAGGCGCTCGACGAAGCGCGTGAGATTGGCGAGGCGAGCGTGCTGGCGCTAACGCTGGAGAACCTCGCCAAAGACTATCTCAACCAGGACAATCCGAGCTATGCTCAGCACCTGCTAAAAGAAGCGATCACCGTCGCGCAGCGCGGCGGGCAGGCGCCGATCCTCGCGCGCTTGCTGGGGCTGTTGGCGGAAGCCACGCTCGCGGTCGGCGATCGAGTCACCGGGCACCGGCTGCTCAACCAGGCCGTGCAAATCGCGCAACAAACCGGGCAGAACGAGCAGCACCTTCGCTGGCTGCGCGCCCTGGCCGAACTGGAGATCGAGAACCGGAATTACGCGCTCGCCATCGAATATTACCAGTCTGCCGAAAACCTGGCGCTACGCCTCGGCAACCAACCCGCCGAGTTCTTCATGAACAGCGCGCTCGATCTCAGCCTGGCGTACCAGCTCAGCGGGAACAGCACCCAGGCCGAAGAATACGCGACGCGCGCGCTGGCGCAAGCGCGCAGCGCCGACAACAGCGAGTTGGAAGCGAACGCGCTCACTCGACTTGGCATGGCTGCCAACACGATGGGCGAATGGGAGCGCGCTGAGGGCTTTTTGACCGAGGCGCTGGCGTTTTACGAGAACGGCGCGCTGCACGACCGCGAGGAACACGTGCAGATTTTGCTGGCGCTCGGCAACATCCAGACGCGCCTGCACAACGTCGAGCGCGCCCGCGCGTTCACAGAGCAAGCGCTATCCATCGCGCAGTCGGCAGACGACCCGCGCCGCGAGGCGAGCGCGCTGCACCTGCTCGGCAATCTCGCGCTCGAACAGGGGAACTCATCCGAAGCGCTCGAACGTTGGCAAGCGGCGCTCGACCTGCTCGCTGGCGCGGACCCGGTCCAGGAAGCACGGCTGCGCTGTGACATCGCGGGGACGCGCCGCGAGCGGGGTGATTTCAACGGTGCGCTGAGCGAGTACGAGCGCGCGCTGCTGCTGCTCAACAATTTCAATCACCCGCCGACGCGCGGCCTGGTGCTCTCTAACGCGGCGACGCTCTACACCGACCTCGGCGATGTGGACACCGCGAAAGCGTTTTACGACGAATCGATCGAGATCGCGCGCAATAGCGGCGACGCGCGCGCCGAGAGTCTGCGGCTGGGCAACCTCGGCTGGTTCTACTCGCTAACCGGGCAGCCGCGCACCGCGATCAACAAGCTCGAAGAAGCGCTCAAGCTCAGCCGCGCGCTGGATGACACGTTAATGATCGCCGTGCAGACCAACAATCTGGCGCGCACGTATTACCAGCTAGCCGACTATGACACGGCGCGCACGCTCCACAAGCAGGCAATCGCGGCAGCGAACGCGCTCGACGACGATCGCTGGCTGGCGGTGTTCCAGAGCGACATGGGCGCGACCCTTGAGGCGCTGGAACGCGACGATGAGGCCGAGCCGCTGTACGAGAGCGCGCTCGGAAAGAGCCGCGCGCAAGACGATCTGGAGAACATTGTCCGCACGCTAACGCGGCTGGCGTCGCTCTATCGGCGGACCGGACGCGCTGGCGACGCGCACGGCCTGATCACCGAGGCGCACCAGATCGCTCGCCGGATGGACTACAAGAAAGGGCTGGCAGATGTGGCAGCGGTGCAGGGCGACCTCGCGCGGGACGCGGGCGACGTCGACACGGCGCAGCATTACTACGCCGAAGCGCGCCGCCTGTACGCGATTCTGCACGACCCGCTCGCCAGCCGCGTAGGCGAGCGCGTGGACACGATCGCCGACCCCGCGCCGGAGGAGCCGTAAGCTCACACCCGGTTGTGATGGTATTGCGCCGCCCGTCACAAAGCAGTATGATCGGGCGCGTACTCATGCCGGTTTTCGCGCAAGGTAAGGCCGCCTTCCGGCCTGCACCAGGAGAAAGCGTTATGAAGAGGTCTTTTGGCTTTGTATTGCTGGCGCTGCTGGTCTTCCCGCTGCTTCTGATGGGGTGCAGTGGTGACTCACCCGAGACAGCGGAAGATTACGTCGAAGCCCTGCTTCAGGGCGATGCCGACGCAGCGCAGCAGGTCGCGTGCGAGTCGTTCCAGGATCGCACAGGCGAGCTGGCAGCCTACTTCGGCCAGCAGGACATTCGCAATCTGGATCTGAAATTCGACATTGGCAAGGGCAACCGCGAAGAAGAAGTGATCGTTACCGGGTCGTTCGATATGGGCCCCGCCAGCGCGTTGCAGGAAGTCAAGCTTCAGGAACGCGACGACACGCGCATCATCATCTGGCTGGAGAAAGATGGCGATGAGTGGTGCGTGGCCGATACGACTGAGGTCGGCGACGGGCTGCTGGCCCTGGGCGATAGCGAGCCAGTCGTGAGTGACGATGTGGCAGAAGACGACATGACAGAAGACGACATGGCGGACGAAGAGACCGCGGACGAAGACTAGCGCGGCAGCATTTCCCAAGCGCTCAAACGCCTGGCACGCGCCGGGCGTTTTTGTAATCCGGCGCGATCCAAAAAGGCGGCCCGCACGAGCCGCCTTGTAGGTCTCTCCGAATGGCGCCGCTTACTTGCCGCGCAGGGCGTTGAGCAGCCGCGCGCCGAGGAACAACGCGCCACCCGCCGCGACCGCACCGCCGATCGCCAGCTTCTGCACTTCTTCGGGGTCCGCGCCGCTCATGACGACCTTGCCGTCGCCATACTGCTGGAAAAGGCGGCCCCACTTGGTCTGCAGCGCAGCTTCGACGCGCTTGCGTCCGACGAACGGGTACCAGTAGTAGTTGTGGTAGATGTTGCTGGCCGCGTAGCTCCACGGAACCAGCGGCGAGCGCAGCAGCGCGCCCTCAAAGCCCTTCAGCCAGCCGTGATAGATCATCTTCTGGCCCTTGCTGGCGAAGGTATCTTCCTGCGTGAAGTTGAAGCGCTCGATGTCCTTGAGGTCTACGCCGACTACTTCGATCTCGCTCGGGTTGCCAACGCCCAGACCACGCTCGTGACCAAGCCGGATGAAATCGAGCGACATCGGGTCGAAGCCCTGCAGGTACGCGCTCATCGCGTCAATCGCCACCTGGACCGCCGAGGCGAGCAGCAGGTCCTTCTCATGGACGCGCATCGCGCGCGGGCCAGGGCCGTCACCGGCAAATGTCCCATCCATCACCGCGAACACGCCGGTGTGAATGTCCTGCTGAATCTGCAGCAGGTCCACCACCGTCTCGTGAATCACGGCGTGCGTCCAGTGACGCTTGCGGTTCAGCAGCCCGCCGAACGCGTTCTTCATCGCGCCGGTGATCGTCGTGAAGACGTGCGTCTTGACCGTCGGCAGTTGGATGATGTTGCGCCCGTAGAAACACTGCGGGACGTAAATGCCTTCGGGATAGACGCGATCGAGCACCAGAAGCGGCTCTTTTGGTTCATAGCGCACCCACTCGAACTGCGGTTCGTAGAGGTGCCAGTTCTCGATGCCGTACTTGTCCGTGACGTACTTGTGCTTGTTGTTGATCTCGCCAGCGCGGGCGTCAACGACAACCGTGTCGTTGTGCCCGGCGATCAGGCGCGGGTAACCGGCGGCTTGCAGTTCCTGGATGACGCCCTCGATCTGCCAGGGCGCGCTGGAGCACGCGGGATACCATGTATCCCACGAGATGTTGATCTTCAGGATGGTGTCCTGTTCTTTGGGCAATGCGTCCTGATAGCCTGCCAGACGCATTACTTCCCGCACGTCGTCCACGACGGTTTCGGGCTGCGTGCGCAGGATCGCGACCTTCCCTTTGCCAGGAAATTCAGCCATGGATACCGGTCCCTCCCTAGGCCAATTTTGGTGATGCGGCCTTTCTTTAATGGTCTTCCCGAGTATAACAGCCGGGCCGCGCCGTGTCGATAGATGATTGCGCTACGCGCAGGCGAGGCGCGGGCTACTGCGCGCCTTCGAGGCGGTCAGTGGGTTGCAGCTCGCACGGACCGCCAGGCTGCACCGTCTCCGGGTGGAACCAGCGCGCGTACGCGCAGAGCGCGTCCTCAGAGATCGATGGGATGGGCGGCTGCTCGTAGGGCTGGTTCTCGCCGGTCACGTAGAAGCGATCCACCCACTGGGTGACGCGCGCGCGGTCTGGCTGGATGGTGACGGTGAACGCCTCGGGGATGCTCGCGCCGCCGTCAAAATAAAGGCACACCCAGCCGCTATGTGTGGTCCCGACCGGGAGTTGGAACCCGTCCTCGCGATAGAAGAACGTATTCAGACCGCGTGTGTTCGCCTCCTCAACCGGGCACGTCACGCCATCGCCGCCGAGGTACGTTGTCGCTACCGGGAGCGCGCGGATCGCGCTGCGCGGCTGCCACCAGGCGTTGCGCGGCTCGCGGAAATCCGCCGGGAAGGGCGTCTCGACATCCACCCAGGGATAGCCCCAGTTAGCATAGGGATACGCCTGCCCCACAACCTCTGCCGACATCCAGAACCAGATCTCGTGGCTGCCATCGGCCCGGTTGACGTGCACCGGATCGCAAAAATCGAGTCGGGCCAATTCGATGCTACCCTCGCGGCGCGTCCCGCCGAGCCAATTGTAGTCCTCCACGCGCAGCGAAACCGGCTCGCCGCAAGTGATGTGCTGGATCGGCAAGATCGGCGCCTCTGGCCCCTGGGCGGACGCGTAGATCAAGAAGGCCGTAGCGCCGAGCGCCGCCAGCGCCAGCCCAACCAGCAAAAACGATATCCGGGGCACAATCCATTGCGTCATGCCCAGATTATACTCACTTGCCGCGTGTCCGCATGACCTTGACGCGTCGGACTGCGCGCCGGTATAATGTGAGGCGTTCGGGTGACTAGCTCAGCTGGTTAGAGCGCTTCCCTTACAAGGAAGAGGTCAGGGGTTCGAGTCCCTTGTCACCCACTGCTCGCAGATGTATCAGCGCCTCGCTCGCCGGGGCGTTTTTCGTGCGACGTGCGCCATATTAGAGTCTCCACAGAATCCCGCGTATCCATTGTCGGTAGGCAGTCGATCTGGTAAAATCACCCGATGGTTCGGGCGCCAAATTTTAAGGCGTGCCCGATTGACTTTCAGCGGGCGTGGCGCTACACTGTAGAACAGTCGTTCCTGACACATCCGTTCGCATCGCACCCTCTCTGAGCGTCGTGGCTGGCGCTCTTCGTTCCTAACCATCCGGCGAGTATTCAAGAGGTAAACACCTGGTATGGGTCAAGACAAGATCGTTGTGCGCGGTGCGCGCGAGCACAACCTGAAGAATATTGATGTTGTGATCCCGCGTGACAAGCTGGTGGTGATCACCGGCCTCAGCGGCAGCGGCAAAAGCTCGCTGGCGTTCGACACGATCTTCGCGGAAGGGCAGCGGCGCTATGTCGAGTCGCTCTCGGCCTATGCGCGCCAGTTCCTCGGCCAGATGGACAAGCCCGATGTGGACCAGATCGAAGGGCTGTCGCCCTCGATCTCGATTGACCAGAAAAGCGTCAGCAACAACCCGCGTTCGACGGTCGGCACCGTCACCGAGATCTACGACTATCTGCGCCTTCTCTACGCGCGGATCGGCATCCCCCACTGCCCCGTGTGTGGCGAGCGCGTCGAAGCGCAGTCCGCGCAGCAGATCGTCGAGACAATTGAAAACTGGCCGGATGGCACGCGCATCCAGGTACTCGCACCGGTGATTAAGGATCGCAAGGGCCGCCACGAAAAGGTGCTGGAAGACATTCAGCAGGCGGGTTTTGTGCGCGCGCGGATCGACGGCGAAGTGCGCGATCTCAGCGAGACAATCGAGCTTGAACGCTATAAGATGCACACGATCGAGGTCGTGGTCGACCGTCTGGTTGTGCGCCACCATGAGGACCCGGAGAGCGAAGAAGCGAACGCGGCGCGCTCTCGCCTGACCGACTCGATTGAGATCGCGATGGAAATGGGCGGCGGGGTTGTGACGGTGAACGATGTGACCGACGCGGAGAACCCGGTCGATCATCTGTTCAGCGAGCACCTGGCGTGCGTGCACGGGCACATCAGCCTGCCGGAGATCGAGCCGCGCACCTTCTCGTTCAACAGCCCGCACGGTGCCTGCCCCTCTTGTCAGGGACTGGGCGTCAAGCGCGAGTTCGACCCGGAGCTGATCGTTCCGAACCAGAGTCTGTCCATTAAAGAGGGCGCGCTCGCCCCGTGGGACACCAACAGCCATGACAGTTGGACGCGCAAGATCCTGCATCAGACGTGCAAAGCGTTCGGCATCCCACTGGACAAGCCCTGGCGCGAGTTAGACACCAAGCAGCAGGAGTTGCTGCTCTACGGGGCGGATCGCAAGGTCCGCGTGGAGCACCGGCGCGAGGATGGCAGCCATTTCTCGTTCAACACCGAGTTTGAAGGCGTGTTGAACAACACCGCGCGGCGCTGGCGCGAGACATCCAGCGACTACATGCGCGCCAACTACGAGCAGTACATGAGCGAGCGTCCGTGCGAGGCGTGCCATGGCCGCCGCCTGCGCCCGGAAGCGCTGGCCGTCACGATCAATGACTATGCGATCGACCAGGTCACGCAGATGCCGATCAAGGACCTGCTGCGCTGGGTGCAATCGCTGCGAGGGACCGCTCCGCGCGTGAACGGGCACGCCGTACTTAGTGAGCGCGATCTCACGATCGGGTTCCAGATCCTCAAGGAGATCGAGGCGCGCGCGCAGTTTATGGTGAACGTCGGGCTGGACTATCTGACGCTTGCCCGCGCGGCGGGATCGCTCTCCGGCGGTGAGGCGCAGCGTATTCGTTTGGCGACGCAGATCGGCAGCCAGCTTACCGGCGTGCTGTACGTGCTCGACGAGCCGAGCATCGGCCTGCACCAGCGCGATAACGGGCTGCTGATCCAGGCGTTGGAAGGCATGCGCGACCTCGGCAATACGCTGTTGGTCGTCGAGCATGATCACGAGACGATGCTCTCCGCCGACTGGATATTGGACCTCGGCCCCGGCGCAGGCGAGCACGGTGGCTATGTCGTCGCGGAAGGCACGCCCGATGCGATCATGGAGCATCCCGACAGCATCACCGGGGCGTATCTCTCCGGGCGGCGCTGCATCCCCGTGCCCGAAGATCGTCGCGAGGGAAACGGCCAACAACTCGTCATTCGCGGCGCGCGAGAGAACAACCTCAAGAGCATCGACGTGGCGATTCCGCTCGGCGAGCTGATCGTCATCACCGGCGTCAGTGGATCGGGCAAGTCCACGCTGATGATTGACGTGCTGTACAAGAAGCTGGCGCAGACGATCTACCGCTCGAAAGAGCGGCCCGGCGCGCACGACGAGATCGAAGGGCTGGAGCACGTCGACAAGGTCATTCACATCGACCAATCACCAATCGGGCGCACGCCGCGCAGCAACCCCGGCACGTACACCAAGATGTACGACGCTATCCGCACGCTGTTCGCGGAGCTTCCCGAGAGCAAGATTCGCGGGTACACGCCGGGGCGCTTCAGCTTCAACGTGAAGGGTGGCCGCTGCGAGCACTGCCAGGGCGAGGGGCAGCTTCGCATTGAGATGCAGTTCCTGCCGGATATCTACGTCCCGTGCGAGGTGTGTCACGGCGCGCGCTATAACCTTGAGACGCTGCAGGTCAAGTATAAGGGCAAGAGCATCGCGGACGTG
>CAZVCM010000099.1:0-13428 GCA_964626105.1 uncultured Thermoflexus sp.
CCATTCGACGATGCGCGCGGCCAGCTCAGGCTGCGCAGCCAGCATCTGCGTGCCGTGCCCGGCGGCGGGGTAGACGATCAACTGGTGGTCGCTCGTGGCGAGGCTGTCCAGCATCATGCTGTCGGCGGGGTTGTTGTTGTCATTTTCGCTGGCCGCGATCAGCAGCGGGCGATCGCGCAAGCGCGGGATCGCGGGCGCGGTCGCCAGCCCGTAATAGTCCAGCCCAGGGCTGAGGGCGACGGTCGCAGCGCAGCCTACCAGGTCCGCGCAGGCGTTGAGCGCCAGATTCGCGCCGACACTGGCCCCAATGGTGACGATCCGCGACGGGTCCACGCTGGGTAGCTCGCTCAACTGGCGTAGCGCGGCCTGCACGTCGCCCGGCATCTGCGCCCACTCAGGCAGCCCGCCAGAGCTGCCATGCCCGCGCAAGTCGAGCGTCAGCACCGCGTAGCCTGCTCCGTGCAGCGCCGGGACCAGCGGCTCCCAGTCCTGTTGGCTGCCGCCCGCCTGATGTATCAGCAAAACCGCCGGGGCTGGGCCGCTGAGCGCGGTGTAGTAGCGCGCTTGCAGCACAGTGCCGTCCGACGCGCTGATGGTCATCGGCAGCGTGGCTTCGGTTGGGGCGGGGGTCGGCGTGTCCGGCTCCACCGAGGGCTGGCCCTCGGCGGCGAGCGCGGCGTGGGTCGGGTTGCTGGCGCCGATCGAGCGCCCGGCCTCGCCATCACCTTCGGGCAGCAGTGGCGCGACGGTCGGGCTGGAGGGTACGGTCACGGGGGGCGTCGGCCAGGCGTACGTCGCGGTGGGCTCTGGCGTGGCGTTTCCCTCGCAGGCGGCCAGCAGCGCTGCGCTCACCAACAGCGCGAGGATGCGGCGCGGGGCAGTCATGCCGAAGGCTCCGTGTGCTTCTCGGCCAGCACAATCATGCGCGGCGCGCCGCTCTCAAACGACGCCTGATCGTAATCGCCGTAGATCTCGAGCACGGCCAGCCCAGCGGCGTCAAGCAGCAGTTCCGCCTCGGCAGGGAAGACATAGCGCAGGGTGAGCGGCGCCATTGTCCGGCGGACGGTTCCGTCCTCACCCAGCTCGTCGTAGATCCACGTCACGTTGAGGCGCTGGGCGGCGCGGTCGATGGCGCTCACCGATTGCTGCATGACCTGATGCTCGCTTTCCGGCTCGAAGAACGTGCGCTCCAAGACGACCAAGCCATCCTCGTCCTGCGCGCCATAGGCATCCGTCGCGTTCGGCAGGTCGAGCACGAGCAGACCGTCATCCGCCAGCCGGTCGCGGCAGGCGCGCAGCACGGCAAGCTGATCGTCTTGCTCCAAAAAGTGCATGAACGTGTTGAACGGGACAGTGATCAGTTTAAAGCGCCCCGGGACCGGCATCTCGCGGGCGTCACCTTGCACCAGCGTGACACGCTCGCGCAGGGAAGGCTGCTCGGTGAGGTGTTGCTCGACGCGCGCCAACATTGGCGCGGAGAGGTCGATGCCCGTTACGCGGCAGCCAAGTCGGGCTAGCGCCAGCAGCACGCGCCCCGTCCCGCAGCCGACGACTAGCGCGCTCTCGCGTCCCAGGTCGTCCAGCAGCGCCTCATAGAGCGAGACATCGTCATCATAGGTTGCGTTCTCTGCGTCATAGAAGCGCGCGATCGTGTCATAAAAGCGGTCATTGTGGTGCATGTGTCCCTGCTCCCCGAAGCGTGTTGCCAGTTCTGCGAACTGCCGCGCGCAGTGTAGCCCAGATGGGTGCGAATCACCAAATTCGACGGCTCAAATACTTGACATCGCCCGCTCAAATGTGCTATACTGATATCATGATTGCGCAATTACGCAATAAAGCAAGCGGATGCGCAACAGGGTGATTTTGAAAGGCACATCATGCGCCCGGAAACTTCAACAATGCACTCACTTATCCAGTCCGAACCGTACCAGTCTGTGCGCTGCTCGGCGCAAGTGTTAGTCATTGACCGTCGCGGCGGCCCTGCCAGCATTCTGATGGATACGCTCAGCCGGTTGTTGGATGGCGATTTATCGCTCACCGAAGTCGATCGCCGATTTGATGTGCTGCACGTGCTCGACTGCTTCTGCTTCGATCTGGTGGTGATCGGCATTGACCACGATCGCGTGGTCGACCTGACGCTGCTGCGCGAAATTACACGGCTGCGGCCGGATGTGCCGGTGCTGGTCGTTGGCGCGCAGGTGCCCCGCTTCTTCAACCAATACGCACGGCATTATGGCGCGTCCGACGTGCTGGACTTGCCAGAACGAGCCGCCGATCTCCGGCGCGCGGCAGACCAGATCAGTCGCTACGTTTATGGCGACACGCTGGCGTCCGCGGGCTGATGAGAGGGGGCTGCGTCTCGGTTGTGGGGCGCAGCGTTTTGATCACTGGCTGAACACTTCGAGGCGCGGGCGCACGGGGCCGCTGCCTCTTGACAACAGAACACGGTCATCCGGCCCTGCTTGACGCGGCTTTGTCTGCTCAGTACGATCTGCGCAGCACCGCGATCCCGCGCTTGCGCGCATATCGTCCAGTAGAACGAAGGACAGCACACATGCCTCTCCAAGTCATCGAAGCGGCTGATCCGCTTACCAACCTGATCCGCCTGAAGATGTCCCCGATCTACGAGATGATGATCAGCCTGCGCGCGCTGTTGCATCCGTCGCGGCGCGAAAGCGCGTGGGCGGTCCGCGCGCGTGAAGCGCTGGGGCCGGATTTCTGGCAGGAACTGACCGAGGTTTACGGGCCGTACGCGCAGGGCGATCTGTTCTTGGAGCTGGCGATTGATTTCCCCGATGACGAAGATGTCGAGGGCTATCTGGCTTACGTGCGTGAGATGGAGCCGGTCCGCTTCGTGTTCTACGTGATCGGGCGCGTGCTGCCGGTCGAGCGCCTGGCCGAGACTGGGCTAGACCCGCGCAAGCTCGATGCCGCGCTCGGAAGGGTGGAAAACCTGTGCCCGTGGCTCTGCCAGGAAGATCTCACGCTTGAGCCGATTCTGGCCGATGTCCCGGCGTTCCAGGCGCGGCTGGTCGCGCTGTGGCGGCGCTATTGGGAAGGCTTTTTCCGCGACGAGATCGACAATCTCCGCCCGCACTGGGAGAGCGGACTGCGCGATAAGGCGAGCATCTTCGCGCGGGCAGGCGGGCAGGGCCTGCTGGAGTATGTCACTGGCAAAGATGAGATTCCCTCGCCCCTGCCACCCGATCACCCGGTCAGCGAGGTGGCCTTTATCCCGATCTATATGATGCCCGTTCCCGTGTATGTGTACTACGGGTATGGCAACGTGACGGTGCTGTTCGACAGCCAGCGTACTGAAGCGCGCCGTGCCGAGATCGAGCGGGCAAAAGAGCAGGTGCTCGTAATTTTCAAGGCGCTAGGAGACGGCACGCGGCTGGATGTGCTGCGACTGATCGCGCGGCACGCAGGCGAGATGCACGGCAAGCAGATCGCCGCCAAGCTTAATCTCGCCGCGTCGTCGGTCTCGCGCCATCTCGCGCAGCTTCGCGATGCGGGGCTGATCGAGGAGCAGGTCCACGACGACCGCACGATCACCTACCGGCTGCGCGAAAGCGAGATCCAGCACCTGCCAGAGATGCTGTTCGACTATTTGTGGAATAGCTAGCCACACCCCATACCCCACAATCGATCTGCCTTGATCGCCTGTACGCAGCGCGTCCCCCTGGTTTTGGGGCTGTGCGCTGCCCCGCGCGTGTGGTTTACTGAGACTAAATGACACGCCAGCGACATCTATGCGAGAGGGGACCGATCATGACGCAGCCGGCGGGCACCCCGCCCAGAAAACAAGCTCACCACACCGACGACATGCGCATCTACGGTTTCTTCACCACGCGGGATGATTCGCGCTTGTGGGTGACGCGGATGGATGGGCCAGAGCGCGTCACCGCGCGGCCCCTGCGACACTGGAAGCTGGCGGCGGGCGCAGCGCTCGCCTTGTTATGGTCGCTCGCTGCTGCGCTCAGCAACCTCGCCTCGTAAGCAAACAGCCACGAAAAACAGCAGAAGCCGCCGAACGCTTATTTCGGCGAGACGGTCGGTGTGCGCGTGATACGCGGCGGTAGGAAGGGCGTCGCGCTCGGCGTAGGCGTGGCGGTGAGCGTGGGCGTAGCGGTCGGTGTCTCGCTTGGCAGCGGCGTCGCTGTGCTGGTTGCGGTCGCGGTTGGTGACGAGGACGGCGTCGGAGTGAACGACGGCGGCAGGGTCAGCGTCGGTTCGGGTGTGTCGGTTGGCGCAGGGGTTGCAGTCGCGGACGTTGTCGCGGTCGCGGTTGGCGGCTCGGGCGTGTCGGTATCCGGTTCCGGCGTCGGCGGCTCAGGGGTCGCAGTGTCCGCCTCGGAAGTGGGCGGCTCGGGTGTGGCGGTTGGCTCAAGGCGGATCATGCCCTCTTCCAGGCCGCTAGGCAGTGGCGCGTCGGGGTCGAGCGTCGGACTCAAAACGAGCGTCGCCTGTTCGGGCGACGCGGTTACGGTCGAGTCATCGGGGACTATATTGGACGACAGCGTATCGGGCGCCGGTGTCTCCTGTCCAAGCTCCTGTTCCGGCTCTTGCTCGGTCGAGCCGATCAGGCCCTGGCGCGTAAAGGTTTGGTCGAACAACTGCCCGCGTGTGCCGAGCGTGCCCTGCCGCTGATTGTTAACTGACAGTTGCAGCGCGGCGGCGTTGCTCGCGCGCAGGCCGACGCTCTCGTCTCCTTCGAATTGCCAGACTTCGCCGGGCCGCGCCAGCCCCTGACGCGTCACCTCGCCGTCCACTGTGACGCGCAGCCATGTGCGCTGCGTGACGTTGACGCTCACCACCACATTCGTCGATGTGTCGCCGGGCGGTGTGTAGGCCAGCTCCGGTGTCATCGGCCCGCTGAGGTCTTCGGCGGGCGTGCCTTCGATACCCTCGGTCGCTTCGGGGTCCGCTTCCGCGCCATCTTCAGCGGCGAGATCGCCTGCCGCGAGATCGAGCTCGGCGTCTTCGGGCGCGGGCGAGAGATCTTCGGCGCTGGCACCCGTCTCATCGACAGGTTCGGAAATGCTATTGAGGATCGCGGTGGCGCCCAGCACGATCAGGACGACGATTGTCCCGGCGAGCGCAATGATCAACGTGCTGGTCATCCACCCGCGCCGGCGGCGGCGTGGCGGGGTTTCGGCGCGTTGGGCAACGCGTGGTGTAGGCGTGACAGCGCTGGGAGCGGGGACAGGCGTTTGCGTGTCGCGGCGCCCGCGCGCTGGGCGGCTCCTGCTGGGATCAGCGCCAGTGAGCTCGGCTTCGAGGATGTCGAGGTCGATGCCAAGAAAGCGGGCGTAATTGCGCAGGAAGCCCTGCGCCTGCACGGGGGTCATCCCCGAAAAGTCGCCGCGCTCTAACTGCTCGATGAACCGCGCCCGGATGCGCGTGGCGCGCTCGACCTCTTCTGGCGACAGCTCTTTGGCTTCGCGCGCGTCGCGCAGGCGCTGTCCCAGGGCTGCGAAATTGCTCACGCTAACCTAGCTCTCCGCGTACCGCTTCCGATACTCGGGCGGATCATAACCAAAAGCGGGGGATTGTGCTATGGCTGGATAGCTGTCGCACGTCCCCCGCAGGGTTCCGGGTCAATCCGACGGTCAGTCGAGGGTGTGGAGCAGGTCAGTCAGGTCGCCGTCAAACCGTTCCAGAAAGCGCGCCCAGGCTTCGACGTCGGCCTCGCTGAGCGGCGGCAAGCCGATCACGCGCTGATCGAGCAGTCTGTAGGGCGGCTGGTCGAAAGCTGTGATGTGGTGGTGGTGATGGCAGGCCGGGCAGGTTGCAGACAGAAGCCAAAAACCGGCGTTGTGACCTGTGACAGCCACATCGCCGGTGCCATATGCGTGGTGACACGCGTCACACAGCATGTACCGGGTTACGTACGCAATCAGATCGCGCGTCCCGGGTTGTTCAGCCGGCATCGAATGAAGCAGGCGGCGATTACTCGACAGCCTGCGATTCCTCGTCTTCCGGCTCGTCTGTGGCGGCGTCTTCGACGTCGGTAGTCGCTTCGGTCACAACCTCGTCGCTCGCCTCGCCCGCTTCGGCGGCTGCTTCTTCTGCAACTTCGTCCGCAGCTTCGGCTTCGGCTGCCGCTTCCTCGCGGTCCTCAAACAGCCCGCTCAGGCTTTCGACCGGCTTGCCGGCGAGGTAATCCGCCACTTCTTCTTCGCGCACGACAACGACCTTCAGCTCCGGCGAGATGCCGCCGCCGAGGCGCACCGGCACCGTGTGGATGCCCAGCTCGCGCAGTGGACGCTCGCTGATGCGGCGGCGGTTGATATCCACGCCGCTCTTCTCTTGGAGCGCCTGGGCGATATCCATCGTCGTAATCGAGCCGTAGAGCTTGCCGTTCTTGCCCGCCTTGACGCCGAATACCAGCTCGACGCCGCCAATGCGGTCAGCGGCTTCCTGCTCGCGCTGGTGCAGCTCTTCGCGGCGAATGGTCGCCGATTTCAGCAGGTGTTCATTTTCGCGCAGCGCGGCGGGGGTCGCTTTGATCGCCAGGCCGCGCGGAATCAGGAAATTGCGCGCAAAGCCGTTCGCGACATCGACCACGTCGCCCGCGACGCCGTACTTATACACGTAGTCTTTGAGAATGACCTTCATCGTCTGTGTCCTTGACGTCCCGTCTAGCAGGGCGCAATCATACCGCAAAGACCGTGCAGACGCCAGGGTCGTTTTCGGCGCTCGTCTCGGGCGTCGCACGGCTGGCTGCGATGGGTGTCAGGGCAGCCGGAAAAACACGCGCAGGTCTTCGCCATATTGCACGACGGCCTCTGTCACGGCCAGACCATGCGGAACCCGATACACCAGCCAACCCGCTTTTTCCCCGCCGCCGAGGATCTCCCCTTCGAGCAGCGGATCGTCGATTTCGAGCGTGTAATCCGGCGGGAACAACACACCCTCGCCGCCCACAAGCTGGAAGTTGTCGCGCAGCTCAGTCAGGTTGCAGATTGCCTCTGCGTCCCGCGTGCAGCGTACCTCAAACTGCACTTTCATGTACTCGTAGCTGAGGTCGGTTTGTTCCTCAGAAGGCGTTTCGGTTTCGAGTGGCAGCGGTCGCAGCACGCTCAGCGCGCGCACGTCGTACTGCGTCGTCTTGGCGAAGACGCGCGCGGGCACCGGGTTATCTCGCGTGCCCCGGCCTTCATTGAGGCGATCGGGCGAGTTCAGGGCGCAGGCGGCCCCAGCAGCCAGCAGCGCCGTCAGGACAAGTAGCACTGGAGCGACGCTCCACCGTTGTTTATTGACCATGGTCCTAACCCTTTTGGCTTGCAGGTCGCCGGGCTTGCCGGTTCACCGGCGCGTGGTACAAGGCTCTAATGTGATGGTAGCGATGCGCGCAGAGGGTGTCAACGAACACGCCGGTACTATACTGCCCCAGTGGGCCCTCGGCTCGACGCAAGCGCACCGGCGGCAGAGTTCACGAAGAAACCTGGGGGAGCGCGCTCGTCTCAAGCGGTGTGACGAGCATCCCGCCAGGACGGCCATTCTTGACGGCGACGATCTCAGCGATGATGCTCAGGGCGATCTCTTCGGGCGATTTGCCGCCGATGTCCAGCCCGATCGGTGTATGGATGGTCGGAAACTGCGAGAGGTCCAGCCCGGCGGCGGCAGCGCGTTCAACACGCTCCAGGTGGCGCACGCGCTTGCCAATCGCGCCGATATACGCGACCTCGTGCCCTGCCAGCGCGTGCAGCATCGCGTCTTCAAAGCGCGGCTCGTGGTTGAGCGAGACGACGTACGTCCGGTCGCTCACATCGACGCGTGTGACCACCTCATCCGGCCACGCGGCGATCACCTCATCCGCGTCCGGGTGCTTGGCCCGTGTTGCGAAGGCGGCCCGCCCGTCGGTGACGACTGTCCGGAAGCCGAGCAGCTTGGCGAAACGTACCAGCGGCACGGCGGCTTCGTCCGCACCGAAGATCAGCAGCGTTGGCGGCGGCAGAACCGGCTCGAACAGCGCGACGCGTCCATCGTCGTAGCTGACGGTTCGCGGGCGGTCGCTACGCAGCGCCGCCAGACCGTCCCGCACGATCGCGTCGGGCAGGGGCGGCTCCGCGCGGCCATCGCCCTCGATTCGCGCGTGGCGGACATCCGGCGCCGAGGGCTTGCCCGGCGTGCAGACTGTCACATTGACGTGCCGTTGTGGGGCGCGCTCGGCGTGCACCAGCAGTGTATCAGGCGTCAAAGGCTCCACCAGCACGTCGATCTTGCCTTCGCAGTTGAGGCCGATCTCGATCAGCGGATCGTCTACCTGCTGGTAATGGAGCATCAATGGCGCGCCCCGGCGCAGCACAACCATCGCGGTTTCGTACACGTCCGTCTCGACGCAGCCGCCGCTGACCGCGCCCACAAAACGGTTGCCGGTCGTCATCGCCATGCGCGCGCCGAGCGGCTGGCTCGACGAGCCGAAAATACGCACCACTGTTGCCAGCGCGACCGGCTCTCCCGCATCCAGCCACGCCGCCGCCTGCTCGAAGATTTTTTCGGACATCCAGTTCCCCGTAATCTCTGTTGGTGAATGATGTCCCTTCATTATAGCGCGTTCGGCACGCGTCTTGCCGGGCCCGGCACACGCTATACAAACGTTGCGAGAGCGTTGTGGGGCGATGTTCGCATCGCGCGATTCGTGGCTGCCTCTAGCGGCGCTTGCGCTTTTTCTTCTTTCCCTTGCTGCCCCAGCGCGGCCCGCCGCTACCGTCCATCTTGACCAGCTTCGGGTGAAACTCCGCCAGCGCAACAACCAGGTCGGACTGGTCAGCCATCACCTGTCGAATGTCTTTGTACGCGTCGGGCGCTTCGTCCAGCCCGCCGGAGATCAGCTCGATCCCCAGGTCTTCAAGCCGCGTGCGGACCGTCTCCCAATCGAACTGTGAGAACGCTTGCTTGCGGCTCATGCGGCGGCCCGCGCCGTGCGCCGCGCTGTTGAGCGAGGCATCGCTGCCCAGGCCGCGCACCACAAAGCCCGGCGCGCCCATGCTGCCGGGGATCCCGCCGAGCGCGCCCTCACCGGCGGGCGTCGCGCCTTTGCGGTGGACGATCGCCTCGCGCCCGTCGACCTCCTCTTTCCACGCGAAGTTGTGATGGTTCTCGACCCCGCCCAGCACCGGCACGCGCAGCACATCCGTGATCTGGCGGTGGATCACGGCGTGGTTGGCGCTGGCGTAGCGCCCGGCAAGCTGCATCGCCGCCCAGTATTCGGCCCCGGCTGCCTCGTCAAGCGCCAGCCACGCCAGATGCTGAAAGTCCTTTGGCAGCGCGGCGTGCAGGCGCATAGCGAGTTGGGTGTAGTGGTTCGCCATCTCGAACCCGAAGCGGCGGCTGCCGCTGTGACTGAGCAGCGCGAGGTACGTCCCAGGTGGAATTTTGCCCTGTGGCGCGTCAATTGTGTTGTGGACATTCAGCGCGCCAAACTCAACAAAATGGTTGCCAGAGCCGCTCGTCCCCAACTGGCGGCGAGCAACATCCACAAACTGGCGGGCGGCGGGGTGCTCGTGCCAGAGCGGGTCATCCATGACTTCATGATCGCGTGGGGTGGGCCACTCCGACCCGGCGCCGAAGCGGGTCTGTCGCTCCAGCGCGTCGCGGAACAGGTCGCGATGCTGGTCGAGCACGGCGGGTGAGGCGTTGTAGACGGTCAGGCGCATCCGGCAGGCGATGTCCACGCCAACCGCGTACGGGATGACGCTGTTCTCTGTCGCCAGCACGCCGCCAATCGGCAGGCCATAGCCCTGGTGCGCATCCGGCATCAGCGCGCCGCGCACGGCGACCGGCAAGCGCACCGCGCGCTTCAACTGGTCGAGCGCTGCCGGTTCGATCGCGTCCGCGCCCCACACCCGGTACGGCGCTGCGTGTGAGAGATCATATCCGGCGTGCTGCGGGGGATCGTGGGTCGCGCTCACAGTGCGTTCCTTTCTACAGGCGTGCCGCCACAGCGGGCACGATCGCGGTCCCTAATGCGATTGTCCTAAAATGAGGGGATTCCGCCCAGGCAGCAGCCAGAGCCAGGTGTCGTTCAGTAAAAATGCATAAGCGCGCACTGGCCCCAGCGCAGGCGTGAAGATGCCTGCTGCGTGCGGCGCAGCGCGAGCGGGAATAAGCCTGTCAAGAAAGTAAGTCTGTCAACCATTGCGCGATAACCGCGAGCAAACCGGTCTTAGCCCAGCCTGGGCGGCGAATGCGGCGCGCGGGGCGCCCGGTGTCCAACGGCGTCGTTGGATCGGCCAAGCGGACGATGGCGAGCGGCATCAAGCCCAGCGCCATCACCAGCCCGAACTGCAGAAACTCAACGATCGTGAATCCTAGCAGCAACTCCCCATTTGATAACTTCCTCCTTCTACGGGACCGAACGGCCCCGGCGGACGATAAAGGGTTTCTTCGGCGTTCCCATCGAGCGGGCGGTCAAAACGCCTGTGTGGGAAGCGAGCCAACACCCGGTGTCGCCTACCGCACAGAACTTCCCACACAGGCACAGGGTTGGCGGCTTGATGGCTCTGGTTTCCCGCTCTGGGATGGTCTTGTTAAATTGCGTGGCCCTCGTCTCCCGGCGGGCGGCGGCTGTCCTTTTCCGTCGTCGTTGCCGCTCGCGCGCCCGCGCCTACCAATACAATTGGGCCGATTTTGCTTGTCGCTCTTCTCGTGTGTTTCGGTTCGGTCGAGTGGCGCCAACCACCCGACCGGACCTCCGGCGCTAGGTAGTCGATGCGAGGCGGCGCTCCGCGTAGTGCGAAGCCTTTGCGCGCTGACCGTCAGATGTCGCTTCAGGGCGTTTCATAATGTCGTCTCCTCGCCTGGATAGCGTCTTGCTAGGGCGAACCCCTGCGCGGCCTGAGTGGGCGTTCGATATGCGCCACGTCTCATGCCATGCCAGGGATCGACTGCGCTGGGTCGGTCGGCAAAGTGCCTGCATCGTTGTCTTCCTTTGCAGCGTCGCGCTCGAGGTCGCGATGAAGGTGTTCGGGCAAGCCGGGCGCGCAGGCCCGGTGGGTTGTTTCACGCGGTTCGTCCCGAACAAAACGAAACCGGGGCGTGAACCCTGTGTGTCGTTTCACGCCCCGGCGGGGGATCAAGAGAAGGAGAGGTCGCGGAAGATTAGCGCCGCGCCTCCGATCGTCGCCAGGCGTGAAACCCTGCTTGGTTGTCCGCGATCCCGCGACGGGCCAGCAACGAACCGGCGCGCCGGGCATCGGCAAGGACGTCCTGATAATCGGTTGTCTGGGTGATCTGCTCAGTCCGCCAGTCAGGCTGGTCGGGGTCTGAGCTGTCGAGTTCGCCACTCGGACTTGCAGCAGACGAACCGGGTATCATTTACGCTGACCTTTCCACTTTCGTCCGGTCGAGCATCTCAAAGATGCTGGACCCCTGGATGAAAATACGACGCACACCGGCGGGGCGACTTGCCCGCAAATAGCCCTCATCGATCAACCGCTGCAGCGTGCTTAAGCTGATGCCGAGAGCGTCGGCGGCTTCCTGCCGTGAATACACGGCATTTTCGTTGATGACTTGCTTACTATGACCGTCTGGCATGCTCAAAAGTTCCCACAAACCAATGGGAGTTTAACACAGCCGCCGCCAGCCGTCAAGGCATCCTCTCGATTTTTAGGGATGTTTAAAGCTTACTAACGCGTGTTAAAGGGTCAGAAAGGGTCATGCTTCGGCGCTTCCCGTCTCGCTCTCCGTGTGCGCGTCGAGCCACGCGGCGATATCGTCCAGCACCTGCGCCTGCTCTGGCTCGTTGTGAATCTCGTGACGCAGGCCAGGATACACGCGCACCGTCAGGTCGTCCGACCCGGCCCGCTGGCGCACGACATCCGCGCCCGCAGGCAGTGTGATCGTGTCGTTTGATCCGTGCAGCGCGAGGAGCGGCAGGCGCAGTTCCGGCAACCGCCGCTCGACTTCCTGCGCCGCGGTCGCCATCGCAATCGACCAGTCCAGCCGCATTCGCCCGCTGTGGATCATGGGATCGGCTTGATAGGCGGCGATCACCTCCGGATCGCGGCTCAACCCGGCGAGGTCAATCGCGGGGATCAGCGTGGCGCTTCCAACAATGCGCGCCAGCCACGCGGCGGGCCGGTACAGGGCCGATGGCAGGCTGATCGGCAGGCGCAGCGCCGTGCCCGTGATGATGATTCCGTCAAGCTCGCTCTGGTGGCGCAGCGCGAAGAGCAGCGCGACGATCGACCCCATGCTGTGGCCGTACACAAAGCGCGGCGCGTCCGGGTGGACGGTTTTCATCTGGTCGAACACCAGCCGCAGATCGCTGGCGTATTCGTCCATCCGGCGGATCGCCACACGCTCCCCGCCGGAGCGTCCGTGTCCCCGGTGGTCGAGCGTATAGACGGCGTAGCCGCGCGCGACGAGGTGCGCCGCCACGTGCTGGTAGCGATCGCTGTGCTCGCCCACGCCATGCGCCAGCAGAATGACCCCGCGCGGCGGCGTTTCTGGCTGCCACGCCTGCGCGAACAGCGCGACCCCATCCGGTGCGGTGAGTGTTTGCGTGCTGTGCTGCATCCTAGCCCCCTTTGCTGCATGCCTCACTATTGCCATTATGCTTCTACTGCGCCCCCGCGCCAGTTTCGCGCGCTGCGCCAGAACCGGGCGCTCGTGGTACACTATTCGCGGATTTTTGCTGGAACGAAACCGGGGCGACTTTCGACGATGCCTGCAACCACGCTTCTTTTTCGCGCCCTGCGCGCGCTTATGATTACGCTGGCGATGATGCTGCTTGCCGTGCCGATCCTGGCGATGGCGCAAGCGGACGATCCGGCGCAGCAGGTCGAGGCGCTGGCGCGGCGCGCGCACCTGCAAAACCTGCGCACCGGCAGCCGCACGCTATGGATCGGCGGCCTGATTGGCGAAAGCGGCGCGATTCCGCCTACTCCGCTCGGCGAGCGCTTCGATCCGTTTGTGCTCCCGGCGCTGGACGCGTCATCTGAGTTCGACTCGCGCGAGATCGAGCGCCCGGTCCTGCTGAATTTCTGGGCGTCATGGTGTACGCCGTGCCGCGTGGAGTTCCCGCATCTGGCCGAAGTGGCGCTTAACGGAGCGGATCACACGTTTGACGTGGTGTTCGTGAATATGTCCGATACCGAGGCAGACGCGCTCGATTTTCTGCGCGAGCAACCGCCCGGTTTGCATGCGGTCGTCGATGTGGCGGAGCGGCTGGCGCGGCGCTCAATGATCGGGACGATCCCGACCAGCCTGCTGATGGACAGCGATGGCACCGTCTTGATCGCGCATCTCGGCGTGGTGACGCCGACCGTTACGGAATTTTTCGATGCGGTCGCCGCGCACCCCGGCGTAGGGGCGTTTGACGCCTCGACCGTGGAGAACGAGCAACCGGGCGCGGACCTGCTGCCGGTCGATGTGGCGACGGCGCGCGCAATCCAGCCTGGCGAGCGCGTCTTGGGC
>CAZVCM010000100.1:0-13322 GCA_964626105.1 uncultured Thermoflexus sp.
GGCCGCGCTGCTGGATATGGAAGCGCTGCTGACCAAACCGGCGCGCAACCTCTCGCTGGGCGAGCGGATGAAGTGCGAGCTGGTCGCCGCGCTGCTGCACCGCCCGGCGGTGATGTTCCTCGACGAGCCGACGCTGGGGCTGGATGTCTCGATGCAGCGGCGGCTGCGCGGCTTCATCGCGGAGTACAACCGCCGCACCGGCGCGACTGTCATCCTCACCAGCCACTACATGATCGACGTGGCGGAGCTGTGCCCGCGCGTCCTGCTGATCCATCACGGGCGGCTGCTGTACGACGGGGCGTTGCGCGGCCTGGGCGAGCGTCTCGCGCCGTTCAAGCTGATCCGCCTGACGCTCGACGCGGCCAACGGCAGCGCGCCCGCCGCCGATCATCTGCCGCCGGACGCGGAGATCGTGTCGCAAGAGAACGGCGGCCTGACGCTCCGCGTGCCCCGCGCCGGAACGCCCGCGCTCACCGCGCAGTTGCTCTCTGCGCTGCCGGTGCTCGACCTCTCCGTCGAAGACCCGCCGATTGATGCGGTGATCGACCAGATTTACCAGGAAGGGGCGGTGTGATGAACCCTCGCGGCGGCGTGGCGCTGATCAAGGCGACGTGGCTCTCGTGGATGCAGTATCGCAGTTTCTTCTTCTTGCTGGCGTTTAGCTGGATGATCGGCCCGCTGGTGTACCTGTTCGTGTGGTCCACCGCGGCGGGCGGCGGGACGGTCGGCGGCTTCACGCGCGGGCAGTTCGTCGCCTACTACCTGATCCTGATCCTGGTCAACCAGCTCACCATCGCGCAGACCAACTGGACGATGGGCGACCTGATTCGCGGCGGGCAGCTCAACCGGCTGCTGCTTTACCCGATGTCGGTGGCGTATAACACGCTGGCGAGCGAGCTCGCGGGGAAGGTGGTGTACCTGCTGTTCGTCGTGCCGGTCGCGGCGGGGCTGGCGCTGGTGCTGAAGCCGGAGCTTCACCTCACGCTGGCGAACGCGCTGGCGTTCGTTCCGGCGCTGGCGCTGGCCTGGGCGCTGAGCTTCCTGTGGGGCTACTGGATCGCGCTGCTGGCGTTCTGGATGACGCGCGCCGACGCGCTGGTAACCGTGGAAGCCGCGTTCAAATTCCTGCTGGCGGGGCAGGTGGCGCCCGTCGCGCTGCTGCCGGATGCGCTGCGCGCGCTGGCGACGCTGCTGCCGTACCGCTACATGATCTCGTTCCCGGTTGAGGTGATCACCGGGCAGCTTGACCGCGCCGGGCTGCTGACCGGCTTCGCGCTGCAACTCGGGTGGCTGGCCGTTGCGCTGGGGCTGTACGCGGCCCTGTGGCGGCGCGGCGTGCGGCGCTATTCCGCGATTGGGGGATGACGATGCTGCGACCGCTGAAACTCACGGCGATGTTCATCGGGGCGTCGGCCCAGCACGAGCTGGCGTACCGCGCCAATTTCTGGATCGGCCTGCTGAACTCGACGCTCAACTTCGGGACCGGGCTGCTGGGTGTGATGGTGCTGTTCGAGCAGGTGGAAAACGTGCGCGGCTGGCAGTACGGGCAGACGCTGGCCGTGCTCGGCGTCTACCTGACGGTGAGCGCGCTGCGGAGCCTGTTCATCAGCCCCAGCCTGGACGCGCTCGCCGGGATGGACGGCGAAATCTGGCGCGGCGAGTTCGACTTCACGCTGCTGCGTCCGGCGAACACGCAGTTTCTGGCGAGCGTGCGCCACTGGCGGCTGTTCGCGCTGGTGGACCTGGCGCTGGGGCTGATCGTGCTCGGCGCGGCGGTGACGCAACTAGACCTGCCCGTGAGCGCGGGGCACGCGCTGTCGTTCGCGCTGACGCTAGCGATCGGCGGGCTGCTGCTCTACGCGATCCTGCTGACCTTCGCCAGCCTCACCTTCTGGAACCCCGGCTTCCTGTTCGGCTGGGTGTTCGACGGGCTGTTCCAGATGGCGCGCTATCCGGTCGGCTTGTATCCGGGCGTGTTGCGGCTGGCGCTGACGTGGATCGTGCCGGTCGGGATTATCACGACGGTCCCGGCGCGGGCGCTGAGTGGTGACCTGCCGCCCGCGCTGCTGGCGGGGAGCTTCGCGTTCGCGGCGGCGGCGGTGCTGGCTGCGAGCGCGCTGTTCCGCGCGGGCCTGCGGCGCTACGCCAGCGCATCGAGTTAGAGGCGCCCCCCATCCCCGACCCCTTCCCTCGCTCTGGGGGAAGGGGAAAACAACGCGGCAATCGTAGGGGCGGAGCTTGCTCTGCCCGCATCCTGACCGCGCTACCCCTCGCGCACCGTCACCGTGACCTCGGCTGGGGGCAGGCGCGGCGTCGTCGCGCGGACGCGCACCGTGCCCGGTTCCTGCCGCGCCCGCAGATACACCGCCGCTTGCCCGCCCGCCAGCGCAAACGGATTTTCCCCGATCAGGTCCGCCGGACCGCCGACTTCCAGCGTGACGACCTGCGTCGCGTAGGGCAGGCGGTTCCCATAGCGGTCCACAATGCGGAACGCGACACGCGTCATGTCCGCGCCATCCGCCACCAGCTCACAATCGTCCGCCTCAAGCTCCAGCGCGCGCGGCAGCCCGTCGGACGCGATCCGTTGCTCCATGACCGGCTGCCCGCCGATATACCCGACGAGGCGCAGGTCCGCCATCGCCCGGCCCCAGGTGATGTGCGTGTTCGACACCGGGATGATGTACGGCGCGTGCGGCAGATGCGGGAAGGTCGCGCGGTCCGGCTGGAAGCAGCCCTGTCGCTCGTCGCCGATGAACATCTCAATCTCGTCGCAGTTGCTGAACACGACCAGCGGGTTCACGCCGCCGCCGCTGCGGTCGCCCATCGACCAGACGGTTGCCGCCTGCAGCACGACGCGCTGCGCCGGGTCGATCTGGCTGGCGTAGAAGGCCGCCGCGTATTTCGGTAGGCGGAAGATATCCATCACCCCGTGGTGGCAGATGTGATCGCCGGAGCCGAACTCCTGGTGCGTGTTGTAGTCGAACGCGCACCACCCAATCGCGCCGGTGACGGTCGGCATGCCAATCTGTTGGTTCTGCACGCGGGCATGCCGCAGCGCGTGCTCGACCACGCGCTCCTCATGGTCCCACGTCTTGGTGGGGAAGGTGTGCCCGCCGAACTCGGTGATCAGGTACGGCGTGTGGACCGGCTCGCGCAGTGGAAAGCCGAAGTCGTTGAAGGTGAAGACGTCTTCGAGGAACTCGCTCTCCCAGATGTAGCGGACCCCGCCGGTTTGCCGCGTGGGATCAAGCTCATGCGCGAGGTCGTTCGTAGCGCGGTAAAACGCCGTGTCGTCGCCCGACTCGTTCACGCGCACGCCCCACAGCACGATCGCGGGGCGGTTGCGGTCGCGCTCGATCATCGCGCGCAGATAGTCCAGGCTGAGCTGCTTCCATGCCTCGTCGCCGATGTGCTGCCAGCCGGGGATCTCCTCGAAGACCAGCAGCCCGATCTCGTCGCAGCGATCGAGGAAATACCGCGACTGCGGGTAATGCGAGGTCCGCACGAGGTTGCAGCCCAGCTCCCATTTCACGATCTCGGCGTCGCGGCGCTGCAGCCGGGCGGGCGCCGCCGCCCCAATGTACGGATAGGTCTGGTGGCGGTTGAGGCCGATCAGGGGCAGGCGCTCGCCGTTGAGGAAAAACCCGTCCGCCTCGAAGCGCGCCTCGCGGAAGCCGAAGCGCGTATCCACGCGGTCAGCCTCGCCGCCCGCGTCGAGCAGCGTCACCTGCAGCGTGTACAGCGCCGGATCGTCCAGCGCCCACAGGCGCACGTCGCCCGCCTGCAGCGCGATCTCGTGGCGCGCCGCGAGCGTGCCGGTCGGGACGCTCACCGCCTCTTCAACTTGCGCGATCGGCAGGTGGTCCTCGTCGAGCAGCTCGCAGCGGAGCGCCAGATCACGCGGGGCGTCCGCCAGATTGAGCAGCGCGGTCTCAACCACGACACGGGGCTGCTCGCTCAACACGTCGTGCGTGTGGACGAACACATCCGCGATATGCACCGCGTCGATCACGCGCAGCGCGACCTCGCGGTAGATCCCGCCGAACGTCAGGTAATCGACCACGAATCCGTAAGGCGGGATGTCCGGGCGCTCGCGGGAGTCCAGGTGGACCGTCAGCAGGTTCTCGCCAGGGACAAGGGAGTCGGTCAAATCGAACGAGAACGGCGTGAAGCCGCCGCGATACTCGCCCAGCCGCACGCCATTAAGATATACGGTCGAGGCGAGCATCGCGCCCTCGAAATCGACGAACAAACGCTGGCCGGGCGCCAGCTCCGGCGCGGGGAAGCGGCGGCGATAGGTCGAGATGAACTGGTATTCGGCGTTGTCGAAATTGCGATGCGGCAGCACGACATTCGCGTGCGGCAGGGTTACCGGCTCGAAGCGGCTGTCCGGCGTGGAGTCGTCCACTTGCTCCGGCAGAAACAGCCAGCCATCGTTGAGTGCGAGAACGGTACGCAAGACGTGGTCCTTTCTAGAAGCGGTTAGTGGTCAGCGATTAGCCAGCGCCCAAACCGGCGGCTTGCGCGTCGCTGCATCCTGATCTGCAATCTATCAACTTGTGCCGGTTACTCCGGCATCCGCTGGTGGGGCGGAGCTTGCTCTGCCCGCGTGGACACCTGGGGGTAGGTCCATCAGCGGGCGATGCAGCGCCTGCCTTCTGCCTGTGGCTGACCGCTAACGGCTAACCGCTTGGCAGCTTTACTTCCCCGACCCCAGCGTCAGACCCTGAATAAAATAGCGTTGCAGGAAGATAAATACAATCACCGTGGGCAATGTCGCCAGCAGCGCCCCGGCAGTGATCAGCGGCCAGTCGGTGACATATTGCCCCTGCAGCGTCGCCAGCCCCGCCGTCACCGGGCGCAGCGAGTCCGATTGAAGCAGGATTAGCGCCCACAGAAAGTCATTAAACACCCACGTAAATTCGAGCGTCGCCAGCGCCGCCAGCGAGGGCAGGCTCAGCGGCAGCATGATCTGCCAGTAGATGCGGAACTCGCCGCACCCGTCCACCCGCGCCGCGTCGAGAATCTCCCCCGGAACCGTCCGCATGAAGTTACGCATCACGAATGTGCAGAAGCCAAGCTGAAACGCGATGTGAATCAAGATCAGCGCGCCGTAGGTGTCGTACAGGCCGATCCGGTTCGTCAGGCGGAAGACCGGCAGCAGCAGAATCTGGAACGGCAGCATCATCCCGCCGACGTACATGAAGTAGATCAGCAGGTTGCCCCGGAATTTGAAGCGCGCCAGGGCGTAGGCGCTCAGCGACGAGAGAAACAGCATCCCCAGCAGCGAGGGGATCGTGATGATAAAGCTGTTCAGCAGGTACTGGCGGACGCGCGCCGCGACCCACGCCTGCTCGAAATTGCTGAAGCGGAACTCTGTCGGCACGCTCCAGAAGCCGTTGAGCGTGATGTCGTCCATCGTGCGGACGGAGGTCAGCAGCGTGGCGAACAGCGGCAGCAGCCACGTCAGCGTGAACATGGTCAACGCGATGTACTTGGCCGCCTGGTTGAAACGCTGGCGCGCGGGCGCAGCAGTGGTGGCGCGGCTGGCTTCATGAGGTCTTGCGAGGGTCGCCATAGCTAATACTCCAGCTCGTCCTTGAGGCTGCGCCACAGGTACAGGCCGACGAAGATAATGCTGATCGAGAACAGCACAACCGCGATCGCCGCGCCGAAGCCCATGCGATAGTTGTTGAACGCCTCAATATACATATAGTTCGCCAGCACGCGCGTCCCCTGGCCGCCGCGTGTCATCACCTGCACCAGGTCAAACGAGCGCAATGAGTCGATCACCGAGATGATGAAGACGATCGTCGTCACCGGCGCCAGCAGCGGCAGGATCACGTGCCGGAACAACTGCCAGCGGTTCGCGCCGTCCACCAGCCCGGCGTCGATGTACGTCGGGTCGAGGTTCTTCAGCCCGGCGAGGTACAGCACCATTACATAACCGACCTGCCGCCACGCCGCCGCCGCGATAATGCAATAGATCGCGAGGTCGCGGTCCGCCAGCCAGCCGGGCGGGTTGCTGGTGATGCCGCCTTCGATCAACAGTGAGTTGATCAGCCCCCGTGTGGGGTGATACACCCACGACCACACCAGCGCGATCACCGGCCACGACAGCACCAGCGGCGAATAGAAGCTGACCTTGTACCAGCGCCCGCCGCGCATGTCCGTGTTGAAGATCAGCGCCAGCCCCAGGCCGAGCGTCGTCGGGACGGTCACGAACACGACCAACCAGCGCAGGTTGTTGGTGAGCGACTCGGTCAGCGCGCTTTGCCGGAACAGAGTTTCATAGTTCTTCAGGCCGATGTACTGCGGCGTGCTGACACCGTCCCAGTTCGTCAGGCTGAGGTAAAACGTGTAGAGCGTCGGGGCGATGATCCACACCACGTACAGCGCCAGCGGCGGCAGCAAGAACAGGTACGGGATCCACTTCTGCGGAACGGCAGGCCGGCGCGCAGAGAGCTTCTGGCTGGCGCGCTGCGTCCAGCGGTTGATGTCCGGATAGACCAGCGCCGCCTGCACGATCAGCCCGATCAACGCGACGAGCGTCACGTCCGCGCCGATCCCGATGTTCGCGCGCATATAATCGGCCACCTCGCCCTCGCGGACGAAGTACAGGTCCGCATAATACGCCAGCCCCAGCAGGCTGGTGAGCGCCGCCAGAATCGACGCCAGCGCGCCCCGGTGCGGCGCCATCAGCCCCCACAGCGCGAGCCCCATCGCCAGCAGAGCGGTGACCGGCACGAGCGCGATCTGCCAGGTGGCGAAGTTCTTCAAGCTGCCTCCGGTCAGCACGTCGGACATCAGGCGCGCGCCGTTGTATTTCATTTCGGTCCACATCCACGGCATGAAGATGAAGACCACCAGGATGATGACCGCGCAGATCAGCGCCAGGAAGTTCGGGCCGGTGAAATCCAGCGGCTCGCGCAGCGGCTGCGATTTGACTGCTGTAGCCATAAGCTGCTCCTTTGAACTTGGGGGATGGCACGGCCACCCACGCGGATGGCCGTGCCCTAGAGCCAGGCAGGATGCCTGACCAGCGTGCCAGCGCGACTATTGGGCGGCAGCTTCTTCTTCAAGAATGCGCAGGCGCTCGGCCTCGAGGTCTTCGAGAATCTGGTCGATCGACGATGGATCGCTCCAGAACCGCGAGAAGCCGTCTAACCCGGCCTCGGCCATCGGCGCGGTCGTGTCGCGGTCGTAGAATTGCGCGACATAGTCGGCGGTCTGAATCAGCTCGATACCCTTCTGGGTGGCAGGTGTCGCGCCGCTGACGTCGACATCCGTGCGGGTCGGCAGGCGGCCCATCTCGTCAAACGCCTTCTGCTGGATCTCCTGCGAGCCGATGTACGCCAGGAACTCCTTGCCACCGTCCAGGTTGCGCGCGCCCGCCGCGATGAAGTAGCCATCGGTCGGGGCGTCTTCACCAATCGGAATCTCGGGGTCGATGATCGGGAAGCGGAAGAAGTCGAGGTCGTCTTCCATCTCATCCGGGTACGAGTCCAGGATGAACTGGCCCATCAGGTACATCGCCGCGTCGCCGTCGGTCATCGGCGTGAGGGCTTCCTGCCAGGCGTAGGCGGCGGCGTCTGCGATGAAGCAGTTGTGATCAAAGAGTTGCTGCCAGTACTCGAACACGTTCTTGACGCGCTCGTCGGTGTAGGACTCTTTAAGCAGCATCAGGTCGACGTGGAACTCCGGCCCGTTGAGGCGCATGTTGAGGTAGTCAAACCAGGCAGCGGCGGTCCAGGGATAGCGCGTGCCGATCGTGATCGGGGTGATGCCCGCCTCGTTGAGCGTGTCGCACGTCGCCAGGAAGTCGTCCCAGGTTTCCGGCACTTCGGTGATGCCCGCCTGCTCGAAGATCGACGGGCGATAGTAGACCGCCCACCAGTAGTACGAGGTCGGCAGGAAGTACTGGCTGCCTTCAACCGAAGCCAGCGCCACGAAGCCCGGCGCGTACGCCTCGTTGAAGCCGTAGTCCGCGAACACGTCCGAGATGTCCGCGATCAGGCCGCGATCGATGAAGAACCGGGCGCGCTCTCCCGCGAACCAGGTCAGCACGTCCGGCGCCGGCTCGGCGGTGAGGTAAGCGCGGATCGCCTGCTTGAAGTCTTCGTGCGCGATGATCGAGTGCTCGACCGGCGTCAGCGGGTTCGCCTCGTTCCACATCCCGACGATTTCCTCGTCAAAGGCGCGCGGGAGGGGGTCGCCGTGCATCGAGTTATAGGTGATGTACTCCGGGCCCTGCGCGGCGGTCATGCTGACGGGCAGGACCAGCGCCAGCGCGACCAGCAGCGTGATCAGGATGCTGCGTTTAGAAAACTTGGATTTAGACATCGTACGCTCCTTGAAGGCTCAAACATCTAGTTCGGTGTGCGTGCCACCCGCGCGCCTCGGCGCGTGGTGGTTCTGGCGGGGTAGGCGAAATCAGTCGCGGTCGTCAGTCGGAAGCCTCCTCCTCTCCTGTGCGGGGTGCGGTCGAGTGATCTGATTGATGGACGGGGGAATTGCTGCGTGCGGTTGTCTCGCGGTGCACAAAGCGCACCGGGAGCAGGTAGTTGTCCGGCGTTTCGCCTTGCAGCATATCCAGCAGCATCCGCGCGGCGGCCTGGCCGCTTTCGGGCGCGCGCTGGTCGATCGTTGTCAGTGGGGGAGAGAAGCTCGACGCGGCGGGGATGTCGTCGTAGCCGGTCACCGTCAGGTCGTCGGGGACGCGCCGCCCCATCTCCCGCGCCTGCTGGATCGCGCCCATCGCCATGCGGTCGTTGAGGCAGATCAGCGCGGTGAGTTCCGGATGGCGCGCCAGCAGGTCAGCGGCGCAGCGCGTCCCGCTCTCGGTGGAGAAGTCCCCATCGGCGCGCGGCAGTCCGTCAAAGTCGATCCCGTGCGCCTCGGCGACGGTGCGCATCCCTTCGAGCCGGTGCTCCAGCGCCGTGTTGATATTCTCTGGCACGGTGATCAGGCCGATGGCGCGGTGGCCGAGCGACAGCACGTGCGTCATGATCTGCTCGCCGCCGGAAAAATCATCGCTGCGCACCCAGACATCCCCGTCGTGTGCGCCATAGCCGATCAGCACGGCAGGCAGGTCCTTCTCGCGCGCCGCCGCGATCGCTGACACGCCCGGCACGTTGTCGATCGCGATCAACCCGTCCAGATAGCCGCTGCGCACCAGTTGTAGATAGTGCGCGTCCGGCTCGCCGGGCGTCAGGCGCGGCGTGCTGAGCAGCATGTTGTAGCCGCGCTGCGTAATGACCGACTCGATGCCGCCCAGGATGCGCAGCGTGAGCGGGTCGCTGAAGATCGGCTCGTAGACGTACGGGAACACCACTGCGACGATGTGTGTCCGTCCGGCGGCGAGGGCGCGCGCGGCGAGGTTGGGCACATAGCCGAGTTCTTCAACGGCGCGCATGACTTTACGGCGCGTCGCTTCGGTGAAGTAGGGCGTGTTGGAGAGGACTTTGGAGACGGTCGCCGTGGAGACCCCGGCGCGGCGCGCGACATCCTGCAGGGTGGTCATATGTACGTCCTACGAAAAATAGTTAAGCGTTTAACTGTTGTGCGAAAAAAGAGAACGCGCTGATGGTTAAGCCCTTAACTACAGCATACAGCCGATCCGGTTCGCTGTCAACGGGGGCGCGCTGCCGCCAGAGGGGTGAACGCTGTTACGGTCTTGAAACATTTTTCACAAACGTGTCTTATTCTAGCGATAATCAGGAGTGAGAGGGAAGCGTTGCCTCTCGCGGCGGCGTGTTATTGGTATGAAAGGAGCGCGTTAAATGGGGAAGGAAACCGTTCTGTTCAAGAGCGAGGAGCCGCGCGACTTGCCGAGCGTGGTGGACTTTCTGCGACAGCTCGCCGATAAGCTGGCGCAAAACGAGGTTATCTTGCGGCAGGGTGAACGCGAGCTAGCGCTGTCCATCCCGAACCGGGTCGTGCTGGAGTTGAAGGTCGAGGAAGAAGCGAAGGCCGCGGCCACAAAACGCACGCTGGAAATTGAGATCGAGTGGACCGAGGGCGACGACAGCGCCGGAGGTGTCACCCTGGGCTAGCGCCATGTTTCCCACATGAACCGAACAGTCAGCAGGCGGGATGCACCGTGCGTCCCGCCTGCGCGATCTTTCTCCTTCGCGGGTTGTACTGGCCGCCGCTAGAAGTTCTTCACCCATCGCTCGTAGATCCGGACGTCCGCGCCCATCACCGAATCGTAGAGCGCTCTGGCGCCGGCGTTGAATCCCCCGACCACGGCGAGCGTCCCGCCCATGCGCGCCAGCCGTCGCAGCCCTTCCGCCATGACCGCGCGGCCCAGCCCGCGCCGCTGGTGCTCCGGCACGGTGCCGACTGGCTCGAACATGCCGGTGCGGGTCGCGTCGTCATACCACAGCGTGCAAAACGCCGCGATCGAACCGTCCGGCGCCTCGGCCACGATGTCCAGGTCGCGCCGGTACAGTGGCATCCGCTGGATATTGTCGTACCACGCCCACCCCTGGTAGGCTTCGTCCGGCTCGTCCGGGTGAAAAGCTCGCCACGATGCCCAGCTCCGCGCGGGCAGCTCGTCGCGCTCGCCCAATGACCGCACGCAGTACCCCGGCGGCAGCGCCACCTCAGGGAGAGGGGTGGCGCCAACCGCGCGATAATACGCGTGCTCCGGCCAATCGCCCCGCGTGTAGCCGCGCCGCGCCAATATCGCTTGCCGGACCTCGTCGCTCGCACACTCCCAGACTTGGAGCGTCCGTTGTCCCTCGCGCTCGACAGACAGGCGCGCTTCGGCCACGTCGAGCATTTCCTCAAACAGCGCGGGCGTTGCGTGCGCGGGGTGCACCTGCGGAAACACCTCGCCCCTTCCTTCCGGGTTGAGCACAGCGGCAAGCTGCCCGTCTGGTGTTTCCCACAGAAAGATATAGTCCTCGATGTTGGGCAGCGCGCCGCAGTTTTCGACGACATGCCAGCGCCAGTAGTCCAGCCGTGCGACCGGCCAGCTATGCTCGCGCCGGTCGTTGAGCAGAAACACCTCGCGCAGAAATGCGCGGATCCGCCAGTAATCGTCTTCGTCACGATAAGGTCGCATGGGAGACTCCTGCGAAGGCTAGGATAGTCGGGCATAGGAACCAGAAGGTTGGCGCGTGACCATGCGCGATGCAGCCGCATCTCAAGCTCATCCCCCGCCAGCGCCCCTGACCACGGAGCTATTCGCTGCACGCCGGACGCAAATCGTGCTATCTTTTCTGGCAGAGCGCAAATTGCGGTGCGCGTTATCGAAAGGGGCGTGCGCGATGCCGTTGGCGGACGATGTGGAGCTTGCACCGGGCGCGAAGGTGTACAGCCCGGCGCTGGTCAACCTGTATGGATGTGCGATCGGCGAAGACACGACGATCGGCCCGTTTGTCGAGATTCAGCGCGGCGTGCGGATCGGCGCGCGCTGCAAAATCTCGTCGCATAGCTTCATCTGCTCCGGCGTCACCATCGAGGACGAGGTCTTTGTCGGTCACGGCGTGATGTTCACTAATGACCGCTATCCCCGCGCCACCACGCCCGACGGCCAGTTGCAGACCGCCGCCGACTGGGAGTTGATCGAGACGCTGGTGCGGCGCGGCGCGTCGATTGGCACGCACGCAACGGTGCTGCCCGGCGTGACGGTCGGCGAGCGGGCGATGGTCGCGGCGGGCGCGGTCGTCACGCACGACGTACCCGATTACGCGATTGTGGCGGGCGTTCCGGCGCGGGTGATCGGCGACACGCGAGAGAAAGAAGCCGGTAGCGATTAGCCGCTAGCGATGAACAGGGGCGACAACCGGCTGTCTAGACGTCGCGGCGCCCCCATATAAGAAGACTGAAACGGCTTTTAGCCTGTTGGTTTTGGCTAACGGCTATCCGCCCATCGCTGAGTTAAAGGAGACGCTGCCATGCTGCGCCGCCTGACCTTCACCGCACTCTTCATCGTCACGCTTGTCGTGCTGCTCGGCGCGCCCTGGCAGCCCGCGATCGCACAGACGCATCCCAGCGCCCGCGCGCCCTACGCGCTGCCGGTCTATCGCCTGCCGGATTCGTCCACCATGATCGTCGGCGTGCTCACCGCGCAGGAAGAGATCGTGCTCGAAGCGCGCAACGCGGACGGAAGCTGGATCTTGGGCCACAGCGCGGACGGATCGACGCGCGGCTGGCTGCACGCCGCCCGCCTGAACTTTGAGAACGGCACGCAGGCGCTCAGCCTGCCGGTCAGCCAGGAAGAAATGTTCCACGCTTCGGCGCAATCGCTCGTCTCCGACTATCCGCACATCAGCTTGAACTCGCTCCCGGTGCTCCCGACGCGCTTTGGCCGCGCCGCCGAGATCGCCGCCACGGGGCGCGCGCTGGGCCTGGACCCGCACGCGATCTCGAAAGTGGGCGACTGCCTGACCGAGAGCGCGCATTTCCTCACGCCTTTCGCGGGCGAGGCGATCAACCTCGGCGGACATACGTCGCTGAGCGAGGTGGTCGCGCAGTTCAAGGCGTCGTTCGGAGAGACCAGCCTCGCCGCCTATGACGGGCTGGTGACCAGCGCTGTGCTCGATCCGACGTTCGCCAATCCGGGTGCGTGCCAGCCAGGGGAAACGCCGCTGCGCTGCGAGTATCGCGTGCGCAAGCCGGCGGTCGCGATCATCATGTTCGGCGCGCAGGATTTGCTGTTCACCCCCGCGCACGAGTTCAATCGCAACCTGCGCCAGATCGTGCACGAGACGATCGCGGCGGGTGTGGTCCCGCTGCTGAGCACGTTCCCCGGCCACAACGGGCAGTGGGAGCGCGCTATCCAATACAACCAGATTGTGGTGCAGGTCGCGCTGGACTATGACGTGCCGCTGCTGAACCTGTTCCGCGCGCTGGAGCCGCTGCCCAATCACGGGCTGACGAGCGACGGGCGCCACCTGACGCCGCCGATCACGCACCCGGCAGACCTCTCTGCGGCGAACGTGCAGCAGGGCTACCCGCTGCGGAACCTGCTCACGTTGCAGGCGCTGGATGCGGTGTGGCGGGAGATAGCAATTAGCGGTTAGCGAAGAGGGCGGCTAAGAGCAGCGAGAAACAGCCGGACGTAGCAAAAACGGAGTTCGCAGTAGGGGCGGAGCTTGCTCCGCCCGTGTTTATTTGGGTGTTCTGACAGCGGGCACAGCAAGCTGTGCCTCTACAGTGCGACCGCCCCGTTTCCCGCTCTTTGCTTTTCGCTAACCGCTAATCGCTAACTGCTGCTCGCTAACTACTCTTCGCTCTCCGCCAGCTCCAGGCTGACGGGACAATGATCCGACCCCTCTACATCCGCATGGATCCCCGCATTCACCACCCGA
>CAZVCM010000101.1:0-13255 GCA_964626105.1 uncultured Thermoflexus sp.
CCCCGGCGCACCAGATCGCGCGCCTTCTTCGCCGCATCGCGCGCGCGCATTGAGGTCATGCACTGTTCGACGATGCGCCGTGCGTCGCGCTGGTTCACTTCGAGGAACTCGGCGAACACATCTGACGTTACCTGTGAGACCGCGCCCTGCACTTCCGGGTTCATGAGCTTGACTTTCGTCTGGCTCTCGAACTGCGGGGACGGGTGCTTGACGCTCACAATCGCGGTCAGGCCCTCAAGCGTGTCGTTGCTCGAGAAATTCGGGTCCTTATCCTTCAGTAGCCCGGCCTTGCGCGCGTAGTTGTTGATGGTGCGCGTGATCGCAGTGCGCAGCCCGGCCTGGTGCGTGCCACCGTCCGGCGTGTGGATCGTGTTGGCGAAGTACAGTTCGGTGGTGGTGGCCGAGTTCGTATACTGGAACGCAACCTCAACGCTCAGCGTCAAAGGCTTCCGGCCATTGCCCTCAAAGTCGATCTCAACTTCACGGTCAACGTAGACCGGCTCATGCAAGCCGTCGCGGTTGCGGTTCAGGTAGCGCACGAAGGAGCGCACGCCACCTTCGAAATAGAACGAGATCTGGCGGGGCAGCGGTTCTACGCGCTCGTCGCGCAGCGTGATCATCACCCCGCGCGTCACAAACGCCATCTCGCGGAAGCGCTGCGCCAGCGTGCTGAAGCTGAAGTCCAGTTCTTCGAGGATCGTGCTGTCCGGCATGAAGGTGATCCGCGTTCCCGTCGGCTCGTCCTTTTCCATCGGGCGCACCACTTCGACATCGCCCTGCGGGATGCCGCGCGCGTAACGCTGCTGGTACATCTTCCCGTCGCGCCACACTTCGGCAACCATCCACTCCGACAGCGCGTTGACCGCCGAAACGCCAACACCATGCAGGCCGCCCGACACCTTGTACGCGCCAGAGTCAAACTTCCCGCCCGCGTGGAGCGTCGTCATCACGACTTGTAGCGTCGAAACGCCCTTCTGCTTGTTGAGACCGACGGGGATACCGCCGCCATTGTCCGACACCGAAACGGACCCGTCGGCATACAGCGTCACACGGATGTGATCGCACCGACCGGCGAGCGCTTCGTCAATCGCGTTGTCGACCACCTCATAGATGAGATGGTGCAGCGCGCGAATGTCGGTGCCACCGACGTACATCCCGGGCCGCAGGCGAACCGCCTCAAGCCCTTCCAGGACGCGAATGCTTTCTTCAGTTTGCCGATTGAACTGTTCCGCCACGGCTTCCTCCCCGCGTATTTCGCTATCGCCCCATGCCCGCTTGCGGTCTAGACCACCCGCCCGATCCAATGGACACCCTTGGTCACGCGTATACGGGTGCCCTCTTGAGCGAGCGATAGCTCATGGGTTGTCATTTCTCGACGTTGATTACAGATACTCGATAATTCAAGAGGTCAAACCGGCCAGCGCGCGGCTTCGCGCGCCCTGAGAACAGTGCCCAATTGGAACGAATGTTCGCTCGCCCAGATTATAAAACAAGCCCCTTATTCCGGCCAGTTTTCAAGGCGGCTATTATACCTCAAATCGGCTCTCCGAACAATGTTTCGTCGCTTGCTGAACGCGCATCCGGGGGTACAATCGAAGCATGACTCCAAACCCGATCATCGCCTTGCTGACTGACTTTGGGCTGGCCGATACCTACGTGGGCACGATGAAAGGCGTCGCGCTCGGAATCTGCCCGTCCGCCCGGCTGGTTGACCTCACGCACTATGTCCCGCCACAGGATGTGCGTGGCGCCGCCTATCTTTTATGGACCAGCTTCCGCTACTTGCCGCAACAGACAGTCTTTCTGATTGTCGTCGATCCAGGCGTGGGCACGGCGCGCGAGCCGGTCGCCGTCGAGACTGCGCACGGCATTTACGTCGCGCCGAACAATGGCGTGCTGAGCTTCGTACTGCCCCATGTCGAGGTGCGCCACGCGGTCAAGCTCGAAGCGCCGCGCTACCGGCTCGCCAGCAACAGCCAGACGTTTCATGGCCGCGACATTTTCGCGCCTGCCGCGGCGCACCTGGCCGCAGGCGTCCCGATCACCGAACTCGGCCCCGCCGTGCCAGAGCTGGTCAAGCTCGATCCGCCGCAATTGAGCGTCAGCGAGGGCGTGATCGACGGTGAGGTGATCTACATCGACCACTTCGGCAACATCATCACCAGCATCGGCCACCTCGCCTGGGAAAACGACACTCTGACTTTGACGCCCACTTTCGGCAAACAGGATAGCGAGGCGCTTACTTTTACCGCACGCGCCTGCCAGATCGAGATCGCGGGACAGTCGCTGCGTGGCGTGCTACGGACTTATGGCGCAACCGCGCGCGGCGATCTGTTGGCGCTGGTGGGAAGCTCCGGCCAATTGGAGATCGGCGTCAATCAGGGCAGCGCGGCGGGACGCCTGCACATCCAGGTGGGCGACCCCGTGCGGATTGTTTTTGACGAATAGCGTAGCGAACACCCCCGCCGCTTTGGCGCTGGAGAGATGTATGCGCGAGCAATTTGTAATCGAAGGCAACCACGCCCTGCACGGAGAAGTCACCGTCAGCGGCAACAAGAACGCGGCGCTTAAGATGCTTCCCGCTTGCTTGCTGACCGATGAGCCGGTCACGCTGACGAATGTACCGGACATCGCGGACGTGCGCGTGACGCTGGAATTGCTGCGGCGGCTCGGCTGCGAGGTGGATGACCTGGGCGACCATCGCGTGCGCGTTCACGCGCGGGACCTCACCACGCACGCGCTTGACCCGGAAATGTGCGTGCGCACCCGCGCCTCGATCGTGTTCGCCGGGCCCATGCTGGCGCGCATGGGGAGCGTTGCGTTTCCGCCGCCGGGGGGTGATGTGATCGGGCGGCGCCGGCTGGACACGCACATCCTCGCGCTGGAGCGACTGGGGACAGTCGTCGAGTTTGACGGGCGCTTCACGATGCAGACGGACGGCTTACGCGGCGCCGATATCCTGCTGGACGAAGCGAGCGTCACCGCCACCGAAAACGCTGTCATGGCGGCGGTGCTAGCACGCGGCACGACCATTCTGCGCAACGTCGCGTCCGAGCCGCACGTGCAGAACTTGTGCCGCATGCTCAATGGGATGGGCGCGCGGGTCAGCGGAATCGGTACCAACTGCCTGACGATTGACGGTGTCGAGCAGTTGAGCGGCGGGGAGTTCCGCGTCGAAGCCGACTATTTGGAAGTCGTTAGCCTGATCGGCGCGGCGGTCGTTACCGGTGGAGAAATCCGCATCCGCCAGGCCGACCCGCAGTACCTCGACATGGCCGCGCTGATGTTCCACAAGCTCGGCGTGACATGGCAGGTCGATGGGCCAGATGTCATCGTCCCGCGCGGGCAAGCGCTGACCATCGAGCGCGACCTCGGCAACCAGATCCCGGAGATCAAAGCGCAGCCGTGGCCCGCTTTTCCGTCCGATATGATGAGCATCGCGCTGACGGTCGCTACCCAGTCTGCCGGAACCGTGCTGTTCCACGAGTGGATGTACAACAGCCGGTTCTTCTTCACCGACAAGCTGAGCGCAATGGGCGCGCGCATCTTCCTCTGCGACCCGCACAGGGCTGTCGTCCACGGCCCAACCGTGCTGCGCGGCATCTCCCCGATCAGCAGTCCGGATATCCGCGCTGGAATGGCGCTACTGTTGGCGGCACTCTGCGCGCGCGGCACGACCACCATCCGCAACATCGGCCAGATAGATCGCGGCTACGAGCGCGTTGAGGAAAAATTACGCGGGCTTGGCGCGGTGATCCGCCGCGAACCGGTCGCGACCTAACAAAAAGAGCGGCGGCGCCAAACCAGCACCGCCGCGATATCGCTGTCGCTTATTCCTCGCAGGGCGTCACGTCAACCGGCAGCCCCAACACGTAGTCAAACGCGCTGAGCGCCGCTTTCTCGCCATCGCCCAAGCCCATCAGCACCTGAAACGCGCTCGCGTCCGTGCAGTCTCCAGCGGCAAACAGCCCCGGACGGTTCGTCCGGTTGCGTGCGTCCACGCGGATGAACCCGCACGGGTCCAGCTCGACCAGATCTGCCACCAGCGCGGTGTTGGGGATCAATTGCTTCTCGACGAAGATCGAGTCCATCGCGATCTCTTCCTGCGCGCCGCTGCATTCCACCACGACCGTCTCGGCGTAGCTGCGCCCCTTAACCGCCAAGACACGGCACCCACGCCGGACAATCACATTCGGCACATCGAGGATCGCCTGACCGAAATCTGTGTCGAGATCGCCGTCATACTCCGCCAGCAGCCTAACCTCACGCGCGATACGGCTGAGTTCCGCCACAGCGCGCAACGCGAGCAGCTCTGAACCGACCACCACCACGCTGCGATCGACCATCAGCGGCGCGTAGGTCATCGCGCTGTAGCACAGACCGCGCATTTCCAGCTCATCCTCACCAGGGACGTTCAGCCGCTCCCCGCGCGAGCCGGTGGCGATGATCAGCGTGCGCGTGTCGTAAGTGTGCCCATCGCCAACCGCGATCCGATAGCCGCCGTCAATCGGCTCGATACCGGTCGCAGGCGTGCGCACGCGCATGAACTCCAGATAGTCAAGCTGCGAGCGAAAGCGCTGGATCGTCTCCTCGCCGACGATCACTTGATAGTCATCGACCCACGGCAGTAGCAGACGCCGCCGCGTCCGCCCGCCGAGGCCAGGTGAAATGAACAGCGCATCCATCCGCTTGCGGACCGCGTACGCCGCTGCCGCCAGCCCTGCCGGTCCACCTCCAATGATAATAAGCTCATGCATCGCCCGTCTGCTCCTTCACGGTGTCGTCAGGCTCCGGCGCGGTTGGGATGAAGCCGTCGTCCATGAGCGCCTGCGTCATATCGCGCGCCGCCCGGATGATCGTCTGCGCGCGCTCGTATTCTGCTTCATACGTGGTCTCGCGCCGCGCCACGCCCTGCTCCTGCGCCTTCATCGCGACAGCCGCCGCCTCACGCGGGAAGACATCCCACTCGTCCATCGTCGGCAGGATGTAGTCTGGCGACAGGCCTTTTTCCTCGGCCATCTGCGCCAGCGATTCCGCCGCTGCGATTGCCATTTCATCGGTGATCGTGCTCGCCCGAACGTCAAGCGTGCCGCGGAAGATACCGGGAAAGCCCAGCGAGTTGTTCACCTGATTCGGGAAGTCAGACCGGCCAGTAGCAACCACCACCGCTCCGGCTTCTTTGGCGTCCCACGGCCAGATCTCTGGGATCGGATTCGCCGCCGCAAACACGATCGCGTCCTTCGCCATCGCCCGGATCCATTCGGGTTTGAGCGTATCCGGCCCCGGCTGTGACAGCGCGATCACCGCGTCTGCCCCGCGCAGCGCCACCTCAATATCGCCCTGGATCTCCTCGCCGTTGGTAATCTGCGCCATGTGCCATTTCTGGATGTACTCGGCACGACGCAGAAACAGATCGCGCCGGTGCTTGCCGAGGATGCCCTGGCTATCCACCATCAGGCAGTTCGCCGGATCCGCGCCATAGCGGAAGATCAGCCGCGCGCAGGCGACGTTCGACGCACCCGCGCCCACAAACACAATCCGCATATCTTTGAGCGGCTTGCGCACGACCCTGGCCGCGTTGATCATCCCGGCGAGGATCACGCTGGCAGTTCCCTGCTGGTCGTCATGCCAGATCGGGATCTCCGCCTGGTCGCGCAGCGTGTCAAGGATGCGGAAGCACTTTGGTTGCGAGATGTCTTCGAGGTTGACGCCGCCAAACGATGGTTGGAGCATCAGCACCGTTTCGATGATCTTGTCCGGATCCTTTGTATCCAGCATGATCGGCACGGCATCGATCCCGCCGAGGTACTTGTACAGCAGCGCCTTGCCTTCCATCACAGGCAGCCCGGCTTTGGGGCCGATATCGCCCAGGCCGAGCACGCGCGTCCCGTCCGAGATCACGGCGACCGTGTTCCACTTGCTGGTGAGGTCGTACACCCGGTCCGGGTCCGCCTCGATCTCGCGGCATGGCGCGGCAACACCCGGCGTATACCAGATTGCGAAATCGTCCAGGTCTCGCACGCGGCACCTTAGCGCCGTTTGCGTCTTGCCGCGATAAAACGCGTGCAGACGCATTGCTTCCTCGGCGGGTTTCTCGGCCCGAGCAAGCAATTCTTCTTTCGTAAACGTCTCTTGAACCATGTGTCGCTCCACAAATGCATTTACCAAAAGGGGAGTTAGGCAGCTCTGCACAACAGCGCCGCCAGCACCCTCATTATAAGGCAAGCTTGCGGCGCGTGCTGGCTGGGGAATCAAAACGCCGGAGTTCATAGCAGAACTCCGGCGCAATCTGTCAGGTGATCAGCGTTCGAGCGAAGGGACTATTCGCGCCCGTTTCCCGTTGGCTGACTGTGCTCGATCTGGTCGAACTCCAGCAGCAGCGACTGGTAGCGATCGCGATACAGCTCGGCGCGGGCACGCTCAAGCTGCCACATCCGCTCGATGCTGTCTTTGATCGGCTCGTAAACGGTCGATACCTGCTCCACGCGCTGGCGAAGTTGCTCGAGCTGCTTGTTCTCGTTGCGCCACGCCTCGTCGTTGGTGACGGTGAACTGCTTCCAGCGCTTCTGGTCGTCGGCGACCCAGTCGTTCCACTCCTGACGGAAGCGTTCTTCCGACAACCGCTGCATCTCGGCGACCTCGTTGATGCGCCGCCCCAGGCGCTCGCCAATGCGCTCGAAGTCCTCGACGATCTTGCGCATCTGACGGTGCGTCTCCGACCACGACTCGAACCGTTCGATATAACGTTTCATATCCTCGTCGTAGGCGCCGAAGCTCTTGGTCAGCTCGGCGACCTGCTGATCGCGCTGCTGCAAGAGAAGCGTCTGCTGGTCGGTGAACTGCTGCATTTCCTCGCGGCGATCGCGCTCTGCCGCCTGAAGCTCCAAGACGCGCTTTTCGCTGCGCAGCACCATCGCCTCAAGCGAGTCAAGCTTCGGACGCACCGCATCAAGCTGCTTCTGAAGCTCCGGTAGTTCCGACTGCACGTCCGAGATACGGCGCGAGTCCTGACGGCGCTGTTCTTCGAGGAACAGCAAGCGACGCTCCGGTTCTTCAAATTTCTTCGACAGGTCCTCGACGCGCTGTTGGACCGCTGCCAGCGCCGAGGCAACCCGGTCTCGCTCAACCCGCGCAGCAGGCAACTCTTCGATCGCGCGATCAATCTTGTCAACGCGGTCCTCGACCTCGCGCACCATCCGCGTCACGCTTTCGCGCGCAATATCGGCGCGGCGCTCGGCCTCGCGCTCGGCCATCAGGCGCTTGCTCTCTGTGCTTTCGATCAACTGCTGAAACTCGACGCGCAGTTGCTCGGCCAATTCCGAATCACGACCGGTCGGCAGAAACATGCTGCGCAAGCTCGACTGCTCGCTTTCCATGCCGTCGATGCGCCGCAAAAGCTGCTCGATCAGATCGGACTGCTGAGCGATCCGCTCTTCCAGTAAGGCGATATTTCCACGGTCGCGGCGACGCTCCTCGTCCAACCACTCGATCATGCGCGCTGCTTGTGCCAGGTCCATCGCGGCCCTCCTAACACCTCCACTTCCTTCTGGCAGCGCATTATAACACAGTCTCCAGCGCGCAAGAGAGTAAAATCCTGGCGCGGGGGCAAATCGGGCTTGTCTGCGTGGTTCAGGCAGCTATACTTGCATCATGAGAATCGCCATTGACGCGCGTCTGAATTACTATCGCCCTGGTGGGATCGTCGAGTACGTTCGCCACCTGATCGCTGCGCTTGCGGAGTTGGATCGCGCCAACCAGTATGCGGTTGTGCACCACCTGCGGGACCGCGAAACGCTGTCGCGCGCACCGAACTTCCGCCGCGTCTCGACGGTTACACCCAGCCATCACCGCTGGGAGCGCTGGCTACTTGCGGCTGAACTGGCGCCACGCCGCTTCGATCTGTATCACACGCCGGAAGGCATCCTGCCGCAACACGCCGCCCGGCGTCATATCATCACGGTGCACGATGTGCATTATCTGCACTATCCGCAGTATATGACCGCCGCCAGCCGCCGCTATTACAACGAACAGATCACGCGCTCAGTGCACATGGCCGACGCGATACTGGTCCCATCCCAGGCGACAAAAGCCGACCTGGTTGCGCTGCTCGACGCCTCACCTGACAAGATCGCGCCGCACCCGCTCGGCGTGCATTCGATGTTCCGTCCCGCCAGCAAAGAAGCGATCACCGCCGCGCGCGCCCGCTATGATCTCCCTGCAGACTACCTGCTGTTCGTTGGGACCTTCGAGCCGCGCAAGAACCTGCCCGGCTTGTTCGCGGCATATGCCCTGCTCTGCCAGGAAATGGCGGACGCGCCGCCGCTGGTCCTGGTCGGGCGCAAGGGCTGGCTGATGGACGACATCAACGCGGCGGTAGAGCGCCACCAAATCCAGAACAGGCTGCGCTGGATCGAAAACGCGCCGCGCGCCGATCTGCCCGCGCTCTACAGCGGCGCGCGCCTGCTGGCTGTGCCGTCGCACTACGAAGGCTTTGGGCTGACTGCGCTCGAAGCGATGGCCTGCGGCACGCCGCCGCTCGCATCGGATCGCGGATCGCTGCCCGAAGTCGTCGGCGATGCAGGGCTGCAGGTTGATCCTGACGATCCCGCAGCCCTGGCGGGCGCGATGCGGGAGCTGCTCACCGACGATGCGCTCCATGCCGATCTGCGATCGCGCGGGCTGGCGCGAGCAGCGACCTTTACCTGGGAGCGAACTGCGTCCACGGCGCTTGACGTCTACCAAAGAGTGGCGGCGCTATAATCTGACAGAGTCCTTTCGTTACGCCCACGAGTTGAATTGACTATGCGAATTCTCTTCCTGACGGCGCAGCTTCCCGAGCCGGCCCACGCCGGGGGCACGCTGCGCACCAGCGGCCTGATGCGTGGCGCGCACGCCGCCGGTCACGAGCTACACCTGCTCGCCTTCGGCGCGGAGCCTGCCGCGCAGGCTGTGCTACCCGTCCTCAACGAGTATTGCGCGCGCGTGGAGTTTGTCGCCCCACCCCAACGCAGCATCGGTGACCGTCTGCGTGACTTGCTCTTCACGTCGCGCCCGGATATGCAGCGGCGCTTCTACTCGCCGCAGTACGCGGCACGCCTGCAGGCGCTGCTTGCCGCCGAGCCTTACGATCTCGTTCAGATCGAAAGCCTCGAAATGGCGACCTATCTGCCGGTGATCAAAGCATCCCAGCCCGCCGCGCGCGTAATTTACGACTCATTTAATGCGGAATACGACCTGCAGCGGTCGATCTACGAGGCGGAACGACGCGAGCTCAAGCGCCTGCCCGGCGCGATCTACTCGCTGATTCAGTGGCAAAGGCTAGTGCGCTTCGAACGGCAAGTGTGCGAAACCGTCGACCATGTGATCGCAGTATCAGAGGCAGATGCCGCCGCATTCGAGCGGCTAGCGCCCCGCTGCCCAGTGGCGGTCGTCCCGAACGGGATCGACGCCGCACCGTACGCGCACGATGACTCCAGCCTCGACCTCGGCCCAGCAGCGCTGGTCTTCACCGGCTCAATGGGCTACCGGCCCAACGTCGACGCGGCGCTGTGGTTCGCCGACGACATCCTGCCACGCATTCGCGCCGCCGCGCCCGAAGCGCGCTTCTTCATCGTCGGCAGCCAGCCGCATCCACGGCTCCAGCCGCTGCGCGAGCGCGACGATGTCGAGATTACCGGTTGGGTGCCCGATGTGAAGCCGTTCTTGCACGCGGCGGCGGTGTTTGTCGTGCCGCTGCGCATGGGAAGCGGCACGCGCCTCAAGATTCTGCAGGCGATGGCCGCCGGGCGTGCAGTCGTCTCGACCACGCTCGGCGCGCAGGGGTTGGACGCGCAAGACGGGGTCGCGCTGCGCCTGGCAGATAGCGCGACCGAGTTCGCACGGCAGGTCGTCGCGCTGCTTGGCGCGCCGGACCAGCGCCAGTCGCTAGGCCGCGCGGGCGCCGCGCTCGTTGCGCAGCAATACGACTGGTCCGTGATTGTGCCGCGCCTGCTGGATGTCTATCGCCGCCTGGACAGCAACACCAGTGAAACTCCCGCGCCCGAGGCTCACTCCGAGCGCGGCGCGACTTCGACCGTCGACTCGTTGCGATAGGTCACCATCCCCGGTTTGCCCCCCTTGATCTTGCGCACGTACTTGCGCAGCGTCGCGTCCACAATCACGCGCCCTTCCGTGCGCGCGCCGCTGTAATACGCCGCGAGCGACGCAGCGCGCTCTAAAATGTGCTGCGGCACGTCTCGCCCAGCAGCCTTGATAATCACGTGCGCGCCGGGCACACCGCGCGCGTGCAGCCACAGATCGGTGGAACCACCTTTATCGAACGTCACAAGATCGTTCTGGCGCGAGTTCCGCCCCACCCAAATCACCCATCCATCGTCGGTGGTGACCTTGAGCGGCGCGGGCTGGCCGCCGCCAGGGCGACCAACCGGCTTGCCGCGCCAGTAACCGTTGGCCTGCAGGGCCGCCTGGACCTCGCCGATCTCGGGCCAGTTCGTCGCCAGTGCGAGATCGGTCGCCAGTTGGTCGAGGTAGTCGAGTTCCTGGCGCGCCGCCGCAATCAACTCCGGCACGGACTCGCGCGAGCGTTTGGCTTTGTCGTACTTCTCAAAGTAGCGCTTGGCGTTCTCAACCGGCGAAAGTGACGGATCCAGCTCGATGGTCAGCTCTGGCCCGTCGACCTCGTACTGCGCTTTCAGCTCGCGCTGGTCCGGCTCGAGCGCATACTGGTACGCGAGCAGAAGCTCCCCGCCCTGGCGCAGATGCTCCAGCGACGACTCGTCCGCCAGCGAGCGTTCCAGCGATTCCAGCTTCTTCTGCACGCGATCGCGCGCATCTGCCAGCGCGGCAGCGATCGGGCGCTTGGCCGCTTCGTACGCGCCCTCGCCCGTCAGCGGCCCGTAATACCGCTCAAGCGCCTCGCTGACGGTCGCACAGGGCTCCCAGCCGGGCAAATGCGTCAGCCTGTACACCGCATAGGCAGCCACCTCGCTGCCGTCGGATACCACACCCGGCGCCCACTCTTCGCGATCCAGCGCGCCAAACAGCTCCTCTATTGCGGCCAGCAGCGCCCGCGGGCTGGTATCCGCCGCCTTCGTAGTTGGAGTCCCGGTCGCGCGGGAGACGACCTCCTTCGCTACGAGCGGGCTGAAGCCAAGCACCCGCTTCGTCAGGAGCTGCCGCGTCTGCTCGCCGGGCGCGCTGTCGAGCATATCGCTGACCAGCGCCAGCGTCAGCGTGGATGGCGCGCGCTTGAGCTTCTGCGGCGGTGGCGGCTCGTATGGATGCCCCGGCAGGCTGACGCGCACGCGATTTTCTTCCGGCCCCACGCGCCGCACACAGTCTGCGACAATCCCATCGTCGCGCACGAGCAGCAGGTTCGCTCGTCGCTCCATCGGTTCGACAACGAGTTCAAATACGCCTTCCGGCCCATCCAGCGACAGGATGATCAGCCGCTCCCACAGGGGCTGGCGAATTGAGTCAATCCGCGCACCCTCGGCGTAACGGCGCAGTAGCAGGCCAAGCGGCGACGGTTTCTGCACGCCCCGGCGCAGCTTCTCGGCGGAAAGCAGCACGCGCGGATACTGCTGGTTTGCGCTCAGCAGCAGATAATGCCGCTCGTGGTTGGCGTAGACCTCCAGCCCGAAGCTCTCTGCGTCGATCTGCACCGAGTCCTGAATCCGCCCGCCGCACAGCCGCGCGTCTAGCTCGCTGACCAGCGCGGCGATTGTCACCGCGTCAAAGTACATTCGCTTGCCATCCTTCTGCCCCGCCGGGTTATCCCGCCACAGTCATAGTCCAAAGGTCGATTAGTCAAGATAAAATTGTGATGCTACAATGCGAACTAGGGTGCACGAGAAAGCCACAGCGATGCGCATCGCCATAGGATCGACCAACCCAGTTAAGTGTAGCGCAAGCCGCGCCGTTTTGTCGCGCCTGTATCCAGATGCGGAGTTCGTCTGCTTCGACGTGCCGTCCGGCGTGCCCGCCCAGCCGTGGGGCGACCTCGAAGCCCGGACCGGCGCGCTCAACCGTGCGCGCGCTGCGCTGCAGGCGGGCGATGCCGACCTGGGCGTGGGCCTTGAAGGCGGCGTACAAGAGAGTGAGTTCGGCCTGCTGACCACCGCGTGGTGCGTGTTGGTCAGTCGCGAAGGACGGATCGGCGTCGGGGGCAACTCGTGCGCGCTGCTGCCGGAAGCCGTCGCTGACCGGGTTCGTCGCGGTGAGGAGCTAGGTGCGGCGATGGATCGCCTGGTTCAGCAAGAAGGCACAAAGCAGCGAAACGGTGCGATTGGCATCTTGACGAACGATCTCGAGACGCGTCAGAGCGCCTACGAGACAATTTTGCGGCTGGCGCTGGCCCCATTTCAGAATCCAGCCTGGTACCCGGCCCGGCCTGGGCAGAGCGGCGACATACTCCACAATGCGGGGGAGCAACGATGAGACGAGAGCAGTCAGCGATCCGGTGGTTAGCCCTGATCCTGGTCCTGGCGCTGGGTATCAGCGCCTGTGCCGAGCGCGAGGCGACGGTCGACACGGGGCCGGAAGTGCGGCTGCGCGTCGGCGATGCGACGTATTCAGAACCCGTCTACAGCTATTGCTGGCCGCAGAATGACGAGAATGTGGCGTGTGATGTCAATCTCGCGGCGCGCGCCCAGCCGGAGCAGCTTGTCGCTGTGGCAGCGGGCGCACCGGTCGAGTTCGACCTCTCCAGCGACGATCCCGCGCCTCAGGCGATGACCGTCACCCTGTTGGATGGCCTTGGCGGGCAGACGACGCTTGCTGCGACAGAGAGCGGCGCTGCTTATACCGCGCCGGCCGAGCCTGGGCAGTATCGCGTGCAGGTGGATGTGCAATACGCGGATGTGAACGGAAGCGAGGCGTACATTTCGTATGTCTTCGGGCTGGATGTCGCAGGCGAAGCAGTTGCCGCCGCGCCAACCGAGGACGCGACGTAAGCTGCGACAGAGGACCCGGTCGAAGAGCCGACCGAGGAGCCGACAGAAGAACCGACCGCCGCGCCGACCGATGTCCCGGAGACGCCGACGACCGAGCCGACGGCTGCGCCCACCGAGACGCCAACCCCGCTGCCCTCGCCCACTGCCGCCCCGACGTTGACGCCGGAAGATGAGGCGACCGAGGAACCAACCGAAGAAGCGGCAGACGAGCCGACCGAAGAGGCAACCGAAGAAGCGGCGATGTCAGTGCGTGAGACCGAGCAAGCGACCGAGCCGGCGGATGGTGATGGTGAGGGCGACGA
>CAZVCM010000102.1:0-13041 GCA_964626105.1 uncultured Thermoflexus sp.
AACCCGTTCCTCTCCGTCCGCCGTGCGCCGCACCAGCACAAGCCCCTCGCTATAGCGCAGCATGCCGTCCGGCCCGGTGTGCGAGAGAATTACCTCATCCAGAAACAAACCGTCCGGCTCGTGATCGCGTAGCAGCCGGGCGAGGAACTGCTCCATGTCCACCGGCTCCCCTTTCAGCACGAACGCCTGATCGTCGAATCCATTGCGCGCCATGCGGCGAACTTGCCAGCGCCCGTCTCCCTGCGGGATGGCGCGGAACAGGTACGAGGGCGTCTCGCGCTCGGTGGGCGCGGTAGGGTCAAGCCGCAGCGCCCCCGCGACCGGGTAGCCTACATCTGCCAGATACAGCGCGCCATCCAGCGGGACGATCGTAGCGCAATGCGGGTTGACGGTCGCGGAGCGCATATCGCAGAAGTGCAGCGTCACCTCGAAGCCGAGCGCGTCCAGCAGCGCGCGCAGCGCCAGATTGCTCTCGAAGCACGTCCCCCCGGTGCCCAGGCGCAGCGCGTCTGCGAAGAAACGCTCTGGCGGGCGGGCGTAGTCGTCCGGCGTGCCCGCGTCCTGGTGGTAGGCGATACGCGAGGCGGATTCCCAGGGGATGCGCGCTGCCCAGGCGGCCAGCAATGCGTCGAGCGTGGCGGCGGTGGGCGGTGGCTGCAGCGGCAGATTCAGGTGCGTGAGGATGGATTCGACGGGTAGCGACATGGCAGGCTCCTCGGCGCGATGTGTGCTTACGATGCTGGTGTGTGGGTGCTCGGGAGATTGAGCGCGGCGCGGGCGCTGTTTAGCGCGGTGAGCAGGTCATCGCGGGTCGTGATGGTGCGCACCGTCGTGAGAAAAGCGTCTAGATCGGGGCTGAGCGCGAGCAGTTCCTCGACGGCGGGACCGATGGGATCGGATCCTCCCGCGCCCGGCGCGCCCTGATAGCCCCCGTGAAACGCGAAATACGCCTGGTTCAGCTTGCGGATCATGTAGCCGTTTGCCACGAACTCCTGCCGCTGCCGCTCCATGTACTGCTCTGCCGCCGCGATCTGACCGCGCGCCAGCAGGCGATCGACCGTGGTGCGGGTTTCGTTTAGCGCGCGCCCATAGTCAAACGCCGCCTCAGTGGGCGTAGCGTCTGAAGCAGCGGGCGCGAGAAAGCTCGGGTACTGCGGCGCGGGCACATCCGGGTAATAGCGCGCCATCACGCGCTCTGCGACCGCGCGCCCGAAGAAGGTCGCTACTGTCTCGTTGATGATGCGCGTCTCCGGGTGCAGCGTGTATTCCAACCCCAGCGGGAACGCCATCAGGTAATGGTGCGCCCATTCATGCGCGGTGACTTCAAACGCGCGCGCCAGCGTATCGGTCTCGACGATCATGCTCGGATACAGGCTGATCCCGCCCAGCGGCACGATCAGCGAGGAGACGTCGAGCGCCGCGTCGATCTCGCGCTCCAACGCCTCGCGCTGCTCGACGGTCAGCGGATCGAGGCCGAGGTCAACCACCATCTCGATCCGGTCACGCGGGGAGACGACCAGCAGCGTCGGTGATTCGGAGAAATGCATCGACACGGGCGGCAGCACCTGCCCCAGCGTGGCGAACCCGGCATCCGCCAACACGGACGACACCTGCCCCTCGATGATCCCCTCCGCCAGCGGCTGATCGTCCGCCAGCCGGGCGCGCAGGCGGTCCCGCTCGGCGGCCAGCGCGGCGCTTTCCGCAGCCGGATCGCTCACGCCCGAATCGGTGTAGATCGCCTCGATTTGACGCTCCAGCGCGCGCGCCTGGCGCAGCGTGTCGAGGTAGTTGCGCGCAATCTGCTGGCGGGTCTCTTCGTCGAGGTACGGGTGCACGCTGAGCAGTTCCTGGCGCGCTTTTTTCCACAGCGCATCGATCTCCCACCCGACGTAGTCGAACAGCGCGTCCTGCGCCAGCGTGACGGCGCGATCGCGCAGTGTGACGTCGCGCAAGATGCCATCGCCGAGCGCGAGGACCAGCGCGACCGTCAGCGCGGCGCGCCAGACGACACGCCCCACCCGGCGCAGCCCGCGCGCGGTGGATCGGGCGGCCTGGCGCAGCGAAGAGGAGAAGCGGAGCAACACCTGATACGTCCTGAGTCTGAGATCGTTCGCGATGCGGGGGATTGTAGCAGACTTTTGCGCGCTGGCGATGCGCCTGGCGTGCGGTTCGTCCGGTGGCGGTTTGCTCGAATGCGAGCGTCACGCGATAATGAAACGCATGGCAACTGAGACGATCCAGTACGGTCGCGTGACCTGGACAAATATCGAGCGTGTCACCCCGCAGGATATGCAGGACTTGCGGGACACCTACCCACATTTCCACCCGCTGGACATCGAAGACCTGCAAAGCCGCATCGAGCGCCCGAAAATGGACGAGTACGACGACTATATGTTCGTCGTGATGCATTTCCCGCTGTGGGATCCGGTGCAGCGCGTCAGCCGGGCGGCAGAAGTCGATATTTTCGTCGGCAGCGGCTACCTGATTACGGTCCACGATGGCACGCTCAAGCCGCTGCGCCACCTGTTCGAGCAGTGCCAGACGAACGAGGAGCTGCGCGAGCAGTATATGGGGCGCGGCGCGAGCCGGATCTTCTACACGGTGATCGACCGGCTGGTCGACTACATCTTCCCGATTCTATACAAGGTCGATGCCAACATCCGCGCCATCGAAGAAGAGATATTCACCGAAGATTCGCGCCAGATCATCCAGGACCTGGCGTTCATCCGGCGGGACATCATCGCGCTGCGACGTATTATCCGCCCGCAACTGCTGATCGTTGAAAATCTGGAGAACGTCGACCGGCCTTACATCCGCGAAGACCTCGACGTGTATTTTGGCGACATCCTCGACCACCTGGTGAAGGGCTATGAAATTGTTGAAGAAGACCTCGAAGTGATCCGCGGCCTCTCTGACACGGCAGACACGCTGGTGAGCTACCGGCTGAACGAGGTCATGCGGATTCTCACCGTGATCTCGGTGATCATGCTGCCGCTGACGCTCATCAGCGGGATCTATGGCATGAACGTCCTGTTGCCGCTGGAAGATTGGAACGGCGCGTTTCTGCTGATCATCTTCACGATGTTTGCGATCGCCGCCGCGATGCTGACCTTCTTTCGCCGCCGGGGGTGGCTGTGACGCCGCTGCCCCACGACCTGGAACCCGCCGAAATCATCCGGCACGGACGCCAGCTTCGAACGCTGGTCGATCAACTGCGTGGCACGCCGCTGCTGGCGGTCGATACCGAGTCCAACAGCCTCTACGCGTATTACGAGCAGGTCTGCCTGATCCAGCTTTCCACGCGTGAGCGGGACTACATCGTCGATCCGCTGGCGCTGGATGACCTCGCGCCGTTGGGCGAGGTGCTGGCTGATCCGGCGACCGAAATCGTCTTCCACGCCGCTGAATATGATGTGATCTCGCTCAAGCGTGACTTCGGATTTCACTTCACGCACCTGTTCGACACGATGATGGCGGCGCGTATCTGCGGCTGGGAGCGGGTCGGCCTGGGTGCGATCCTCGAAGCGCAGTTTGGCGTGCACGCCGCGAAGCGTTTCCAGCGAGCGAACTGGACGTTGCGCCCGCTGCCTGCCGAGCAACTTCGCTATGCGCAGATGGACACGCACTATCTGCCCGCGCTGCGGGATATTCTCGCTCATGAGCTCGAGACCCTGGGGCGTACCGAAGAAGCGCTCGAGATCTTCGCCGGGCTGACCGAGCTTCCCCCGGCAGAATACGAGTTCGACCCAGACGGATTCTGGCGAATCAACGGCGTGCAGAAGATGCGCCGCCGCCAGTTGGGGATTGTGCGCGAGCTATATCTCACGCGGGACGAGCTGGCGCGCCGCCGCGACTTACCCCCCTTCAAAGTCTTCACCGACCGGGCGCTGGTCGAGCTAGCGGATTTGCAGCCGCGCCGCCTCGGCGATCTGGACGCGGCTCACGCGTTGAGCGGGCGGCAGGCGCGCCGGTATGGAGACGCGATCATCCAGGCGGTTGCGCGCGGGCAGGACGCGCCACCGCCGCGCCAGCCCCGCCGCCGCCAGCCGGATCAGGCTGTGCTGGCGCGTTATGATATGCTGCGCGCCTGGCGCAAACAGCGCGCCGTTGAACGCGGCGTTGAGTCGGATGTGATCCTGCCACGCGAGACGTTGTGGGTCCTGGCGCGGCAGGCGCCTCAGCGCGTCGAAGACCTGGACGAGATTCCAGGGCTTGGCCCCTGGCGGCGCGCGGAATATGGCGAGGAACTGATCGTGCTGCTGAAGGGGATGTCCGGCGAGGATTGATGCTGTCGGGCGCTTGGCGACTTGTATTGGATCTGACGCGGAGGGTACGGTGATGAAAATCACGTTTCATGGCGCGGCGCGGACCGTGACTGGCTCGCAGCACTTGATTGAGGTGAACGACCAACGTGTTTTGCTCGACTGCGGGCTATATCAGGGCAAGCGCGACGAGGCGTTTGAGCGCAACCGCCACCTGCCGTTTGATGCAGCCTCAATCGATGCGATGGTGCTCAGCCACGCGCACATCGATCACAGTGGGAATATCCCGAACCTGGTTAAGAGTGGGTTTGATGGCGATATCTTCTGCACCTTTGCCACGCGGGACCTGTGCTCGACGATGCTGATGGACAGCGGCTCTATCCACGAGCGCGATGCGGAGTTTGTTAACAAGAAGCGCGCGCGCAACGGCGAGCCGCCGGTCGAGCCGCTGTACACAATTGAAGACGCGGTCAACAGCCTCGAATCGTTCGCAGCCGTGGGCTATCACCGCCAGCGCGAGATTCTGCCCGGCGTGCACGTCACGTTCCTTGACGCGGGGCACATGCTCGGCAGCGCGATCGTCGTGCTGGACATCGAGGATCGCGATGCAGGGCGCGATGTCCGCGTGGTGTTCAGCGGAGACCTGGGCCGCGCCAACACGCCGATCCTGCGCGATCCGGAGACGGTCGATCATGCCGATGTCCTGCTGCTCGAAAGCACCTACGGCAGCCGCGAGCACGAGGCGTTCTTCGACTCTGAACAGCGGTTGGAGAAGATCGTCAAGGATACCTATCGCCGGGGCGGGGCGGTGATCATCCCGGCGTTCGCGGTCGGGCGCACGCAGCAACTGGTTTACACGCTGCACCGCATGATTGTCCAGCGCGATATCCCGCCGATTCCGGTGTTTGTGGATAGCCCGCTGGCGATTAACGCGACCTCGGTTTTCCGGCTTCATCCTGAGGCGTATGACGAGGAGATCCGCGCGTTCATGCTCGCCGAGGGCGATCCGTTCGGGTTTGACGAGCTGGTGTACGCGCGCTCAGTCGAGCAGAGCAAAGAACTCAACTTCCTCCGCGACCCGTTCATCGTGATCAGCGCGAGCGGCATGGCCGAAACTGGGCGCATCCTGCATCATCTGCGCAACCGCATTGAAGACTCGGCTAACACGATCCTGATCGTTGGCTGGATGGCGCCGCACACGCTGGGGCGGCGGTTGGTCGATGGCGCGTCGCCGGTGCGTATCTTCGGCGAGGAGTATACGGTCCGCGCGCAGGTCGAGGTGATCAACGGCTTCTCCGGTCACGCGGATCGCAGCGAGCTACTCGCCTGGGCGCGCAGCATTTCCAAGCGCCCGCGCCAAACCTTCCTGGTGCACGGCGAAGAGGAGTCGGCGCTGGCGCTGGCGGATGGGCTGCGCGACGAAGCGGGTTTTGAGAATGTGAGCGTCCCAGAGTTGGGCCAGTCGTTCACAATCTAGCGGCGGTGACTGGCGGCGGTTTTTCTCGCGTATAACGGTTGACGAAACGGGTGCGCTATGCTACACTGGCACCCCAAAGTCAGCCGAGAAGACGAGACGAAGTCGCGAAAGGACAAGGGCCATAAGCACAGGAGATTTCCGGATCAACGAGCGGATTCGCGCGCGCGAAGTGCGTTTGATTGACGACAGGAACGAAAACCACGGAGTCGTGCCGATCCAGAAAGCCTTGCAGCTTGCAAGCGATCGCGAGCTGGACCTGGTCGAGGTCGCCCCAACGGCGAATCCGCCAGTGTGCAAGATTATGGATTTTGGCAAGTTTCAGTATGAACGCGCCAAAAAAGAACGCGAAGCTCGCAAACAGCAGAAGCAGGTCGAGGTCAAAGAGATCCGGTTGCGGCCCAAAACGGACGACCATCACCGGTCGTTCAAGGTTCGTGACGCACGGCGCTGGCTGACGGAGGGGATGAAGGTCAAGGTGCGCATCCGCTTCCGTGGCCGTGAGATTACGTATCCGGAGATCGCGCGCGATATGCTGAGCGAGGTCGCCGAGGAGCTGAAGGATATCGCCATCGTGGAACAGGCCCCGAACATGGAAGGCCGCACGATGCTGATGGTCCTGGCGCCTGCCCCGGAGAAGAAGTAGCGGCTGCCGGTTCGGTCCGCCGGCCATAGGTTCTTGCGCCGCACGCTCTGTGCGGTGCTCACGTGTTTATAGGGAGTGCGGTTCGTGGCGAAAAAGCAAAAGAAGTACAAGCTGAAGACATACAAGGCAGCAGCCAAGCGCTTCCGCGTGACGGGCAGCGGCAAGGTGATGCGGACGAAGGGCGGCAAGAGCCATCTGCGCCGGCGGAAGTCGAAGCGCTCGAAGGCCAAGTTCGACACCATGCTCGAAGTCACCACTAGCGCTGAAGCCAAGCGCGTGCGCCGGTTGGCGCCTTACCTGGGCAAGTATAAGCAGAATCCGCCGGCCTAAGTGGCGCGTGCCCGCCGGGCGGATGAGCATAGGAGCATAATCAATGAGCCGTGTTAAGGGTGGCGCCGTAACGCGCCGTCGGCATAAGAAAATCCTGAAAATGACCAAGGGCCAGTGGGGCACCAAGCACCGGCTCTTCCGGCGCGCCAACGAAGCTATGATGAAGAGCCAGTGGTACGCCTATCGCGACCGTCGCAACCGCAAGCGCGATCTGCGCCGCCTGTGGATTACGCGCATTAATGCGGCGGCCCGTCTCAGCGGCGTGTCGTACAGCCGCCTGATCCACGGCCTGAAGGGTGCGAGCATCGAGCTGGACCGCAAGATTCTGGCGGACCTGGCTGTGCGCGATCCGCAGACGTTCGCCTCGATTGTCGAGCTGGCGAAGCAGTCGTAGCGCGCCCCATCAGGGCAACAAGCAAAGACCGGCGTTTGGAACGATGCGTCCCGCCGGTTTTTTGTTTGCAGAACAGCGAACAGGAGTTAGCCGTTAGCAGTTAGCCACAAGCGGAGAAGCCGGACATTTGTGGGCGTGCGGGCCGTTTTTTCGCATGCCAGCGAGGGGCGCTTCGCGCAGACTGACCTGATCGCGTTGCACGGAACGTGTATAATTTGCAGCGAACGTCCGCAGTCTGCCTTTTGCGAATCGCTAACCGCTCGTCGCTAACAGCTTTCATGGAGCAATTTATGCTGATCACCAGTTCCCAAAACGAGCGCATCAAGCAGGTGCGGATGCTCCAGCAGCAGGGCAAGGCGCGGCGCAAGCAGCAGCGGCTTGTGCTGGAAGGCGCGCGCCTGATGGCGGACGCGCTCGATACCGGGGCGCAGCCGGATTATGCGCTGCACACCGAAGAGGCGGACTCGCCCGGCACCCCCACCAACGCATTGCTGGTGCGCCTGCGCGACGCGTGCCCGGTCTTCGCGATCACGCCGGAGCTGATGGCTGCGCTCTCCGACACGGAGACGCCGCAGGGCGTGCTCGGCGTGTTTCCGCTGCCAGAGTTGCGCGTACCGGACGAACCGGCGCTGATCGTGGTGGCAGATGGCTGGCGCGACCCCGGCAACCTCGGCACGCTGATCCGCACCTGCGCGGCGGCGGGCGTGGATCTGCTCTTGCTCACGAAGGGGACGGTCGACCCCACCAACCCGAAAGCGATCCGCGCGGCGATGGGCGCACACTATCGCGTGCCGCTGCGCACGCTGGATTGGGATGCGATCGCGCAGGCGTATCCCGCGCACCGCTTCTACCTGGCGGACGCTGCCGGGGAGACGCTGTACACCGATGCCGACTGGCGGGTGCCTTCTGCGCTGGTGATCGGCGGCGAGGCGCACGGCTTCGACGCGGCGGCAGAACGCATCCCGCACACCCGCGTGCGGATCCCGATGGCGCCTGACGCGGAGTCGTTGAACGCGGCGATTGCGGCAGCAGTGTTGATCTACGCCGCTCGCGCGCACGCTTTCGGCTGAAATCTTCGCAATTTCTTCACAGCGCACATCGCGCTCGCCTTGTATACTGAAAGTATCCGCGCTGCGCGTGCCATCACTGCGCCTGCGCGCTCCTGGGGGGTGGGAAGCCGTTCGCGCCGCCGGTTGTTCGGCGGCGGGAGGATTTTTGAGTTATGACGACTTCCCCTTTGTCTCCTGCGCTGGCGCGCGCCGCCGAACACCTGCACGCTGGCGAGCGTGACGCCGCCGGGCGGCTGCTCAAAGCCTATCTGGCGGATCATCCCCGTGATGCCGACGCATGGTGGCTGATGTCCCAGGCGGTCAGCCGCCCGCAGAACGTCCGCTCGTGCCTGGAGCGCGTGCTGAAGCTGCGTCCCGATGATGTGCAAGCAAAAGCGCGTCTGGCGCAGCTTTCCGCGCCGGAGCCTGAAGACTCGTACTTCGCGATCCGGCCCTCGCCTCGCGCGGCCTCATCCTCGCAACCGGCGCCTTTCGACCCGACCGCCGATCTGGGCGAGCCGTTCGATCCCTTCACCGGAATCGACACGCCAGATGACCCCTTCGCCGCGTTGCGCGGCCAGCAGCCAGGGACCGGGCTCCAGCCGGATTGGGGACCGGGCCTGGAGTTCGTGCGCGAGCGTCCGGCGGCGCCGAAGAAGGCCGCGCCTCGCCGCAGCGGGCTGTCTCGCAAGATGACCGGGCTGCTCGCGGGCATCTTCGCAGTGATCGTGCTGGTTGGGGCGCTCGTCGTGGTGGCGCGCGATCGCGGCTGGATCAACCTGGGCGGCCTGCCAGAGATGCGCGTGCTGGATGGCGGCAGCTTTTCGCTCGAATATCCGGCGGACTGGGGCGCGGAATGCAAGACCGGCATGCAGGGCGCGCTGGTGTGCGGGATCGCGAACGACCCGCGCTATAACGAGGTCGATCTGTACGGGGGCTCGCAAGCTGACTTTGCGGGAATGTTTTCGAGCGCGGTGGGCGATATGCTGAGCCTGGGCAACCCGCCCGATCTCGCGCTGTCGGTGATCGCAATGGACCTCTCGCCGGACTCGCCCTACTACCGGCAAGGCAGCCAGGCGAAGCTGCTCCACGACGTGCTGACCGAGTATGGCACGCTGGGCGGCGACTACGCGTCGGAGTATGACGAGCGCGAACAGACTATCAACGGGCACAGCGCGCGCGTCTTCCGGCTGGATGTCAAGGACACGTCCGGCACGCTGGAAGCGTTCGTAACGGGCGGTGATGGTGACTGGTCGCTCTATGACGTCTACATCCCGCACGACGACAGGGTTTTCTGGATGACCGTGCAGGCGATGGCGCTGCACAACCGCGAAAAGATCCCGCACGACGTCATCGCGCACATGATCGAGTCGATTGATCTTAAAGAGGGCTAGCGGCGAGGATTGCGCGCAGTCAGCCGCCTGCTGGTCGCGCCCGGCATGCGATGCAGTAACGTGGATCGCTCACGCGAATGTCGGCCAGCACCGTGTCGATATCGTCCGCGCCGATGATCGCGTTGATGATCACCCGGCGCTCCGCTTCGCTGTGCGCGTAGGCGGTCACCACTGCCATATGGTCGGACGCAAAGATGATCTCGACATGATCCCGCGCGATCCCTGCGCGGGCCAGCACAGCGAGTAAGGCTGCCCGGCGCGCCTCATTCCGCTCCAACAGCTTTTCGGGATCCTCATGGGCGGCGGGTTCGGCGGGACCGGTCGGCTGCGAGGGCGTGCCCCAGATGTTGGCGCGAGGCGGCGCTGTGGTGGCATGCCGGTGCGGCGTGACGGTGTTGTCTGCGTTGTTTGCTCCATTGACGGCGGCGGGATAATAGGGTCGCCCGGCCCGCCACGCGTGCCAGCGGCGCAGAAGCTGTTCGAGGATGGTGCGCTGCTGCGCGTTTTTCCAGTAGGCGGCGGGGACGGGTCGCCCGCGGCGCCAGGGCGTTGAGGTGCGGTTTGCCTGTTGCCGAAGCTGGTTGATGCGCGACATGATCTGCGCGCTTAATCCGAGCGCGCTGCCAGAGTTCACCTGCCGCGCGAGCAGGTCTTCGATAATCGTGCATTCGGCGGCGGCGGAGCGAATCATCGCATCCAGCCCGGCGGCTTCGGCGCAGTCGTGGCAGTCACGCCGGACGTGCTCAAGACGCGTGATCTTGTGCCGAGCCTCGCTTAATTCGGCTTCGAGAAAGTCACGTGTCTGCTGCTGTCCGTGTGTGTCTGGCATCACAAATTACCTTTCCCTCGATCCTATCCTGCTTGTGTGGCCTGTCAAACTCCTAAACACTAGGAGGGGCGGGCGCAGCCGTTGGCAGATTATAATCAGCCACAGATCGCGCGGCGGTTTGGCGGCGCAAGGAGAGGCGAGCATGACCGAGTTCCCACGCTTGTTGATTCCATTTGAGGACGTCCCAGCGCGCGCGATTCGCGTGCCGGTCGGGGCTGATCCCGGTGCGGCGCTGGCGGCGCTCGAACTGCCACCCTACCGGGCTATCGTGGTGATTCACGGCGGCGCGGGCGGGATGGATGCGCCGCTGATCGACGCGGTCACGCGCTTTTTTGCGCTGAGCCTCGCTCCGTTCGCGGAGCGGTATCGCGTCCTGATCGCGGATGGCGGCACGCGCGCCGGAACGATGGCGGCGATGGGCGCGGCGCGGCGCGCGGTCAACGGGACGTTCCCGCTGGTCGGCGTGGCACCGTTGGGCGCGGTGAGCTATCCGGGGAGCGGGGACGCAGACGCCGGTCGGGCGCCGCTCGACGAGGGACACTCGCACTTCATACTGATTGAGGCGGAGTCGTTCGGCGTCGAAAGCGATTTGCTGGTAGGCTTGCTGCGAGCGGCGGGCGTGCCGGGTGTGGCGTTGATTGTCAACGGCGGGTCGATTGTTCGCGAAGAGGTCGCTGCGCACGCTGCACGCCACAACCCGGTGATCGCGGTGGCGGGCTCAGGACGCGCCGCCGATGAGCTGGTTGATCCGCAGGGGCCGCTGCGCGCCGAGACACCCGGTCTCGCGCTTGAAGTCGTGCAGCTTGCGGAGCCGTCGAACCTTACCGCAACGCTGGAACACCTGCTGCACGCTGCGCCGTAGCGTTCTGGGCCCGCTTACAGGCCGCGTAGCTGCTGCTTGAGCTCGTCGGCGCCCGTGACGCCATGATTGATCTGGCGGAGCGTGCCGCCGCCATCCAGCACGAAGGTCGTCGGGATGCTGAGCACGCCCCAGCGCCGGGCTGCGTCCGGCTGGTTGAGCGCGTTGACCTCGATCACCTGCACGCGGTCGTTGAGCTCGTCAAGCAGGCGCTGGATCGCCGGACGCTGTTGTGTGCGGCAGGGCGCACAGGTCGGCGAGGTGAAGTACACGATCGCAGGCACGCCGGGCCGCAGAGTGTCCAACAGCGGATCGCGTGCCGCCGCGTGTGTGGCACGGCGCGTCTGCCAGCAGCACACCGCGTGATAGGCCAGCCACGCGCCCGCCCCCACCAGCGCCAGGATCAGCAGACGCTCGATCATCGCGCCGCCTCAGACCGCGAGCGACTGAAGCCAGGGACACCCAGCCGGTTGAACCAGTAGTACATCGTGCATCCGGCGCACCACCCCGCAAACAGGTTAAGGCTCGCCAGCATGATCACCACCAGCACCAGCGCCCACCCGATCGCCGTGACGCCTGCCAGCACGAGCAGCGTCCCCAGCGTGACCATCACGCCGCCTACAAGTTGGGCGAAACGGTGTGGCTCCGGGTTATCCGGCACGACACGTGACTGGATGATCCCGGCTGGGCGCAGCAGGTGGCGGTATATCCGCGTGAACAACCCAAGCGGCGGCGCTGCCGCAGAGAGCAGCATGATCGCGCCAGTGATGCCGCTGATCGCGGGAGCGGACAGCACAAACGCCAGCGCGAGCAGCGTGATCGTGAAAACCTGGTTGGTGCGGATCGCGCTGTGGTCAACAACACGTTCAACGTTCATTCGTCGGTCCTCGGTTCTGCTTGACTTTTCCCTGCACAAAAAACGGCCAACGGACAAAACAAAAGCGTGGCGGACGCCCGGTTGTTGCGAGCAGAGTTATCTGCCCGCGTTGGGGACGTGTGCCACGCCGTTCAGCCGTTGGCCTGGTGGTTGATTACTCGGTCGCTGGTCTGAGGGCCGTGGCCTAACGCCCCGGCTTCAGACACATGCAAACCTGCTGGTACATCATGTGCGCTGCCTCTTGCGAGAATTGATTTTGCGCTCGATTGTACGAATTATTAAGATACCTGTCAACTTTATCCTGCCAGCGTTAAGGGTTTGGGCTGCGTGTGACTAAAGCGCCCGCGCATACAGATGCTGCGTGGCGGGCTCGCTGGCTGGCTCGGCGTCGATCTGCGCCAGGACGTGATCCCACGCGAAGGTCATCAACTCCGCATAGTCGTGATGCGTCGCCCAGTCACGCAGGGCCATGACCAGTAGCGGGCTGATGGGCCGGCGCGACCAGATGAACGCGTGGACGCGCTGCGGCTGCTCGCGGTCCTGCTGCAAGAGCGCGTAGGCTTCCTGCCCGGTGACCGTCAGGTGCAGGCGCGCAGTCTCGATCTCGACGATCTCCGGCACGCTGTTCCAGAAGCCCGGCGGCATCCGGTCCCACTCCTGGCGCGCGTTCTGATAGCGGCCCAACGGCATATGCCAGCCGTCGATCTGGCGCGGGGCGAAGGTTGTGAGCTCGGACGCTTTGTAGAAGACGCGCCCTTCCTGCGCTTTGAGGATCACGCGCTGGCCCGTGTGCGCGTGGCTGAAGCGGTGATGCTCGTACAGCGCGGCTTCTGGCGCGCCGTCGGCGACGGTGACACGCTTGCAGCGGATCGCCTCGGCGATCTGCTGGATATAGGTCAGCAGCGCGCTCCCCAGCCCGATCTCATC
>CAZVCM010000103.1:0-13020 GCA_964626105.1 uncultured Thermoflexus sp.
GCGTGATCGCTTCGACGATCTGCTCGCCAATTGTGTGCATCGGCGAGAGCGAGGTCATCGGCTCCTGAAAGATCATCGCGATCTCGTTGCCGCGAATCGAGCGGATCAGGCCGCCTTCTGGATCGACCTTTGCCAGATCGTGTTCCTTCCCGTCACGCCGCCGGAACCAGATCTCGCCCGAGGTGATCTTGGCGATCCGCTTCGGTAGCAGGCGCATGATGCTGTGCGCGGTGACGCTCTTGCCACAGCCGCTCTCGCCCACCAGCCCCAGCGTCTCGCCATTGCGCACGGCGAGCGTTACGCCATCCACGCCGCTGACGACGCCATCAAGCGTGCGGAACTGCACCCGCAGGTCGTTGATTTCAAGCACGTTTCCAGGCTGCATGACACCCTCTAAATCGTGAACGGGTCGGCGGCGTCACGCAGGCCGTCGCCGAGGAAGCTGAACGCCAGGATGACGATGACGATCACGATCGCAGGGCTGAACACCCAGGGATACAGCGCCAGCGATTGCAGGTTTTGCGATTCCTGAAGCAGCACGCCCCAGCTTGTGATCGGCGGGCGCAAGCCCAAACCCAGGAAGCTCAGCGAGGTCTCGGCGATGATCATGGCCGGTAGCGAGAGCGTCGCTACGACGATGATCTGCCCCAGCGTCGCGGGGAAAAGGTGCTTAAAGATAATCCGCGCGTCACTCGCTCCGGCCAGCCGCGCCGCCATGATGTAATCGCTCTGGCGCAGGGCAAGCACCTGCCCGCGCAACTGCCGCGCCAGCCAGGTCCACCCGATCAGCGAGAGGATCACAGTCACTGCGAAATACGTCTTCGTCTGCGACCATCCAGGTGGAACGGCAGCGGACAGCGCCATCCACAACGGGATTGAGGGGAAGGCGCGCACGACCTCGATCATACGCTGGATTACCTCGTCGATCAGCCCGCCATAGAAGCCAGATGCGATTCCCAACACCGCGCCGAAGGCCAGACTCAGGACCACGCCAAACAAGCCAACGAACAGCGAGATCTGGCTGCCGAGCACGATCCGCGAGAACATATCGCGCCCCTGGCGGTCTGTGCCGAGCAGGCTGATCAGTCCCCCTTCCTCGGAGCCGAAGAGGTGAATGTCTGACTCGAACAGCCCGAACACATCGTACCGGTTCCCACGTACAAAGAAATCAATGTAGAGCTTCTCGTCGGTCTGGACGTGGACCTTCTCCAGCGTGCGCGGGTCACGGCCCGACTCGACCTTGTACACAAAGGGTCGCAGGCTCCCCCCGTCGAAAAAGTGCACGCGCTGTGGCGGGAGATACGCCTGTTCCACAAACCGCGTTTCGAGCGCGTACGGCGCGACGAAATCGCCCGTGATGGCGACGAGGTAGTAGAGCAGCACGACGATCCCGCCGACGATCGCGGCTTTGTTGCGGCGAAAGCGGCGCCAGATCACTGACCACTGCGAGGCGGCGAACCGCGCTTCGGACGCGCTAAGCGCGCTGACCTTGGCCTCTAACGTATGCGGGTCTTGCACTTCGGCAAGGTCGTAATACAGGTCACGCAGAGCTTCGGACTTCTGCGCGATATTGCCTGCTTCCCCTTCGGTCAATGGATTGTCACGCGTCGATTCGATCATGTGTACACAATCCGTGGGTCTATCCAGCCGAGCACAAGGTCCGCGATCAGGTTCGCGACCAGTAGCATCGCGGACATCACCATCAACAGGGTGCCCGCAACGTACATATCCTGGCTGCGCAACGCGCTAAGAAAGGTCGGTCCGGTAGTCGGGATCGACATGACAACGCCGATCAGGATCGAGGACGAGATAATTTTGGGCACTTCCATCGCCATCACGCTGATCACCGGGTTGATCGCCGCGCGCACCGCGTAGCGGTTGATCACGGTGCGTTCCTTCAAGCCTTTGGCGCGCGCCGTCGTGATGTACTGCTCTGTCATAGACTCAAGCATGCCGTTGCGCATGATGCGCATGAGCTGCGCGGTGCTCGCCAGCCCGAGGATGATCGCGGGCGGCCAGAGGTGCAAGAAGTAGTCCCAGGCTTTCGCCGCGCTCCACGGCTGGTTGAGGAACTCTTTCGACTGATCGCCTAAGACGTCCAGCCCCAGCACAATCGCGCCGATATATACCCAGATCAGCGCCAGCAAAAAGCCAGGGATCGACAGCCCCAAGAACGCGAGCGCCGAGAGGATCGTGTCACCGATCGAGTACTGGTGCGTAGCGGAGTAGATCCCGATCGGGATCGCCAGCACAAACATCACGAGCAGCGAGCAGAATCCCAGCAGGATCGTGTAACCGATGCGCTCGTCGATCAAGTCCCAAACCGAGGAAGTCCACTCGAATGAGTACCCGAAATCGCCCCGAGGAAAGCCCGACATCCATTTGACGTACTGCACCAGCATCGGCTCGTCGAGGCCATACTGCTTGCGCAGCAGCTCGGCCTGCTCGTTCGTCATGCCGCCGCCGCTTGCCCCTTGCACCGCTTGCATGGTGTTGAGGAAGTCACCCGGAGGAAGCTGGATAATCACGAACGAGATGAACGAGATCACCAGCAGCATCGGAATCATCATCACGACGCGGCGCAGGATGTAATTCAGCATAGGATGGTCTCCGGCATCTTACGGCGAAGACCGGGCGCCACATGGCGCAGCGCCCGGTCAGACTCGCTCGTTTTTACTCGCCGCCGTCCGCGAAATAGAAGTGCGCGGGATCCAGCGTGCCGGGGGTCATGATGATCCAGTCAGCGGTGTGTTCTTCGCCGACATTCATGAAGTTGTCTTTAACGACCACGGGGTTCGGAACCAGCCCCACCGTGCCCATTGCCCACAGACCTTCGGTCGACAGCTTGACGATCTCTTTACCGATCTCAACCTGACGCTCAGGATCGTTGGTGATCTTGTACTCGTCGTAGAGGTCCATCGCGGCCTTCAGGTGAGCCGGGGGTTCTTCACCCAGCTCGCCACCGGACTTGTACCAGACACCATAGGCCGGACCCATCCACGAGCGCTCGTCAAACGGGAACTGGTAGATCGGGTCAACCATCGGGACCAGGCCACGGTCGGTTGCCCAGGTCGCAACCATGATTTCATTTGCGCCAGCGCGATCCCAGAAGATTTCACGCGTTTCCTGGACCAGCTCGGTCTTCACGCCGATCGCGTTCCACCACTCAGTCACCAGCTCGTAGGTATCCATCTCGCCCGCGAGCAGGCCGGTGCTCTCCATCACGATCAACAGCTCAGAGCCGTCGGGGAACGTGCGGAAGCCGTCGCTGCCCCTGGTCAGGCCCAGCTCGTCGAGCAGGGCTTCAGCTGCCGCAGTATCGTACTCGGCATTGAGTGCCTCAAGCTCGGGCTGATAGTACGGCGAAGCGGGGACGACGGTCTCGGTGCGCGCCGCGCCCTGACCGAGGAAAACGATCTCGTTGACCGCATCGCGGTCAATCGCCAGCGAGAGCGCGCGGCGGAAGTCGAAGTTCTGGAACAACTCGCGATACTTCGCATCGGGGTAGCTCTGGTTGATGAATAGCGTTGCGTTGGACGCGGTCGCCTGCGGCCAGAGCAGCATGTGATAGTCGTTCGATTCCGAGTTATCGATGTAGACCGGGTACTGTGCAAGGTCGATCGAGCGCGCCTGCATATCCAGCTCGCCCGCGATGCCCATCGCGTTCACGCCCGCCACATCTTCGACCAGGTGGAAGTACACGTAGTCGATGTACGGAAGCTGTTTGCCTTCGACGTCAACCGCCCAGTAGTACGGGTTGCGCTCGGCGATCATCAGCGTCGCGCCGGGATCGTACTGGGTGATCTTCCAGGCTGTCATCACGGGGCGCTCGACGTTGTAGTCGAAGACCTTTTCCTGGAACAGGTCGTAGGTGGCTTCCTCGTTGTAGGCCGGGTGATACTGCTCAAGGTAGTGCTTCGGCGCGTAGAAGCCAAAGCGCTCGAAGCCCAGCGGCCACTGGTTGCCATGGAACGCCAGGCCGACTGTCTCCGCCAAACCGTTTGGCTGCGAGAAGCGGAGCGTGAGCGTGCTGTCATCGACTTTGACCAGTTCTTCGAGCGTCTGCCACTCGGTGTGAACTGCGGCGGTGATGTTCTCGTCGTTCTCAATGGCTTCCCACCAGAAGAGCACATCATCGACCGTGAACGGCACGCCGTCCGACCACTTCAGGCCGGCGCGGAAGTAGAGCGTCAGCTCCGTACCGTCTTCATTCCACTCCCAGCGCTCGGCCAGGCCCGGCTGCACCGGATCGGCAGGGTCGCGCGGCCAGCGCAACACGGGGTCGTAGATAATGCGGCCAAAAGCGTGGAAGTCGTTGACGCCACGCCAGGCGCGGTTCCAGATGCCGCCATAGACGCCAACGCTGTCAACCGGATCGACGACACGCGGATTGTCGGGAAGACGTTCCTCGACTGGCGGCAGCTCGCCCGCGGCGACCTTCTCCGCCAGCATCGGGGCCTCGCCCCACCCATCGCCATCCTGCGCGCTGACACGCGGCAGGCTTGGGAAAACAAACGCGGCGACGAGGACGAGGGTGATAAGGGTAAGCGATACACGTTTTGCCATCTTGCGCTCCTAAATAACCGTAAATGTCTAGCGAAGGAAGGACACAAGCAGGTGAACCTCTACACAGCCTCCTTTCATGGTGCGCTTGGGGATGTGGGCCGGAAGAACCGGACGCAACAATGAATTCTGTCTCTCCGCCAGCAGGGCGGTGCGCCGGGTGAAATACGGTGTAAGAGTTGTCACAGAGCAAATGCGATCTATAATACAAATGCGCGTGAGAGTTAGCGTTAACCCGGCGACTAGCTCTCGAAACACAAATATACCGTTACATCAGAGAGTTAGCGTTAACCCTTGCAGTCAGTGTACGCTCATTTTGTGGGAGTGTCAACAAAATCCCCTTATGGTCGCCAAGCGAAAACGCGTGACGCTTCAAGATGTCGCACGCGAGGCCGGTGTCTCGGCGATGACGGTTTCGCGCGTGATCAATCACACCGGGCGCATCAGCCCTGCCACCCGTCAGCACGTCTTCGAAGTCATCGAAGCGCTTGGCTATCGGCCTAGCCGCGCCGCGCGCACACTCGTCACCACCAAGACGTGGACGATCGGCGTTGTCGTGCCGGATATAACAAACCCGTACTTTGCTGAAATCGTACACGGCATCGAAGACACGGCTTGGGAAGCAGGTTACAGCGTTCTGCTAGCGAACACAAACGAAAGCCCGGCCCGCGAAGGCGCGCTGCTCGGCCAGATCGACGAGTCAGCGGTCGACGGGCTGATCCCGGTCAGCTCGCGGCTTTCCGATGAGGAACTGCTGCCTCTGCTGGAGCAGCATCGCGCGGTCGTGACCATCAACCGCACCTTTCCGGCGCTGGCAAGCTGCGTCCGCCCGCGTCACGGCTACGGCTTCCGCGCGCACCAGGCGGCGCTATACCTGTCACGCGCCGGACACACCCGCATCGGTTACATCAGCCTGATCCGCAGCCTGATCAATCTGCCAATCGAAGCGTTGATCGCGCATTTGGCCGAGGATGGGATCATCATTCAGCGCGAGTGGTGCGCGACCTGCCTGCCTACCTGGGGAGCCGGATACGAAACCGGGCGCCGCTTGCTAACCGAACAGCCCGAACTCACCGCGATCGTCGCCGGAAACGATCTGGTCGCGCTCGGCGTGATGCGCGCAGCGATTGAAACCGGGCGCCGCATCCCGGACGATCTCGCGTTGATCGGCGGCGACGACATCTTACTGGCGAGTCAGGTCACGCCCGCGCTGACGACGTTCAGCGTGCCCAAGTACGAGATCGGCGTCAACGCCGCTCAACTGCTGTTCAAACGCATGGATGGCGACCTGACTTACCGTGAATTTCTGTTCGACGAAGTGTTCATCGAGCGCGGCAGCGCCCCATAGTGGGCGCAAACGTTGCAGGCATGCGCTTTTGAGAGAGGATGGTCTTGATGGCGACAAAAGTGGTTACGTTTGGCGAGATCATGCTGCGCCTGTCGCCGCCCGGCATGTTGCGGTTCGGGCAGGCGCGTTCATTTGACGCGATCTATGGCGGCGGGGAGTCGAACGTCGCCGTGTCGCTGGCGAACTATGGGGTGCCGGTGGACTTTGTGACACGGCTTCCGGCGAACGACCTCAGCGACGCGTGCATCCAGTATCTGCGCCAGTATGGCGTCGGCGTGAGCCAGATCGTGCGCGGCGGCGAGCGGCTGGGCATCTACTTTCTAGAATTGGGCGCGGTGCAACGCGGGAGCAAGGTCGTCTATGACCGCGCGCACTCGTCGATGGCAACCATCGAGGCGGGCATGATCGACTGGCGCGCCGTCTTTGCAGACGCCGACTGGTTCCACTGGACCGGTATCACGCCTGCGATTTCCGCCGGGGCGGCGGCAGCCTGCCGCGAGGCGATCCAGGTCGCGCGCGAGATGGGGCTGACCGTCTCGTGCGACCTCAACTATCGCAAGAACCTGTGGAAGTGGGGAAAAGCCGCCAGCGAGGTGATGCCAGAACTCGTCGCGCTGTGCGATGTAGCGGTCGGCAACGAGGAAGATGCCGCGAAGGTCTTCGACATCCACGCGCCCGAGGCAGACGTGACCGCCGGAAAGGTCGAGGCGGACACGTATCGCTTTGTTTGCGAGGCGCTGCATCAGCGCTTCAGTCGCTTGAAAACCATCGCGATCACACTGCGCGGCTCGATCTCCGCCAGCCACAACACCTGGTCGGGTGTGTTGTGGCGTGAGGGCGCATTTTACACCGGCGCGCAATACGACATCACGCATATCGTCGATCGCGTGGGTGGGGGTGACTCGTTCGTGGGCGGGCTGATCTACGGCCTGCGCACCTACGATGATCCCCAGCAGGCGCTCGATTTCGCGATCGCAGCGTCGTGCCTCAAACACTCCATTTTCGGTGACTTCAACCTCGTCACTGTTGCCGAGGTCGAAAAGCTGATGCGCGGCGACGCCTCGGGGCGTGTCTCCCGCTGAGGCGTCGAATCGGCGCTCCGCGTCCGGGCCATGCACCCCGCGCCCGGACGCATTTCCTCACCACCCAACGGGCGGTAATTGACAAAAGTCAAAGACTCCATAGACATCTCGTGATAAATTTCATTAAGCGCGAGGTATAGAGCGCCGATGTGGCGCTGCCTTGCGCGGAGCACCGGACGATGGCTTCAACACGCAGGAGAAATCCTGCGCTACGAGGGGGGACACCGTGCGGGAGCGCTCCGAAAGCATTTTGCGTGGGATATCACTTTTGTAGTTTGAGGAGAAGCGCATGCGCACATTGCAAGGGCCTTCATGGCTGAAACTAATCGTTTGCGCGGCGGTCGTCCTTGGGCTGGCACTCGCTTTTGTGTCTAGCACACCCAGCCAGGCCCAGGAACCCGACGACATGCAGCCGATTTCCGAACTTGAGGAAATCCACGAAGCGTGGGCCGCCAGCGCACACGGCAACACCTACGATTTTGGCAAGGGGCCGAACACGTATTGCTCTCGCTGCCACTCACCGCAGAACTGGGACCCGGCTGCACAGCCTGGCCCGCCGCCGAATTGCATCACCTGCAAGTTCCCGCAGGACCCTGAGCTGCGTATCGCCGAAACAATGGACTTCGTGGCCGAAGAAGACTGGGTCGGCATCGCCTGCGACACCTGCCATGTGGTTGAAGGCGACATGATTCAGACGACTTCGAACGCCTGGTTCAACCCGATCGCGGAAGAGTACGAGACAGTTGCCACGTCGAACGAGCTGTGCGGCAAATGCCACACCAACTCAACCGGCGTGTCCACCACGGGCGGGCGCGGCGTTGACCACGAGATAATCCTCGGCGGCAGCGCGCACCGCAACTGGGCCGCGACGATCGACGGGCGCCGCCCCGATCGCTGCACCGACTGCCACGATCCGCACACGCAGCAGCCGACCACCTGCGAGACCTGCCACGCTGACGCGCTCGACCTCGAAGTGCACGTCACGCATGGTGAGGCCGTTAGCTGCATCGCCTGCCACGACGCCTCGGGCTCCGATGTCGGGCCGCACCCGGATACCGGCCAGTGGACGACCGTCCTGACCGAAGCAAGCCGGTCGGGCGAGGTGACCACATCGCCGATCCTGTCGCACAGCGTCCAGTGGGAAGTCTCCTGCGACCGCTGCCACTTCGAAGGCAATCCGGCTGGGCTGACCGTGCGCGATGCGTCAGGCGCCCCGGTGGAATAATTTGCGTCCCATCGTGATCACTCGCGCCTTTGCTGGCGGTCTGATGATACGCAAACGGTAACTGACAGCAGTATGGTGAGAGGAACGCTCTCACCATACTGTTCTTAAGCCAAAAGAAGCTTCGAGATTGACATGAAACAAGATGCTATGAAACCACAAGAAAACGCGGCGCGCTTTAGCGGGATCCGCGACACCGTTATCGCGATCGTCTTGCTGGCGATTGGTATCGGGATCGTCGCGATCTACCAGATCGAAGCGAGCAACGCCGAGGAAGTCAGCATTGCCTCGAACACCGGCGGCGCTGCGTCGCAAATGCTCAATCGGGGCACGGGTGACACCGCCGGAACGGGCGAAGAGACCGCTCTGCCGGACGATCCGCTGGAGCGCTGGGCGATCGGGCCGCATGCGAGCACGTACGTCGTCTCCGCTGAAGGGACGAACGACACCTGCAACCGCTGCCACGACCCGATCAATTACGTCCCCTCAATGGAAGATATGCCTGCAAGCTGCTCGATGTGCAAATTTGAAGTCGAGCCGCCGCCGCCGCTGATCGAGGAAGCCAACGCGCATATGGTCGACTGCAAAGTCTGCCACCGCGTCGACAAAAGCGGCACCGTTCTGGCGGGGAACCAGTGGCTGGAAGTCGCGGCGATCGAACAGTACGCCGAAGTCGAGTCGGTCAACCAGTTGTGCCAGTACTGCCACACTGGCGCGGGCGTCGAAGGCCATGCGGACATTCTCCTGGATGGCGCGCACGCGGATCTCGCGTGCAACGATTGCCACGACGAACACGCGATGACGGCTACGTGCACATCGTCCGGCTGCCACGAATCGCTAGAGGAACATCCCGGCCACGACACCGACCACGCGACCGTGCATTGCGTTGCCTGCCACGACACCAGCGGGATGGAAGTCGGCCCGGATGAGGCGCGCGGCGGCCAGTGGGTAACGCTCGCCGGTGAAGGCGATGACGCGTTTCCACATCTGTCGCACGCGCTGTCGGCTGACGTGAGCTGCGAGCGCTGCCACGTTGAGATCCTGCCTGGGGTGTACAAGTAAATGAGTGGGATCTACCACTCGCTGGAAATGAAAAGAGTTGGAGTATCGTCTTATGACCGTTAAATCAGCCCGAATCCTGTGGATCGTCGCGGTGGTCGCGATGGGCATGACAGCGGCGATGAACCTGTTCGGCGGGATCGGCACTGTGTGCGCCGCGTTCCTGACCGAGAACTTCCCGCCGATGCTGGTTCTGATGGATCACCAGTGGCTCTACCAGCGCATGATGCTCATTACGATCGGGATTGGGATCGCCGGAGCATCGGCCACGTTCGCGCTGTTTCGCGGCGGCGCCAATGCCTATCGCAATGCGCTGATCGTGCTGGTCGTCGGCACGGTAATGGGTGAGCTGCACGCGCGCGCCTCGCTGGAGTTGCGCGGCAAGATGGTCCCGGCCAACATCAAGTTCTACATCAACATGTTCACGCTGATCCTGTTCTTGATCATGGGCCTGCCCTCGCTCAAGAACAAGGTGACGTTCGCGCGGCCACGCGGTAAAACTGAAGCCGCCGCTGCGGGTGGCCTGGCTTCGCTGATCGTCGGCGCGATGATGCTATCCCTGCCGCTGTGGGTCGGAAGCTCGCACACGTTCGAGGGAACCGACTGGACCGAAGTGCTGCAGCCGGGTCTGAGCCTTGTTGGGCTGGCGTTTACGGCGGGCGGCCTGGGCGTGTTCGTGAAGTCCACGCTGGTGATGGTACGCCGTCCAGAGCCAGCAAGCGCGCACCAACCGGTCGCTTCCTAGCGCCACTCTCCATCTACCAACGAAAAGCCCGCCGAGCGCGCTGCCCGACGGGTCTTTTTTTCGCTGCGCGCAGGCGGCGCCAGCGTCCACACAACTCCGCAGCCAGCGTGAAGACTCACGCGGCACATAATAGGGCGCAGGGCACACCGCGTACAGGTCACGGGCGCACGCCCAGCGTCCGTCTGTATTCCGCCGGATGCGCCCTGCCTGCCATCGACCGCACAAACAAAAACCCGCCGGGCATGTCCACTCAGCGGGTTCTTGTCAGCAGACTATGTGGCGACGGGCTCAGGCGCCGAAGATGATCAGCACCATCGTCGCCAGCATATACACCGATGCGAACTTGAAGACGCCGAAGTTCAGCCGGGGCGAAGGGAACACCGCGCTCGCGCCAGTCAGGATCGCCAGCGCAACCCCCAGGCCGACCGTCGCGTAGAGACAGTGCGCCTGAATCTCGATCAGGTAGACGCTCACGGCCATGGTCAGCACTGCCAGAATCGTGGAGAGGCTGATGATCAGGCGTGTCGTGCGCACCCCATAGTGGTTGGCGAAGGTGGGCACACCCGCGCGCTTGTAGTCCGCTGCATGCTTGATCCCGTACGTCATGATGTGCGTCGGAATCCACAGCAAGACCGCCAGCGCCAGCAGCAAGCCGACGTGCTCGACCTGTCCGGCTCCGAGTGTGCGCCCTGCCAGGATAGGCATTCCCCCGGCGATGCCGCCCCACAGGATCGACCAGGGCGTGCGCCGCTTAAGCCAGATGGTGTAGACCATCACATCGAACGTCAGCCCCGCACCAACGACGACCCCATACCACGGGTCGAGCAGCAGCGCGCCGCCTACCCCCAACACTGAGAGCAGCAAGCCCAACCACAGCGCCTCGCCAGCGCTCACGTCGCCCGATGGAAGCGGTCGCCGCGCGGTGCGCGCCATACGGGCGTCGATATCCCGGTCATAGACCATATTCAGCACGGTGCTGCCGCTGATCGCGAGAAACAGCGTGCCGATCATGGCGGCCAGCGTCTGCCAGGTCCGCACCGGGCAGCACACGCTCATAAACCCGGCCACACCGGTAATCAGCAGCAGCCCCGTCTGCAAGCTCTTGATAAGCTGCCAGTAGAGCCGCACCTTCTCCAAGAGGTGCGACGAGGTCTGCTTCGCAAGCCCTTCAGTAGCCAAACCGCATCCCTTCCTGCACTACTCAGTGTCAGCCACGTCGCGCACGCAGCGGAAACCCACACTGGCGCTAGCGTAGTAAGGCGCAGCGTTGTTTGTCATCCACACGCGCAGAAAATGCTCGTATTCGCCTTTGCTTCCTCCGCGCATATAGCGATAGTGCTGACGCTCGTACACGTTGCTGGTCCACTCCCAGACGTTGCCCGCCATGTCATACACCCCGTAAGGGCTGGGCGAGTCGATCGTCTCGTAGCCGTCGTGCGTCTCGCCGTTGTAGTACCCCACCGGCGTCGTGTCACCCTGTCGGCCATAGCCTTCCTCGAACGGGTCGCGGCTGGCGTAGTAGTTCGCGTTGTTCCGCTCGATTTCGTCGCCCCAGGGATAGGCGCGGGCATCATCTGTGCCACGCGCAGCTTTTTCCCATTCGATGTCGGAAGGCAGGCGCCCGTCATAGTATTCGCAGTATGCCCGTGCGCCAAACCACGTTACGAACGTGGCCGGGTGGGTCTCGTAGCCAGCTTGCGAAGCAAATGTCTCGCCGTCAAAGTCCAGGCGCACGCCTTCTTCGTCAATTGGGAACAACAACCAGTCCCCCTCGTCGATGCGCTCCTCGTGCCGGTAACCATGGAACTCGTCGCCAGGATAGTAGCCGAGAACCTCGGTCTGATCGTCGTTGAAGTGGATCGTCTCGTCGGCCAGCGCCTCGTTGAGAAACTCGGCAAACTGCGCGTTGGTTACGTCCGTGACCATAATCTCATAGTCGTAATCGACCAGCGTTGGCTCCTCGAACTGCCCAAACAGGAACTCGCCAGCAGGAACCAGCGCCCAAGCGTCCGGATCAATGCCCGTCTCCACCACCGGCGGCTCACCCGCTTCTGCGGAAGAACACGCTGCCACCAGCAGGGCAATCATGCAAATCAGGAAAAGTCTCGCCTTCATTTCGCTAACTCCTGCGCCGAGCTCAGACTTTCACGCTTTTCGGCTCTCACAGCTTCGTAACCTGTTTCCTGCAACTCTTCTTCCCAACGACCCCGCCGCTTAAACAGGTCGACCAGCCGCCAGACCATCAGCGCGGCCAGCACTACCAGCACCAGGGCGAGACCAATGTCCGCGAGCAGCATTGTCACGTCCGTTACCGGCTGCTGATTCACTTCAGAGACAAACAAGCGCTTCATTTCGAAGACGGTCACCGCGCCAAACGCAACGTCTGACCCGATGATGATGCTCCAGCCGAACCACTGCCGGTCATTCCCCTTCAGCCCAGCCATGTCGGCGTAATACAGCAAGAGGATGGTCGCGATGATAGCGCCCAGGATATGCCAGTGCCCGGTCAGGATCAGCCGTTCGTCACGCCAGGCCCACACGCGGAAGATATCGTCGAGCTTGACTGCAACAAAGATGCCAACGAAGCTGGTGGAGAAGTTCATGAAGACCATCTGCCACAGCGTCCCGAAGCGTAGCGGGTCATGCAGCAGCGCGCGCACCCCTTGCCCGAAGCTCGCCTTCTCAATACCCTGCTCGGCCAGGCGCGTCTTGATAATCTTGGTGAAGCCAAAGATCACCAGGAACAGCCCTGCCAGCAGAACGAACGTTGAGCCGCCGTAGATAATGTAGTGCGCCGCGCCCCCGTGCATCGGGACCACTGCCCACGTACCGATCGCCATTGTGATCGTGCCGAAGATCAAGATCGGCATCGAGAGCTTGTGCAGCACGCCTTTCCAGTCAAACCAGCGTCCGATGATCAGCGCCGTCGCAACCGCCATCAACGCCAGCATAATGTGCAGGTGCCCAACAATCGCGAACTGCAAGTCGGTCTTGTCCGGCC
>CAZVCM010000104.1:0-12989 GCA_964626105.1 uncultured Thermoflexus sp.
GTGCCCACTGATGAGGATCACCCGGCGCGGCTGGTCACGCCAGAAGACAGCGCCATCGAACTGCGCGGCGGGGCGAACGCCTCGCGCCAGATTAACAGCATCTTGCCGCCGGGCTTTGACTGCCACCGGATTGTGGCGGTTGAGGTCTATACGCCCAGCGGCAACTGGTCGAGCTATCCGCCGCACAAGCACGACGTGCACTGCGAAGACGCGCAGGGCAACGTGCTCGAAGCCGACCTTGAGGAAATCTACTTCTACAAAATCGACCGGCCGGGTGGCTACGCCTACCAGCGCGTGTACAACGACGACCGCAGCATCGACGGGCTGATGCTGGCGCAGCATCACGACGCGGTGCTGGTGCCAGAAGGGTATCACCCGGTGGTCAGCGCGCCCGGCTATACGACCTACTATCTGAACTTCCTGGCAGGCTCCGCCCAATCGCTGGCGAACAGCGACGATCCGGATTACGCCTGGGTAAAGGACACGTGGACGTTCCTCGATCCCCGGCTGCCGGTGGTCGATCCCGGGATGGAGCCGCGCCGCAAGCGCGAGGCGAGGTAAGCGATGGCGACAAAACGACTCACCATGGCGCAGGCGTTGATCGAGTTCCTGCAAAACCAGTATGTCGAGCGCGACGGGCGCGAAAACCCGTTCTTCGCCGGGTGCTGGGGCATCTTCGGGCATGGCAACGTGGCAGGCGTGGGGCAGGCGCTCCAGCAGTATGCGGAGACGTTCCGCTACTATCAGACGCGCAACGAGCAGGCGATGGTTCACACCGCCGCCGCCTACGCCAAGATGAAGAACCGCCTGCAGACTTTCGCCTGCACTACGTCGATCGGCCCCGGTGCGACGAACATGATCACCGCCGCGGCGGGTGCGACGATCAATCGCCTGCCGGTCCTGCTGCTGCCGGGGGATATCTTCGCGGAGCGGCTTCAGGCGCCGGTGCTCCAACAGCTTGAGTCGGAGCACTCGCAGGATATCTCAGTGAACGACTGCTTCAAGCCGATCTCGCGCTACTGGGACCGTATCAACCGGCCTGAGCAGCTTATTACGGCGCTGCCTGAAGCGATGCGTGTGCTGAGCTCGCCTGCCGAGACGGGCGCGGTGACGCTCGCGCTGCCGCAGGACGTGCAGACGATGGCGTATGATTACCCGGTCGAGCTGTTCGAGAAGCGCGTGTGGCACATTCCGCGCAATCGGCCCGACGCTGGAGCGCTACGCCGCGCGTCGGAGTGGGTCCGCCAGAGCCGCCAGCCATTGATCATCGCGGGCGGCGGCGTGCTCTACAGCGAGGCGACCGATACGCTGCGCCGTTTCGCCGAGCAGACGGGCATCCCGGTCGTGGAGACGCAGGCGGGCAAGGGCGCGCTGCCCTACGATCACCCAGCGGCGCTGGGCGCGATGGGCACGACCGGCACCGAGGGCGCGAACGTGATCGCGCGCGAAGCGGACCTGATCATCGGCATCGGCACGCGCTACAGCGACTTCACGACCGCCTCGAAAACTGCGTTCCAGCATGAAAATGTGCGGTTCATCAACATCAACGTGGCGGAGTTCGACGCGTACAAGCACAGCGCGATTCCGCTGGTGGGCGATGCGCGCGTCACACTCGAAGAATTGCTCCCGCTGCTGGATGGCTGGCAGGTTCGCGCAGACTATCGCGCGCGGGCGGCGGAGTATAACCGCGCGTGGGATGCCGAGGTCGAGCGTATCTACAACCTGGAGCATGGCCCGCTGATCAGCCAGGGTGAGGTGATCGGCGTGGTGAACACGCTGTCGCAGCCGCAGGACGTCGTGCTGTGCGCGGCGGGGAGCCTGCCCGGCGATCTCCACAAGCTGTGGCGCACGCGCGACCCGAAGGGATACCACCTCGAATACGGCTACTCCTGCATGGGCTACGAGATCCCCGGCGGAATTGGCGTCAAGCTCGCTGACCCAGAGCGCGAGGTGTACGTGATGATGGGCGACGGCACGTACTTGATGATGCCGAGCGAAATTGTCACTGCCGTGCAGGAGCGCATCAAGATCACGATCCTGGTGCTGGACAATCACGGTTTCGCCAGCATCGGCGGGCTGTCGAAAAGCGTGGGCAGCGCGGGATTTGGTACGCGCTATCGCTATCGCACCGAAGACGACCAGCTTGAAGGCGACGTGCTGCCGATCGATTTCGCGGCAAACGCCGCCAGCCTGGGCGCGATCGTAATGCGCGCACGCTCCCGCGATGAGCTGGCGGACGCGCTGGCGAAGGCGCGCGATCACCAGGGCGGCCCGGTGTGCATCGTGGTCGAGACCGATCGCGAGCAGGGCGTGCCGGACTATGAAAGCTGGTGGGATGTCGCCGTGGCGGAAGTGTCTGAAAGCGAGTCCGTGCGCAAGGCGCGCGCCGAGTACGAAGCGGCAAAATCGAAGGAACGGCATTACCTCTAGACCGGCTGTTTCTCAATGATTGAGCGGAGTTTCCGCGGAGACACCTTTATGGAAAACAAGTTTCGTGTAGCAAATGCCCCGTGCTCGTGGGGCGTGCTTGAGTTCGACCTGGATGGCGAAGCCGCCGGGTATGAGCAGGTGCTCGACGAAATCGCCGAGACCGGCTACACCGGCACCGAACTGGGCGACTGGGGCTTCATGCCGACCGATCCTGCCGAGTTACGTGCGGAGCTGGACAAGCGCGGGCTGGCGCTGCTGGCTGCGTTCGTACCCGTCTCGCTGGCGGACCGTGACGCGCACGCGGCGGGCGAAGAGGTCGCCGTGCGCACCGCGCGCCTGATGGCGGACGCGCAAGGGTCGGATTGCTTTATCGTCCTGGCGGACAACAATGGGACCGTGCCGCTCCGCACGCAGAATGCGGGGCGCGTCACACCTGACATGGGGCTGACGGACGCGCAGTGGCAGGTCTTCGCCGAAGGAGCGAACCGTATTGCCCGCGCGGTCAAAGAGCAATCCGGGCTGCGCACCGTTTTCCACCATCACTGCGCGGGGTATGTCGAGACGCCCGCCGAAGTCGCCAAGCTGATGGCGCTGACCGATCCAGAACTGGTCGGGTTGGTATTCGACACCGGGCACTATATGTTCGGCGGCGGCGACCCACTGGAACCGCTGCGCCGCTGGCCGGAGCGTATCTGGCACATCCACTTCAAAGACTTCGACCCGGATGTCGCCGAACGCGCCAAATCCGAAGGGTGGGACTATTTCGGCGCGGTGCAGAACGGCGTCTTCTGCGAGCTAGGGAAGGGCGCGGTGGACTTTCCGGCGGTGGCGGCTCAGATGGGCGAGCTTGGCTACCGCGGCTGGATCGTCGTCGAGCAGGACGTGCTGCCCTCGATGGGCGCGCCGAAAGAAAGCGCTCGCCGCAACCGCGAATATCTGCGCAGTATTGGCATCTAGCCCGGCAGCGGGCGCTAACACGCATGTGAGGCTGCTATGACAGTCAATCTTGGAGTCATCGGCGCGGGACGGATCGGGAAGGTCCACGCCGAAAACCTGGTCTACCGAATTCCTGAAGCGCGTGTGGTGGCTGTGGCGGATATCCGGCGGGACGCGGCGCAAACCCTGGCGCAGTCGCTCAACATCCCGCAGGCGACCGCCGACTATCGCGAGGTGTTGGCGAACTCGGATGTGGATGCGGTGCTGGTCTGCTCCTCAACCGACACGCACAGCGAGATCATCGAGGCGGCGGCCAACGCGGGCAAACATATCTTTGCCGAAAAGCCGATCGACCTCGATCTGGCGGTGATCGACCGCGTGCTGGCAGCGGTGGAGCAAGCAGGCGTCAAATTCTTCGTCGGCTTCAACCGGCGTTTTGACCCGACCTACGCGCGCGTGCGCGACGCGATCCAGAGCGGCGAGTTGGGCGACGTGCACCTGATCCACGTCATCAGCCGGGACCCAGCGCCCCCGCCCATTGAATATGTTAAGGTGTCTGGTGGCATCTTCGTGGACATGATGATCCACGACTTCGATATGGCGCGCTTCCTGGTCGGCAGCGAAGTCGAGGAAGTCTACACGCGCGCCGCGGTGCGAATCGACTCGCGCATTGGCGAGGCTGGCGATGTGGACACTGCCGTTGTGATGCTGACGTTCGCCAATGGCGCGATCGGCACGATCGATAACAGCCGCCAGGCGGTTTATGGGTATGATCAACGCGTTGAGGTGCTGGGTAGCAAGGGCGCGGCGTCGTCTGGCAACGTCTATCCGAACCAGGTAACATTCAGCACCGCGACCAACATCTGCCGCGATCTGCCGCTCAACTTCTTCATGGAACGCTATACCGAAAGCTACGAGCGCGAGATGCGCGCCTTTGTGCAATGCATCGTGGAAGGCACGCCGATCCCAGTCGGGCCATCGGACGGGCGCATTCCGGTCGTGATGGCGCTGGCGGCGAAGAAATCGCTGCTTGAAGGGCGCCCGGTCAAGCTCAGCGAAATCTAGGGCTGCCCGAACGCGTTTTTCGGCATACTATCAAAGGTGGTCCCCGCGCGCCCGGCTTACGGCGCTGGACGTGCGGTACGCTTTACCGAATGGATTAGCCGAAAAGGAGTTGACGAATGAGAACACGCCGTATTCTCCCCCTGTTACTGGTTGTTGCGATGGTGCTTTCACTCGCACCGCTCTCAGCGGTGCTCGCGCAGGATTCGGTGACTATCCGGATTCGCTGCAAGTCCACCCCGCCCACAGAAGACTGGCGCTGCAACAACTTCGCCGAGGTCGAGGAAGAGGTCGAGGCGGAGCTTGGCATTGACATCAACCTCGAACTGATTCAGGACAACGCCGACTGGGGCCCGTACAAGCAGGAGTTCCAACTGGCGGCGGAAGCGGGTGAAGCGGTCGACATCGTGCTGTCCGGGCATGAGGATATCGGCGCGTGGGCCGCTGCCGGATTCATCATCCCGCTGGACGATCTGATCGCCCAGCACGAAGCATTCGAGGATGTCGTCCCCAGCCTGTGGGAGTCGATGAAGTTCTCGGACGGCCAGATCTACGGTGTTCCGCAAGACGCTGAGGCGCGCCCGCTGTTCTTCAGCAAGCTGCTGCTGGCTGACCTCGGCTGGAGCGAGGAAGAGATCGACGCGCTCCCTGGGCAGATCGCCAGCGGTGAGGTCACGATGGCTGACGTGTTTGACATCGCCGAGCAGGCGGTTGACGAGGGCGTCGTCGAAGAAGGCTACGGCTTCTGGCACCGTCCGGTGAACGGTGGCGATTTCCTCTACTTCTACGCCGGGATGGGCGGCGAGGTTGTGAACGAAGAAGGCAACCTGGTCTTTGATCAGGCCGCTGCGCTGCGGGTCTTCGAAATGCTGCAGGACGCGCGCGATCGTGGGATCATGAACGGATCGCACCTGGGCATCGAGTGGCCGGATTGGCACACGACTGTGGCTCCGGCAGAGCAGGCTCTGTTTGCGCTGGGCGGCACCTGGTTCTGGGGTGACTGGGCGGTGAACTACGTTGCGGACAGCGGCGGCGAGGACTATCTGTGGGAAAACATGGGCTTCGCCCTGGTGCCCGCGATGGACAGCGGCGAGCCGATCACCGTGACGCACCCGCTCGGCTACATGATCAGCTCCAGCAGTGAGCATCCCGATGTGGCGATGGCGCTGCTCGCGGCAATCACCACGCCTGAGGCGAACAATCGTCACGCCATTGGCAGCGCGCATCTGGGTATTCTCAACGCGCAGCTTGACTCGGCGGAATACCAGGAGAGCGAGTTCCTGGCGGCAGCGCACCCGATGTTGGACTACGCTGTGTTCCTGCCGAACCACCCGAACTGGGGCGCCTGGTCTGAGGCGTTTTGGACCGGTATCGAAGCGGTTGAGAGTGGCGAGCTGAACGCGCAAGCTGCGCTCGACGTCGTGGTGGATCGTCTTCAGAACGAAGTTGAAGGGATCGAGATCCGCTAAGCTCGCTTGGCGGATCGTGATCTACTGATACGTTAATGCGGCCGAGGGCGCTGCGCCCTCGGCTCGTTCCCCCACAGATGGCCGCGTACGACCTGCGCGGCGCTGCGGCGCCCCTGATGGTTGCTGCTACGGATAGGAGTGTGACCGGTTATGGCAGCCCCAGACTCAGCCATACAGGATTCCCTTTCGGCCGGAGAGGGTAGCCTGGCCGCCCCGGCACGCAGCCGCCGCCAGACGCTGCGCGCGCAGTTGACGGCCTACGGCTTCCTCGCGCCTGCTGGGTGCATGGTCATCCTGTTTTTCTTCATCCCGATGTTGCTGATCCTGTTCCTGAGCATCACCAACCTTTCGACGACTAATTTCACGACCGACGTCGTGGCGATGCTGCGCTCGGACATCGACATCGATTTGGGATCGTTCAGCTTCGTGGTGGACGAGCCGTCTTATATCGTCGGCTTTGACAATTTTGAGCGGATGTTCCGCGATCAATTCGCGCCGAAGATTCTGTTTAACACGCTCTTTTACGTCTTCTGCACGCTGATATTCTTTAACGTTGGGCTGGCGCTGGTCATCTCGCTGTTGAGTTCGCACATCAACCGCCGCGCCGGATTCTTCTTCCGCGCGCTGTGGATCCTGCCGCGCATTACGTCCCCAGCGGTGTACGTCCTGATGTGGCGTCGGATCATCGCCGTCGCGCCGTTCGGGATCATTAACCAGTTTAACGCGGCGCTCGGCCAGCCGGAAGTGAATTATTACCAGGACCAGCCGTGGCTGTTTGTAATTATGGTGAACGGCTTCATCGGCGCGTCGTTTGGCATGATCATCTTCACCTCGGCCATTGAGTCGATCCCGAAGGACCTGCTCAACGCGTCGCTGGTGGATGGCTCGTCAATCTTCCAGCGCATCCGCTATGTGATCTTGCCGCTGCTGCGCTGGCCGTTGCTATTCGTGGTGACGTACCAGACGCTCTCGCTGCTAACCTCGTTCGAGTATATCTTGCTGCTGACTGGCGGCGGGCCGGGGTTGTACCAGACCGAAGTCTGGTCACTGACTGCATACAACCGCGCGCTGAACACGTATTTCGCCAACGCGCAATGGGGTTATGGCTCTGCGTTTGCGGTGGTGCTGGTGGCGATCGGCGTAGTGATGGCGGTGATCTATATGCGCGTGTTCCGCTTTAACGAGCTGGTCGCTGAGCCGAAGATCGAGGTGCTGTGATGACAACACGGCTGCTTTCTCGCGAGCGTCCGGTGGTTTCGTCCGACGCTGCCACCTACGAGCGGATCGGGATCGGGGAGCTGGTATTCCAGGCGGTCTTCAGCGCGTTGATCACGGTGATGGCGCTGGAGATCGGCGTGATCGTGTTCCGCGTGCTGGAGCCGTTGATCCAAAACGCGCCGCGTTTGCTCGGCTCCGAGACCACCGTTGACGAGACGTTTACTCGCGCTGTCGCCAATTTGCTGATGTTGATCGCGCCGTTTGCAGCCTACGCTGTGGCCGGAATGAAGATGAAGCCGCTGGCACAGTTCAACCGGCGGCGGGCGATTGGCGCGGCGCTGCTCGCGGGGGCGGCGGTGTATGTCCTGGTGACGATGGGCCAGTTTGTGTTTCAGATCGGGCCGTTCTCGGAGCGCCCAACGCTTGCGGCGACGCTGCGCCAGACTGATGCGGGGATTTTGGTCGAGCGTGTGATAGAGGATGGGGCCGCCGCCGAAGCCGGAATTGAAGAGGGCGACCTGATCACCGGGATTCGCCGCGCCGAGGTGACGCTGTCGGAGCTGCAGACGACTGTAAACCAGTCGAAGGCGGGAGACGTGATCCGCCTGCGCGTGGAGCGCGATGGAGAGGAACAGCAATTCCCGGTTCAAGTATCCACCATGATGGAGATCAGCCTGCTCCCGCTGCTGGTAGGGCTGCTCATCGCGCTGGTTGTGGCGGTGCTCGCGGTCTTCTGGCCGGGCGGGTGGACGCCTTACGCGCTGCTGATCGTGATCATGCTGCCTCTGGTGCTTGGCTACGTCTGGCTGTTGATTGCGACATTCTCCGTGCGCACTGAGGGTATTCTGCCGGTCAACGCGCAGGGCGAGATCGGTGGGCTGACGCTGCGCAACTGGGAGTTCCTCACGCGCGAGGCGACTGGCTCCAACCCGAGTGTCTGGACGATCACGCTCAACACGTTCGTGATCGCGGTGTCGATGATGGCGATCGTGCTGCTAGTCTCGTCGATGGCGGGCTACGCGCTGTCGCGCATGAATTTCGCGGGGCGGCGGGCGTTCCTCTCGCTGACGCTGATCCTGCACGGCTTTCCAGCGGTGACGCTGCTGATCGCGATCTTCTTTGTGCTACGCAATATCGGCACAATCCCGGTTATTGGTGACTATTTCGGGTTTAACACGCGCGGGGGGATCGCGCTGGTGATGGTGGCGTTCGAGTTACCGCTCGGCGTGTGGCTGATGAAAGGGTTCTTCGACGGTATTCCGTGGGATATTGAGCGCTCGGCGCTAATCGACGGGGCATCGCGCTGGCGGACGTTCTACGAAATTCTGCTGCCACAGATCCGGCCCGGCTTGCTGGCGCTCGGCATTTTCGCGTTCATCTCGGGGTGGGGCGCGTACCTGATCCCGCAGACGTATAGCATTGGCACGAAAACCGCGACGCTGGCTGTGTACATCAACCAACTGACGTCCGACACTGCGCCGGTCAACTGGAACGAGATCGCCGCCGTCGGGCTGTTCCAGATGCTGCCAGTGTTTATCATTTTCATCTTCGCGCAGGAATACCTGTTGAATATCTACGCGGGCGGTACGAAAGGCAGCTCGTAAAGGGGTAGCAAGACATGCGGATCGCGCTTGAACACCTGACCAAGAAGTTCGGCAGTGTCGTCGGCGTGGACGACATCAGCCTCGATATTGAAGACGGTGAGTTCGTCGCCTTTCTCGGCCCGTCTGGCTGTGGCAAGACCACGACGCTGCTAATGATTGCGGGTATCTACCGCCCGACTGCGGGCCTGATTCGCTTTGGAGACCGGGTTGTGAACCAGGTCGCGCCCAAGGATCGCAATATCGGGATGGTCTTCCAGAGCTATGCGCTGTACCCGCACATGACTGTCTTCGGCAACATCTCGTATCCGCTGAAGCTGCAGAAAGTGCCCAAGCAGGAACAGATCGCGCGGGCACAAGCTGTCGCGGACAAAATGGGGATTGGTGACCTGCTCGACCGGCGGCCAGGGCAGCTCTCCGGCGGGCAGCAACAGCGCGTCGCGCTGGGTCGCGCCCTGGTCAAGGAGCCGGATGTGCTGCTGTTCGACGAGCCGCTGAGCAACCTCGACGCGCGGCTGCGGCTGGTGATGCGCGCCGAGATCAAGCACCTGCAAAAGGAGCTGGGCATTACCTCGATCTACGTTACACATGACCAGGTCGAGGCGATGACCATGGCCGACCGCATCGCCGTAATGCAGAGCGGCAAGCTGCAGGCGTTCGACACGCCGGACGATCTCTACGATCGCCCGAAGACGCTGTTTATCGCGGGGTTTGTCGGCAACCCGCCGATGAACTTCCTGGATGTGGAGATCGAGCAGGCAGGTGGCGAATACTTTGCGTGCAATCATGCGATGCGCGTGCCACTGCCGCAGGCTCGGGGCAAGCGTGCGGCCGCGGGTACTGGCCAAGTGGTGATGGGCATCCGCCCGGAAGATATCACGGTCGATCCGGCGGGCAACGTGCGCGGACGGGTGTTTGTGGTGGAGCCGCTGGGACGCGACGATCTGCTCGACGTCGAGCTAGACGGGGCCACGCGCCTGCATGTGCTGGCCGACCCGGAGATGAAGGTCCGCGCCGGGGACGAGATCGTGCTGCGACTGAATACCGAGAAGGTTCAGTTCTTCGACGCGCAGACGCAGCAGTCGCTGTTGTGGGCGTGAGCTATCCAGGCGCTTCGGGGTGGAGCCGCCGCACCCACCACGCAACGCGGCGCGGGATCCACTCGTACATGCGCGGCCAGGCGACAAGGTGCTCTTCACCGATTTGAAACGCCTGTGTAAACTCAAAGCTCGGCTGGAAGGCGGCGCTGGCGAGGTGCGCTTGCACCGCGCGATCGGCTGCTGGAGATTTGTCGTGAATGGCGCTCTCGAACAGCGGTGTGACCCAGACGCCGCCTTTGCCCGGGCGCGCGCATTCGTCGCGCGTTTCGGCGCTGCGGCGCTCAAACCAGTCCGCGCTGGGCGCCAGGGCGTGCTTGCCCGGCTCCGACAACAGGCGGACACGCTCGCCGCTGAAGGGTATTTCGTCGTGGGCGCGCATTGTGTGATAGCCGCCGTGCCAGCTCGCCTCGGCGTCGATCACGCGCTCGGCTGCGTCCAGGTACACCCACGCGTGCTCCAGTTCGTAGAGGTGGCCGATATCCCAGTCCCACCAGATCGCGTATTCGATCGCGGTGGTGACTCCGGTGCGCCCCGGCGGGTTGAGAGTCACCTCGCGCGGAAACGAGGGCGAGGCGGCGTCCGCGCGAAATACGGTGTATCCGGCTGCCTGGGGCAGAAACGGCTCGTGTGTATCGAACATCAGCAGCGGGGCAGCGCGCGCCGCAAGGGCGCGATCTTCGCTGGGTGGCTCGGCGGTTAGCAAGTGTTCAAGAGTAGGCTCAATCATGCATCGCGTTCCTGGCGAGTACCGGCGTCAAAACGCGGCGAATTATAGATCGGACTCCGGTGCTTGGCGAGAGTGGAACGACGAGAGGAGGCAGGCGCGCGGCCCGAACCCGGTCGCGCGCAGAGTTCTATGCACGATTGGATGGCAGCGCTGTCTGCGCACCTTCGAACTATGCGGCGCCGGTATCCCGACGACCGGTTGATGGTTCTGTTTGATGTCGATGGTACGATCCTCGATATGCGCTACATGGTGTATCACACGCTGAAGGCGTATGACGCCGCGCACAACACGCGATTCTTCGACCGCCTGCGACCCGACGATATCACCGTGCACGAAGATCACGTCACGCGTTTGATGGCGGATCTGAACGTGGCACCGGTCGACCAGCAGGCGATCATCGACTGGTATCAGGCGCATCGCTGGACGCGTGAGGCGGTCTTGCGCTCGCACCAGCCCTATGAAGGCGTGTTCGATATCATCCGCTGGATTCAGAGCCAGCCGGGTGTTACCGTCGGGCTGAACACCGGGCGCCCGGAGTCGATCCGTGCCGAGACCCTCGCCTCGCTAAACCAGCTTGGCGCGCCGCATCGCGTCTCCTTCCGCGACGAGTTGCTCCACATGAACCCGCACGGCTGGCAGCAGCGCGTCCCCGATGCGAAAGTCGGCGGCGTGATCGACTTTCAGGCGCAGGGGTATCGCGTGGTCGCGGTAATCGATAACGAGCCGGAGAATCTGCGTGCGATCGGCGCGTTGAGCGCGGCGCGTGAGATTTTGCTGTTGCACGCACGGACGATCTACGAGACGCGCGGCTCGCTGCTGCCCGGTGAGGCGGTGTCAGGCGCGCAGTACGATTTGACGACGATCGCCTCGCCGCGCACGCTGCCGACTGATGTGCAGTTGGTGTGGCACGGCCTTAACGACGACGCGAACCTGCGCCAGTTTCTTGCGTCCGACATCGAATGGGGCGAGTGCGACATCCACCACGACCCGCGCAGCGGTGAGCTTGTGCTGCACCACGACGACTTCGCACCCTCGTCCGATGAGGTGGACGGGTGGCTGCGGCTCGATGACCTGCTGGCGCGCTTGGCGGCGGCGGGCAAATCGGTCAAGCTTGATCTCAAGGCCGGGCCGGAGCTGATTGAGCCTTCGCTGGCATTGGTACAGCGGCACGGCTTCTCCGACGACCGGCTGTGGTTGAATGCCTACGTACCGCTCATGGGCGAGATCGGCTTCCGGCGGCTGGCAGAAGCGCATCCGGGCGCAATTGTCCAGGCGCCGATCAGCTTCCTGGAGCCACTGGCGGTTAGCGCGCCGGAGAAGACGCGGGAGATCGTTGAGATGTTCTGCGCATGGGGGATGAACCGGTTCTCGCTTGACTGGCGAGGCCGCCAGCGCGCCGCATTCTTCGATCAAATGGAGCGTTGGGGCGTGGATGTGAACCTCTATGGCGTGAGCGACCTGCGGTCTTTCTTGCAAGCGGTGTTGCTCAGGCCGCGCTCGGTGACCGCAGACTTCAATTTTCCGGAGTGGCATCTGTACGGGCGCGGCTCCGGCGAGGGCGGCGTGTATTATGAGTACCAGCTTCGCGATTGATACGGACGGTCCGGCCCAGCGCCGGGCTGTTTTTCGTTACGTGGCTCAGCTATCCGCCTGCTCTGCGAGCGCCGCCCGCGCCCGTCGGACAACGTTCCGCGCCCCGTCGTAGGCGAGCAAGTCCAGCGCTTCATCGATCGTCACCCAGCGGACCTCGTCCATTTCATGGTCGTGGTCTTGCTCGCTGCCTGCGACGTATTCCATCAGGTAGTAATACACCGCTTTGAACACCCGCACGCCAAGCGCCGTGTAGATATAACGCTCCGGCTCGCCCAGCGGCGCGACCAGCCGCACGCGAACACCGGTCTCCTCTTCGACTTCGCGCACCGCCGCGTCTTCGTAGCTCTCGTCGCGCTCGACCAGTCCCTTCGGCAGCACCCAGCGCTGGTAGCTCGACGCCTTGCCGATCAATATCTCGGTCTCGTTCGGGCCGCGCCGGTACACCACGCCGCCCGCCGAAATCTCCTGCCGCGATTTCATGCGCTTCTGTTCCCTATGCTGCATTTCAAGTTGCACAGAGGTTAGCACATCGCGGCGCGTGGCACGGGCGTAGGGTGGGCGCAGGTTTTGCACGCGCCATGCGTCCAACGCGGGACCAGACGGCACGATAAAATAGACCCAGATGTTCGAAAACGAGCGGAATGATCCCGACGAAGGTGCAAGACATGGCACTCCAGGCCCGGCCCATGCAGCGGCCATCCATCCCACATTCTGACTCGCGCCGCGCTGCGCCACGCTCGCGCCGCCGCCCCACGCCCTGGCTGCTGGTGGGCGGGTTGACGGCGAGCGCGCTGGCGGTTGTGATGGCGCTGGTTGCGAGCGCGGTGTATCTACTCGCCGGGGGTGAGACGAT
>CAZVCM010000105.1:0-12953 GCA_964626105.1 uncultured Thermoflexus sp.
GCCACCGCTTGACAGCGCTGCTGCAAATCCTGTAAGCTAAGAGCAGATTCTGTTATTCCGAATAGCGTTCAACAATGCGGAACATTTACACGTGATTCAATCCATTGTCAAAGCTATCCACATCATGCGCCTGTTCAGCAGCGCCGAGCCGCGCCTGACGCTCGCCGAGATCAGCCGCCGCCTAGACCTGCCCAAAAGTACCGCGCATAACATCCTCAAAACGCTGGTGTCCGAAGGGTTCATCGAGCGGGTCGATGGCGAGGCGTACGCATTGGGTCCGGCGATTGTTGCGCTGGGGCAGGGCGTGCGCGTCAACGTCGAGCTGCGAGACCGCGCCGCGCCGCTGATCCGCGAGCTGGCTGACCTGTGTCGCGAGTCCGTGTACCTCACCGTGCACGATGGCGACCGCGCGCTGTACATCTACGCGGTCGAGTCTTCGCGGCGGCTGCTGGCGCGCTCAGCGGTGGGCGATCGCGCGCCGCTGCACTGCACATCCGTCGGCAAGGCGATCCTCGCGGCGTTGCCAGACGAGGATATCGAGGCGATCGTGACGCGGACCGGGATGCCCGCCTTCACGCCACACACCATGACGGACTTCGACGCGCTGTTGGCCGACCTCGAGCAGACACGCCAGCGCGGGTACGCCATTGACAACCAGGAGCACGAGGTTCGCACTTTCTGCCTGGGCGCGCCGCTGCTGGACCATCGCGGGCAGGTGATCGGCGCGTGCAGCATCTCCGGCGCAGATCGCGAGATTATCCGCCGCCGCCTGGACGACCTCGCGCCGCAGATCGTCGCCACCGCGCAGGATATCTCGCGGCGGATGGGGTACGTACCGGCGACACCGTCCCGCGTGGCCGGGGCGCCGCGCGCGCAGCAGCCCCAGCCCAAACGCCGCCTCGCCGCCGGGCAGGACCGATCATCCCATGATTGAGCGCGCGCCCGTTTTCACGCAGCTTGACGACCGCCCGATGGCGCATTGCGCGACCCTGACGGCGCTGGCGGACGGCACGCTGCTGTGCGCGTGGTTTGGCGGCGCATACGAGACCGCGCCCGATGTCGCGATTTTGGCCGCTCGCCGCGCGCCCGACGCGAGCCAGTGGAGCGCGCCCGCTGTGATCGCGGATGCGCCGGGCTATTCGATGGGGCAGCCGGTCTTTTTGCCGCGCCCGGATGGCGCGTTGTGGCTGTTCTTCAACGTGATCATGGAGCGCGACTGGACGAGCGCGATCCCGCACTGGCAGCGCTCGCACGATGGCGGCGTGACATGGTCGCCCGCCGAGCGATTGATGGACGCGCCGGGGCTGATGTTTCGCAGCAAGCCGCTCGCGCTCGACAACCGGATCATTCTGCCGGTCTATGACGAGCGCGCCTGGCAGTCGTTCATGCTGCTTTCCGACGACGAGGGGCAGACGTGGCGCCGCACCGCGCCGATGACCACGCCCAGCGGCAACATTCACCCGTGCGTCGTGCCGCTGGCGGACGGACGGTTGCTGGCGTACTTGCGACCCGGCGGCGCAGGCGGCGTGATCTGGCGCAGCGAGTCGGCGGACGGGGGTGAGAGCTGGTCCGCACCCACGCCGACCGGCATCCCCAACCCGAACTCTGGCATCGACCTCATCCGGCTGGCGAGCGGGCGGCTGGCGCTGGCCTTCAACGACAGCGACCGGCTGCGCACGCCGCTGGTCGTCGCGCTGGCAGACCAAGACGAATGCTGGCGCTGGAAGCGTACCCTCGAAGACGACCTCGCCGAATACTCGTATCCCACGCTCCTGCAAACCGGCGAGGCGATCCATCTGGTCTATACCGCGCGGCGCGAGCATATCGCCTATGCGCGGCTAGATGAAGCGTGGCTGTTGGAAGGGGAAGTGAGCCGTGAGCTTGCGTATCAAGGGCATCATCGTCCCGCTGCTGACGCCGTTTGACCCGCAGGGCGCGCTCGATCACGCTGCGCTGGCGCGGCTGGTCGAGTTTCTGATCGCGCGCGGCGTGCAGGGCCTGTTTCCTGGCGGGACGACCGGCGAAGGGCCGCTGCTGTCCACCGACGAGCGGCGCGCGCTGGCCGAGGCGGTGGTGCGGGCGGCGGATGGGCGCGTCCCGGTCATCATCCACACCGGCGCGATCACCACGCAGGAAGCGATCGCGCTAACCCGGCACGCGCAGGCGACCGGCGCGGACGCTGCGGCGCTGATCACGCCGTATTATTTCCACTATTCGGATGACGCGTTGTTCCTGCACTTCGCCGCGGTGTGCGAAGCCGCGCCAGACTTCCCGATCTATCTCTACAACAACCCCGGCGTGACCGGCAACACGATCACCGCCGGGCTGGTCCGGCGGCTGGCTGAGGCGTGCCCAAACGTGATCGGCATGAAGGACAGCGGCGGCCAGCTTGAAAACCTGCTGCGCTGCATGGACCTGCGCGGCGGCGCGTTCAACACGGCGAGCGGCGGCGATGGTGACATCCTTGCCGCGCTAGCGTTGGGTATTGACGCGTGCGTCTCGGGCAACGCGAATTTCGTGCCGGAGTTGATCGTGGACCTTTACGGCGCCGCGTCATCCGGCGATCTGCCGCGCGCTCGCACGCTGCAAGCGCAGGTAAACCACGTGCGCCACCTGCTCGAAGACGGGCGGGACCTCTCGCTGTTCAAGGCGATCCTGGCCGCACGGGGGTTGCCGGTCGGGACGGTCCGCGCGCCACTGGCGCCTGTTTCCGAAGACATTGCCCGCCAGAAATGGCACGCGCTCCAGGCGTTAGGCGTGCCGCTTGACGCAGCCTAAATCGACCACCGCACGCACAGAGAAACCCACACAGAAAGGAGGCGCGATTCCAACGCCCTACTGCTCAAGGAACCCCGAGGTTTGCCAGTCTGTAGCCATAGAGAGCTTTCAGGAGCGCAGGAGGATGATGAAGAGAAGACACACACTGGGCGTCCTCTTGCTGGTGCTGGCGCTGATGCTCCCCGCAGCGGTCAGCGCGCAGGATGACGACGCCGTCACCCTGGAGTTCTGGGGCGGGTGGACCGGCCCGGACGGTGACATCATGGATGGTCTGGTGCAGCAATTCAACGCAGAGCACCCCAACATCCAGGTCACGCTGACCCGCCAGCAGTGGTCGCCATTGTATGACGCGTTTGTCGTCGCGTCCGCCTCGGACGAGGCGCCCGACATCCTGGCGATGCATCCCCAGGAGCTGGCGCAATTTATCGTGCTGGACCTGCTCACCCCGCTGGACGATCTGATCGCGGAGTCCGAGATTCTCTCGCCGGATAACTATCTGGAGAGTGCGTGGAATCCGAACATCTATGAGGGCGCGCTCTACGCTGTCCCGCTGGACCTGCACATGCACGGCCTGTACTACAATCTCGATCTGTTCGAGGAAGCCGGGATCGAGGCGCCCCCCGCGACGGGTGAGGAGCTGATCGAGATCGGCAAGCAGCTCACGGTCGACGAGAACGGCAACCACCCCGATGACGAGGGTTTCGACCCGGGGAACGTCGTCCAGTACGCGATCAACATGCACTCGAACCATCACTCGTTCTACCAGTGGTGGGCGCTCTATCGCCAGCTTGGCGGCGAGCTGATCTCCGAAGACGGGGCGCAGTGCGCGATGGACATCGACAAGGCGGCGCAGGCGTGGCAGTTCCTTCAGGACCTGGTCTACACGCACCACATCGCCCCGCAGGGCCAGACCGACTACGCGCGGGACTTCCTCTCTGGGCGCACCGCGATGATGATCGATGGCCCGTGGCAGATGCCCGCGCTTGAGGCTGCCGAAGAAGAGTCTGGCTTCCGCTGGGCATCCGCGATGTACCCGCAGGTCTTTGACGAGGCGTACGCCGTGTGGGGCAGCGCGCATAATCTGACGCTGCCGGCGAACGTGGCCGACCCGGAGAAGCGCGACGAAGCGTTGCAGTTCATCGAGTGGCTGGCCGCGAACTCGACCTCATGGGCGGGGGCGGGGCAGCTTCCGGCCTTCAGCGAGGTGATGGAGTCTGAGGAATTTGCGTCGATGTACGGGCGTGAAGCCTTCATCGAAATGATGCCGTACGAGGTCTTCCTGCCCAACATCCCGCGGTTCAACGAGATTTTCGCTGCGAACGCGCCAACGCCGATGATGGTTATGGCGCAGAGCATCATGCTAGAGCAGGCCGATCCGGCGACCGCCGCGCAGACCGCCTGCGACGAGATCACTTTCATCTTGATGCAGCCGTAACGGTTTTCCGCCGGTGCGGGGTTGCGCTGCCTGCGGGTGGCGCAGCCCCCATCCTTCCGATCCACGGCTGGGTTTCTTCCCCGCCCGGCACAGGCGAAGGAACGCGCCGGGAGCGCGCTCAGAGTAAGGTCACAGAGTTCTGGAGCGGCTATGCGAGTCATCCCACGTCCCCGCGCAGGGGCCACCGCAGGCGAGTCGTCACACCTCTATTCGCGGTGGACGCCGTACTTGTTTCTGCTGCCCTATCTGCTGGTGTTTCTGGCGTTCAGGCTGGGGCCGTCGCTCTTTGGGCTGGCGATGTCGTTCACACGCTGGTCGATCGTCGGCTCGCCGGAGTGGATCGGCACGGCCAACTATGACCTGATGCAGATCGACCCGCGCCTCGAAGTTGCGTTGAAGAACACTGCGTTCTTCACCGGGCTGACGGTTCCGCTGCTGGTGATACTCAGCCTGGCGCTGGCGATCTTCCTCAACCAGCCGCACAAGGGCCGCGCGCTGGGGCGGATCGCCGCCTTCACGCCGTACGTCCTGATGTCAACGGTGGTCGGCGTGCTGTGGACGTGGCTGCTCGAAAAGGACTTCGGGCTGGTGAATGTCTACCTGGAGCAGCTTGGCATTGCAGGGCAGCCCTGGCTGGTGAGCCAGGACGTGGCGATGTACGGCATCATCCTGACGACAATCTGGTGGACGGTCGGTTATGGGATGGTGCTGTTTCTGGCGGGGCTGCAGGATATCCCGGCGGAGCTTTACGAGGCGGCGCGGATTGATGGCGCCAGCTCGTGGCGGTTGCTGCGGCATATCACGCTCCCGCTGCTGGCCCCGACGACGTTCGTCGTGCTGATGCTGACGATCATCAACTCGTTCCAGGTCTTCGATCAGGTGTACGTGATGACCTCCGGCGGGCCGGGGACCGCGACGCTGACCCTCGTGCAGTACATCTACACCACGGCGTTCCAGAATTTGCGCATGGGCTATGGGGCGGCGATCGCGACGCTGCTGTTCGCGATCTTGATTGTGTTCGCGCTGGTGCAGGCGTATCTCTACCGGCGCGGTGTGACGGGGACGGCCTCGCAATGACGACGAAGACGCTGATCAAAGTGATCTGGTACGCGCTGCTGGCGCTGTTGATTCTGCTGATGCTGGCGCCGATCGCGTGGATGGTCTCGACCTCGTTCAAGCCGGAAACCGAGATCGCGACGATCGATGTGAACTGGATCCCGCGCAACTTCACGACGGAGAACTACGAGCGCGTCTTCGAGCGCTTCGCCATCCTGCGCTGGACGCTCAACAGCCTGATCGTCTCCAGCGCGGCGACGGCGCTGGTGTTGCTGCTGGATTCGCTGGCGGGCTATGCGCTGGCGCGGATGCACTTCGCCGGGCGCAGCGTGATCTTCGGCATCATCCTCTCGATGCTGTTCGTGCCGATGCAGATCACGGTTGTCCCGCTGTTCTTGATGTTTGCCGAGGTCGATCTCACCGACACGTACCTGGCGCTCGTGCTGCCGGTCGGCGCGAACGTGACCGGCGTCTTCCTGATGCGCCAGTTCTTCCTAAACATTCCCTACGAGCTGGAAGATGCCGCCCGCGTGGACGGCGCGAGCACGCTGCGCATCTGGTGGTCGGTGGTGCTGCCGCTCGCCAAACCCGCGCTGACCGCCGTCGCGATCGTGACGTTCCTCTCGACGTGGAACAGCTTCTTCTGGCCGCTGATTGCCACCCGCACCGACGCCTCGCGCACGCTGCCGGTCGGCATCGCGCAGTTCATGAGCCTGCGGCCCGGTCAGGCGCAAGGCGCGCAGGCGTACGGTCAGGCGATGGCCGGGGCCGTGATCGCCGCGCTGCCGCCGATCATTGTCTTCTACATGCTGCAGCGTTACTTCATCGAAGGCATCTCCATGACCGGCATCAAAGGGTAAGGTCACACGCGCCCCCATGATGTCCGGACCGCTCGCCTCTTCACGTGAAGGCGGGCGGTTTGCTTTTGGCCGCACGCCGGACTGTGAAACTTTGCCCTCCCGGCGTAAACTTATCGGGTGCTCTGAAGGGGCTGGCTGCTCCGCGCGCCGGAACGGCAGGCCGCGTCCGAAAGTTGAACGTCATGATATCACTCTCAGTCATCATCCCCGTCTACAATAGCGCGCCATCGCTTCCTGACCTGCTGGCGCGGCTAGAGCCAGTCCTGCGCGGCGTGACCGACCAATACGAGGCGATCCTGGTCAACGATGACAGCCGCGATAACAGTTGGGATGTGATCAGCCAGCTTGCGCGCGAGTATTCTTGGGCGCGCGGCCTCAACCTGATGCGGAATTACGGCCAGCACAACGCGCTGCTGTGCGGCATCCGCGAGGCGCGTCACGAGGTAATCATCACCCTCGATGACGACTTGCAGCACCCGCCGGAAGAGATCCCGGCGCTGCTCGACAAGCTGGCCGAAGGGCACGACGTGGTCTATGGCACGCCCCGGCGCGAACATCACGGGCTGTGGCGCGTGCTGGCGTCGCAGATCACCAAGCTGGCGCTGCAAGCCGCGATGGGCGTGGATGTCGCGCGCAACGTGAGCGCGTTCCGCGTGTTCCGCACGCAGCTTCGCGACGCCTTCGCTGAGTACAGCGATCCATTCGTGTCGATTGACGTGCTGCTGACCTGGGGCACGACGCGCTTCGCGGCGGTGCCGGTCCGCCACGATGACCGGGCGGCAGGGGAGTCGAACTACACTTTTCGAAAGCTGGTGACGCACGCCGTGAACATGGCGACCGGCTTCAGCACAGTCCCGCTGCAACTGGCGAGCTGGCTGGGGTTCGCCTTTACGCTGTTTGGCGTGGCGGTCCTGATCTACGTCGTGATGCGCTATTTCGCGCTGGGCTACAGCGTGCCGGGGTTCCCGTTCCTGGCGTCGGTGATCGCGATCTTCTCCGGCGTGCAGTTGTTCGTGATCGGTATCATTGGCGAGTACCTGGCGCGGATGCACGTCCGCAGCATGCGCCGCCCGCACGCTGCTATCCGCGAGCGCGCCGGATTTGAGCCGCCAGAGCAGGGGAGGTAGCGAATGTCCGAGCAACCGTACCGCTACGCGCTGTCAGCGCTGGATCAGGCCCGCTTCGGCGTGACCACCGCGCGGGTCGATGGCCTCACCGCCGATCGCGTGCCCGAGGTGCTGGCGCGCAGCCGGGCGGATGGCGTGACGTTTATCATCGCCCGCTGCGCCGCGACGGACTTTGAGACGGTCCATGCGCTGGAGCGGGCTGGCTTTTTGCTGATGGATACGCTGGTCTACTGGGCGCGCGACCTGCGGAAGACGCCGCTCCCATTCAGCGACAGTGACGCGACCATCCGCCCGGCGCGCGCTGACGAAGCGGAACAGGTGGCCGCCCTTGCACGGGCTGCGTTTCGCGGCTACTTTGGACACTATCACGCGGACGAGCGGCTCGACCGGGCGGCAGCGGATGAAACATACGCGTCCTGGGCGGAGCGGTCGGTGCGCGGCGAGGCGGCGGACGCGGTGCTCGTCGCGGAGTTGGACGGCGCTCTGGCGGGGCTGATCACGTTGCGAATGAACGATGCGGACGAGGGTGAGGGGATACTCTTCGCGGTGTCGCCTACGATGCAACGACGCGGGATTTCTCGCGCGCTGATGGCTGGCGCGTTAGCCTGGTGTGCGGAGCAGGGCGCTTCGCGGATGGTTATCTCGACGCAGCTTATGAATGTGGCCTCGCAAAAAGCGTGGGCGCGGACCGGGTTTGAGTTCAGCCACGCTTACTACACGTTCCACGGATGGCTCGAATGACACAGTATCACATCCCGTTCAATCGCCCGTCGCTGGCGGGCCGCGAGCTTGAATACATGGCCCAGGCGGTCGAGGCGGGGCACATCTCCGGCGACGGCCCGTTCACGAAACAATGCCATCGTCTGCTGGAAGAGTCGCTCGGCGTGCCGAGGGCGCTGCTGACCACGTCCTGCACGCACGCGCTGGAAATGTCCGCGCTGCTGCTGGACATCCAGCCCGGCGACGAGGTGATCGTTCCGTCGTTCACGTTTGTCTCCACCGTGAACGCTTTCGTGCTGCGCGGCGCGCGCCCGGTGTTCGCGGACATCCGCCCCGATACGCTCAACCTCGACGAGACGCGCCTCGAAGCGCTGATTACCCCGCGCACGAAAGCGATCCTCGTCGTCCACTACGCCGGGGTCGGGTGTGAGATGGATGCGATTATGCAGATCGCGGCGCGGCATGGCGTCGCGGTCGTCGAGGACAACGCGCACGGGCTGTTTGGGACGTACCGGGGCCAGCACCTCGGCACGTTTGGCGCGCTGGCCACGCAGAGCTTTCACGAGACGAAGAACTTTCAGTGTGGCGAGGGTGGGGCGCTACTGATTAACGATCCACAGTACGTGGAGCGCGCCGAGATCATCCGCGAGAAAGGGACCAACCGCAGCCGCTTCTTCCGGGGACAGGTCGATAAATACACCTGGGTAGACATCGGCTCCAGCTATCTCCCCTCGGACCTGCTGGCGGCGTTCTTGTATGTGCAGCTTGAGGCGCGCGAGCAGATTCAGGCGACCCGCCAGCGAATCTGGGAGACGTATTCCGAGACGTTAGCAGGGTGGGCCGCTGACCATGACGTGCGCCTGCCGGTCGTGCCTGCGCCTTGCGACCAGGCGTACCACATGTTTTACCTGCTGCTTCCCTCGCTGGACGCTCGCCAGGCGTTGATTGAGCACCTCAAGGCGCGGGGTATTCTCGCGGTGTTTCACTACCTGCCGCTGCACCTGTCCGATATGGGCGTGTGTTTCGGCGGCCAGCCGGGGGATTGCCCGGTCACCGAGGACATCAGCGACCGCCTGCTGCGGCTGCCGTTCTACACCGCGCTCGCGCCAGATGAGCAGACTCAGGTGATTGAGGCTGTTTGCGCGTTTGAGGGGATCTAGCCAGCCGGGCGCTTGCGGGGTAGGAAAGGGCACATGCAGCTCGGTTTACATCCCCTTCCACCGATAATTCCTTATGGCTACTCAGGGCAGCTTATAACGGATGGCTAATCACCAGAAAGATATAGAGGCTCTCCGTCGTCGGCGCCGCCAACGATGACGCCGTCCCGGACGACTACCCCGCCGGCAGCGATGGGTTCCACCGTAATTGGCTCAATCCTGGCATCTAGCAATGATGAGTCGCGGTACATCCAAGAAAATATAGCTGGGAAAAGGTCCTGCAATACTGTGATTTGGTCATAGTCACTGTAATCCTCCGTAGGCCAGCGTACTGCGAGGAAAGAACCGTAGCGATCTTGGAGGTCAAGCCGCGTGATCTCAGCCAGATCATAATGGTTTCGAAGTCTCGTGCAGTTCTTGGTGAGGTATGGCCCATGATCTCCCGCGACGATCACGATGGCGTCTGGGTCGTGGGCCACGATCGCGGCGACATCTTGCCGCATCTCCTCGTTCGCTTTGCGCAGGTCTATTGCATATTGTTCCGTCTCATTTTGTTGACAAACCCCAGAGTCTTGAGTATGTCCGGGAAAACGAGAGTGGGTGTAGAGGAAAATGGGCTCTCCCCCCGGCGCAGCGAAGACCTCGCGCTTAGCCTGGACATATTCCTCGTTGCTGATGGTTTCCAGGCCAATTTCGTAGCGGAACTCTCCCATCCATATCGCTGAAAGTAGTAACTCGTAAGAGGGAACGATGTCCCCTTCTTCGGGAATGTAGTCATCATAGTGTGGGCCAACGCCGCGAAACATGTAGTCATAGGGGAATATTCCCAGCACCCGGTAGTCGAGGGACCGGAGCAGATCATGAACCACCCCGTCGCCTGATACGCCGTGACGATTAGGCCTAGAGGGGGCGAGGGTAACATTGAAGGTTCTATTCATAGAGGCGAGAGTATGGGGGCCAACAGAGTAGTTATGTGGATAGAGAGTAAAGCCCTGGTCGATAAGAAAATTCTCCTGGGCGCTGTTATCAATACCATAGGCTAGCATGGTTTCATTAGGAACATAGGACTCGTACACCAAAAGGTAGATGTTCGGGGTGTCGATAGGGTATTTGTCCGCCATCAACTCGGCCAGCTGCGATTTGTGGAGTGCGTCGCGAGTCGCGTTGACTGAAGAGGTTTCGTCCAGGACCATAAGCTGGATGGCAACGCTACCCATAATGAAGGCTATTACCACTAAGGATAGTTCTTTTTCATTCTTGAGCCCTAGGAGCAACCAAATGATTGCTCCCGTGGCGACAAACAGAGAAAGCTGGATTATTGGGTTGCCCATCTCCAACCAATATAGTAAGCCACTGATAGAAGCCATATTCATGATGGTGAAGACAAACGCGCCAGCAAGACTAACCAATAGCCGGAACGAGGAATATCTGGCTAGAAACACCGGAATGATAACCACCAGCACAAAAGAGACGCTTAAGCAGGCTACCAGGACAGCAATCACATCGAGCAAAGAAAGAATATCCTGGTTGGCCAGCAAGTAGCGGGTAACAGCCGCTAGCGGCAGTAGCGCAATCCAGAGGCCGGCAGTTACGCCGCAGATATGGGGGGAGTGAGGCAGGTGTTGGAGGAGTCCTACTTTTCTTAGAATTACCAGGACAGGCAATGCTAGCAACACGGACAGAAACGAAAGTGTGAGCAGATAAAGGGAATAAAAGATATTGACATTCTTGAAAATTACGTGTGAGGAAAGGAGGAAAGTGAGAAGCGCAAAGGAGCCACTGTAGAGTAGTATCAGCGCGCCGGGAATAATCAGGTTCAGGAAGCTTAAGTTGAGTTGAGGGTGACGTGCAATAGACTCGTCCACTTTGCGGCTCGCTTGCTGGATCATTCTCAACTAGTTCCTTTCAAGCAAAAACAGCGTGCGCTGGGTTTCCTGCAGAGGGATCTCTTCAAGGATTGAAAAGTCAGCCAGGAAGGCATCCCGGAAACCCTGAATGGTGTAATCTGGAAAAATGTCGTCACGGGAAGCCAGCAGGCGCTGCACCTGCGAATCCTCTTTGGGCACAAACTCGATAATCAGATGCCTGCCCAGGTCTGCGAGCGCGCGGGAAATCATGGGTAAGGGCAGGTTGTTTGAGATGGCCAGGTGGTGAACCAGGGCCAACGCCAAAACGAGATCGGCAGGCCCACGGCGCGAAAAGCTGGTGCGCTCATCGTTCTGCCACCCGATGTCTGGCGACGGGTTGGTGAGATCCATCACCAGGGGCAGGATATGGGTCTCGCCAGCTCGTTTCGCTTCCAGATAGTTCATCTCGACAGCGCCAGGGTCGACGTCCATCGAGATCACAAGACAATCGTCCAACCCCTGCACCAGGCGACTGAACACGCCGGTGTTCGCTCCCAGGTCCAGCACGGTGGTGGGGTTAACCTGGCGAATCAAGCGAGCCACAGCGGTCTTCTTGTTCTCAAATGACTGATCCGAGTAGTTGGTGTGGTCGTAGTACGCCGCCCAGTCTGTTTCCTGGGGGCTCCAGCGCAGTTTGCGAATTGTGCTCTCAAGGTTCTCTACCAGCCCCATCAGGCCGAGCTTGCTGATGGATCTCCCGCGCTGGCCACTTCCCTCACCGGAACCCGCGAGGCGCGACTGGGCCATGGCGTGCAGGTGAATGTGCGAAAGCAGCCGGTAATTTAAACGAGACGAAAAGGGGAGCAGGCGGCTGGCGAGGTCGAGGGGGATGCCATCGATAAAGGTGGTCATCAGCCTGCTCAGGCGAATGTCAACTCGGGCCATCAGCGCGAGTGGGGCCAGGAAATGCTGGCAGAACTGCCTGTAGCCGACCCAGGGAGCGCCTTCCACGTATTGGGCGAAGCTCAGAGTATCGATGAAGATCGGGCGTCCACGGTGGAACTGCACGTTGTACGCGCTGGCGTCTTTGAGGATCATGCCATGTTCAAGGGCTTCTTTCTGCATCCGAAGGGTCAGCAGGGCGGCATCCTGATACTGAGAGAAGCTCCACTCGTAGGGATACGAGAGATACTTGATTGGCTCTACCTGGACGACTTTGTACGCTGTCTCAGGCTGGGGAACCGGTTCATCAACCTCGGTGTGAGCAATCAGCAACTGCTCGCTAACGAGCTTTTCATACAGCCCAGACGATAGCAGGTGATCGTAGTCTGATTGGTAGACCTGATTGATCTGCCGATAGATTTGACCGTTCGATTGAAAGACAAAGCCGCTGGGATCGCGAAAAGAGGATGGGAGAATATCCACCATTCTACTCCGCGGACCTTTCTTGCGAAGCCCCACTTTCCTTTTTATTTAGCCGGAACAGGGATCTGAGTTTTTGCCAGTACACTCTGATAAACACGCCGATCCCTAATATGGCGGCCAGAATGATCTGTAGTATTACGCTCCCTGCACCTGGATCTAGATACATTTTTCTCCCCTATTTCCCTCTCTAGAAAGAGGTGAAGCTTTGCTTATCTTATTTAGTGATTGTCTAATGCTAAAGTTAGATGCAAAGGTATCACTGCGAACACTATATACTGTGGGGGCTTGGAAGGCAATTGCACTACGGTATAATTTCAGAAGTTTTTCACGTAGACATGTTCCCATCACTCCCTTCCGCCGATATGTTTCCCGCATGGCAAAAAAGCTTCGCTTGCACAAGGGTGCACGCACAACCCTCGACGACGCCGACTACGATCACGCCAAAGACTTCCGCTGGCACAAGACAACCAACGGCTACGTCGCCGGCTCGGTTATGGAGCAGGGCGTGCGCCGGCGCGTCTACCTGCACCGCTGGCTGCTGGACGCCC
>CAZVCM010000106.1:0-12771 GCA_964626105.1 uncultured Thermoflexus sp.
GGTGATGTCCAAGGAGCCAGATGCAATCTATGCTCCTGGCTACTTCGGCGATGGGGCGCTGCTGGCCCGTCAGGCACGCGAGATGGGCTACCAGGGGTATATCCTTGGAGCGGATGCCTGGGAAGCGCCAGAGTTGATAGAGATCGGTGGTTCGGCGGCAGAAGGCATCCTGATTACGTCGCACTACCATCCTGAGGCGGAGCTCAGCTCGGCCTCTCAACCGTTTGTGGAAGTTTTTGTGGAGGAATACGACGAGCGTCCTAGCGCCTTCGCTGCGCTGGGCTATGACGCCTACATGCTCGTCGTGGATGCCATCGAGCGCGCGGGTTCAGCCGATCCCCAGGCGATTCGTGATGCGATGGCCGAGACCACGGACTACGAGGCCGTGACCGGGACTATCACGCTCGATAAGAACGGCGATGCCGTGAAAGACGCGGTCATCCTCAAAGTCGAAGATGAAGAGTTTAAGTATGTAGGGACGGTCAAGCCGTAACTCAGGCGAAGTCATAAGCAGGGGAGATGTCCAGCCGACATCTCCCCTTTTGACCCATGCGTTTGCTCCTGCCCGCAATTGCCCGGCACCTTCCGGGTAGAAACCTCGCTTCCGCAAAACGGAGACAATGAGACATCATGTCGGTCTCACTCTTCTTCCAACACCTGACAAACGGTATCTCGCTGGGGGCGTTGTATGCGCTGATCGCCATCGGCTACACGATGGTCTATGGCATCCTTCGACTGATCAACTTCGCCCACGGTGATATTGTGATGGTGGCGGCCTATGTCGCCTTCTATGGAGCGGCCATCTACGCGTTACCCTGGTGGCTCGCTTTCCCGCTAGCGATTCTGTTGACAGCGGGCCTGGGAATGATCATCGAGCGGGCTGCCTACCGCCCGCTGCGTGGCGTGCCGCGCATCCAGCTTTTCACTTCGGCAGTGGCGGTGTCGTTCTTGCTGGAAAATCTGGGCATTGTGGTGTTCAGCGGGCGGCCAAAGGCCTTTGCTCGTCCAGCATTTCTCGACAAACCGCTGCACATCGGGGATGTCGTCATCATCAGTTATACGCCCGTGGCGGTCGCGGTTGCGCTGCTGCTCTTTGCCGCGCTGTTGTATTTCGTACACCGCACAAAAGCCGGTATGGCGATGCGCGCGCTGTCCAAGGACATCGAAACCACTGGCCTGATGGGTGTCAATACGGATCGCGTGATCATGATCGCATTCGCCATCGGTTCGGCGCTAGCCGCCGCAGGCGGGATTTTACTGGCTATCAAATTTCCGCAGATCAACCCATTAATGGGTGTGGTGCCCGGTTTGAAGGCTTTTATCGCCGCTGTGCTGGGTGGCATTGGCAATATCACAGGGGCAATGATCGGCGGCTTTGTGCTGGGCATCGCAGAGATCATGATTGTGGCGTTCTTCCCGCAGTTGGCTGGCTACCGAGATGCCTTTGCCTACACCATTTTGATCATACTGCTGCTGTTCCGGCCAACAGGCATTATGGGCGAAGTCGAGCCAGAAAAGGCTTAGGCCATGAGGGCTTCTATCACCCGCAATCGCATCCTGACCGCTGTCGCGCTGGTCGCCTTCGCGGCCTTTCTCGTCTACGCCCAGACCAACTGGGACGACTACCGTCTTCGTATCTTGAATCTGTGTGCAGTCTTCACCATCTTTGCCGTCACCTTCAATCTGATCTACGGCTACACCGGCCAATTTTCGCTTGGCCATGCCGGTTTTGCCGCCATCGGAGCCTACGCGGCAGCCCTGCTGACCATGACGCCCGACCAGAAAGCCTCCAATTTCTTCCTGGAGCCGATCGTCCCCCTGCTGCGCAACGTCGAGTGGCCATTTCTGCCGGCACTGCTGGTCGGCGGCGTGCTAGCAGCGCTTGCCAGCTTCTTGATTGGCTGGCCCGCGCTGCGCCTGCGCGGTGACTATCTGGCGATTGCTACGCTGGGATTCAGCGAGATCATCCGCGTCCTGTTCGTCAACTGGCAACGCATCACCAACGGCTCGCTGGGCCTGAAAGGCATCCCAGCCCACACCAACGTGTATTGGAGCTGGGGAGCGGCGCTGGTAACGATCTTCGTCGTTAAGCGACTGGTTGATTCCAGCTACGGACGTGCTCTGCGTGCCGTACGCGACGACGAAGTCGCTGCCCAGGTGTTAGGCGTGCGGCTGTTCTATCACAAGATGATGGCATTTGTCGTATCCTCATTTTTCGTCGGCGTCGCCGGCGGGCTGATGGCAAACTTGATCAGCACGATCGATCCCAAGGTCTTCATGTTCTTTCTCACCTACCAGATTGTTGGCATCACGGTGATGGGCGGAATGAGCAGCCTGACCGGCAGCGCGATCGCCGCCGTTCTCTACACGGTCTTCCTGGAAGCGCTGCGCCCCATCGAGTCACCCTTCGACCTGGGGCCGTTACATGTGCCTGGTATTCCTGGAATGCGCATGGTCCTGTTTTCGGCGTTGTTGTTGCTGGTCATTCTCTTTTATCGCCAGGGGTTATTCGGCCAGCGCGAGTTCAGTTGGGATGGGCTGCTGAATGCGATCAGCCGTCTGCGCCACCGGATATCCCGCCTGCGGGGCGGGACGCCTCCGCCACCAATGGCAGAGAAAGGGAAGCGGTTGTGATGGCTTTGATCCAACTGCGACATGTGAGCAAGCGTTTTGGCGGGCTAGTGGCCGTCAGTGACTTCTCGACCGAATTGCAGGCAGGCGAGCTGTGCGCGCTGATCGGGCCAAACGGATCAGGCAAAACGACTATTTTCAACCTAATCACTGGAATCTACCGGCCCACTGACGGCGAAATCTGGTTTGATGGACACAATATCACTGGGCGGCGCCCGGACCAGATCGCCCAGTTGGGGATCGCTCGCACTTTCCAGAACATCCGCCTGTTCGGCGGCCTGGATGTGCTCGGCAACGTCATGGTCGGGCAGCATCTCCGGCTAAACGCGGACCCAGCCTCGGCGGTGCTGCGGCTGCCGCATTACATGCGCCAAGAGCGGGCGATGCAGCAGCGGGCGGAGGAGTTGCTTGAGGCGCTCAACCTGGCGCATCTAGCGCAGGAGAAAGCAACCGCTCTACCCTACGGCCAACAGCGCAAGTTGGAGATCGCGCGCGCCTTGGCCAGTGATCCACAGTTGCTACTGCTCGATGAGCCTGCAGCCGGCATGAACAGCGCCGAAGCCGAGGAATTGATGACCTTCATCCAACACATTCTGCAGCACTTCAAGCTGACCATCTTCCTCATCGAGCACCAGATGCGTGTCGTGATGGGTATCTGCCCGCGCATCATCGTTATCGACTACGGCCAGATCATCGCTGAAGGACCACCGGCAGACATCCAGAGCAATCCGCGTGTGATCGAGGCTTATCTGGGGGTCGGCACCTATGCTTGAAGTCCGCAACCTTCATGTCTATTATGGCGGCATCCACGCCCTGCACGGCATCTCAATGCGTGTACCCGATGGTCAGATCGTCGCGCTGTTAGGGGTCAACGGAGCAGGAAAAAGCACCACGCTGCGTGCTATCATGGGGCTGGCCAAGCCCAGCGAGGGAGAGATCACCTTCGACGGCAAGAGACTGGTCGGCTTGCGCCCATTTGAAGTGGTGCAGCGCGGTATCGCGATGGTCCCTGAAGGTCGCAAGGTGTTTGTCAACCTGACCGTCACCGAAAATCTGCAGTTGGGCGCGTACGCCCGCCGTGACGCGCGGGCAGTCGAGCGCGATCTGCGTGACATCTATGCCCTCTTCCCGCGCCTGGCAGAGCGCCAGACTCAGCGCGCGGGCACGCTTTCCGGCGGTGAGCAACAAATGCTGGCCCTGGGCCGGGCGCTGATGAGCAAGCCGCGCGTGCTGATGATCGACGAACCGTCGTTAGGGCTGGCGCCCGTGCTGGCTGAGGGGGTCTTCCGCAAGCTGCAAGAACTGAACCAAAACGGGCAGACTATCTTGCTGATTGAGCAGAACGCTCGCGCAGGGCTGAACATTTCCGACTATGCGTATATCCTGGAAACCGGCAGCGTTGTCCTCGAAGGCCCGGCACAAGAGCTAGCCAAAATGGACGAGGTACGCCAGTCCTATCTAGGCGTTCGCTGAGCCGCATGAACGTCTGGCGGTGAGAGCGCTGGCTGATCGAGGGCTGGGCATGCGGGAGCGGCGCCGCTGCTTCCGAAAAACTAACACCTTGTGCCACGTGTAGAAAAATCCGAAGCTTGGGCAGATCAAACGCGGGTTGACTCATCTTCGGATGCGCTCAACCCTATTGTCTATCGATTCGCCCAGGCGCCCAGGTAAGATGCGCTGTGTCAGTCGTCTGCGCGTCGGAGCGTGCGTTTGCCAGGGGGCAGGGGTAAGCTGCCACCGCCCGGCTCAACCGTGAGGCTGAGCGCCAGTCTGCCAGACCGTAGGACGGGCAACGTATCCAGCGCCGCCCGAACGTCCGCCAGCAGCCGATCATGCGCAGCGCCATTGAGGTACAGGTGAAGCCTCAGGCAGCGCTCGGCGTTATCCCCCTGCTCCAGCGTAGCGGTGAAATCCAGTACCGGATCGAAGGCAAACAGCACCTCGTCAAGATCGGCCAGCGCGAGATGCATCTCTGTATCGAGAGTAATGACATTCTCAACCCGGCTCCGCACCCGTGCCAGCGTTTTCAGGCACGTTCCACATGAGCATGAACGCGGCACAAAATGACTAATATCGCCGGTTCGGTAACGCAGCAGCGGCATGGCCTGCCGGGTGAGCGTCGTGAACACCACCTCGCCGGGTGTGCCATCCGGAACCGGCGCGCCAGTTTGGGGATCGACGATTTCGAACAGCAGATCCGCCTCGCGAAGATGGTAGCCACGCCGGGCAACACACTCGACACCGCCACCCAACCCCATCTCCGTCATCCCGTAATGGTTGTAAACAGTGCAACCCCACGCTTGCTCCAGGGCGTTGGCGATACTCGCCGGGACATGATCCGTTGTCAGTAGCACGTTCTGCACCGGCGGAGTCGGCAGGCGCCGCGCTTCCACCGCACGGGCCAGCGCCAGCACCTGCGTCGGCACGCCCACCAACACATTCGCCTCTGTGGCGAACAGAACGTCCAGCGTCCGGGCGACATCGCGGACCAGCCCGTGCCGGATGCCTTGCGCGCCCAGTCGTTCCAGCGCAATCGCCAGCAGGTCGCCTACACTTCCAGGCCGCTCGACCGGCAGCAAGATGAGCACGCGGTCACCGGGCTGCGTAAAAGTGGACATGCCGATATGGAAGAAATCGAGCGTCAGTTCCTGGTCCGCCTGCGAGAAAAACAGCCGCTTAGGAGATGCGGTCGTTCCTGAGCTGTCAAGCGTAACCACGCGCCGGACGTCGCCCTGAGAAACACAAAGAAACTGCAAAGGCGCTTGCTGGATATCCCGCGCGGTGGTCAACGGAAATGCGGCGAGATCATCCAGGCGGGTTAGCTCAGTGGGGCAGCCCGCCAAATGCGCCCGATAAAACGGGCTGCTGGCCCGTAGTGTCTGGATCGTATCCTGCAGGCGGGCGAGCTGGTACGCTTCGAGGGCAGACCGGATGAGCCGCGACGAGTTAGCTCCGATCTTGCTGGCGATCCAGGGGTCCAGAGGTGTCAACTGCATGATGCCCTCGATAGAGCGTTTGCCCGGTGCGGCTGGTTAAATTATAGGCGCAGAAGGGGATGAGCCGTCCATCTGGACTAACCGTATGGATACAGCAGTCGCGCAGCCGTTCGAGATCGAGCGTCCACGCATCCTGAAAGGCCATGCCAGAGATACTAAAGGCGTGCGTGCGCGCGCGCTCGAGTACCACGTCCCACTCCCCCAAGCTGGGGCCGTTCGCCACCGGCAGGATCGAATCGGGCGAAATCCATTTGGTGGCAACAAAGCTCCGGGCGCGCGCCGCCCCCTCTGCGGCGTCGGTCGGATTGCAGCAGCACGACTGCGCCGGCGCATGCTGTGACCAGGGATGCAACCGACCGTCCGGCATCAGCACGAAGTTGCCATGAAATGAACAGCGCGCGTTTTCGCATCCTGGCGGCGCAAAGACGGTCTGTGGGATCAGGCCGCCCGTCTCGGTCTCTATGGCGCGGATAATCTCAGGAATGGTCACGCGTTGACTATCACCGGGCGCATGGGGATAACGTCCAAAGTAGCTGATCGGTTGGAAGTGAACACCTCGCACCGCCGGAGCGCGCGCCAGCGCGAAATCAATGATCGCGCCCACAGCCGACACATTCACGCCGGGCACCAGCGTGGGCACAAGCACCACGCCGATCTGATGCTGCGCGCACCGCTCGATGGCAGTTATCTTTTTCGCAAGCAGGTTGGCACCGCGCAGATGTCGGTAGATGCCATCGTCCGTGCCGTCGAACTGCAGGAATACGGATGCCAGCCCGGCTTGTTTGAGTGCGGACACATAGTCTGGATCGGTCGCCAGGCGCAGGCCATTTGTGTTGACCTGGATGAACGAAAAGCCCATCGCTCGCCCCATTGCGACGATTTCGGGCAAATCGTCACGTAGCGTTGGCTCGCCGCCGGAGAGCTGCACGTTATAGGGGCCGCCAGCCTCCAGCAGGCGCTGATACCACATAGAGATAGTATCCAGGGAGGGGTCTGGAATACTCATCCCCGCATCCGCAAAACAGACTGGGCAGCGCAAATTACAGCGTTGTGTGACTTCCAGCAGCGCTGTGCAGGTTTGCTGGCGGTGATCGGGGCATAAGCCGCAGTCATACGGGCAACCCCGATCAACCGACGTGAAAGGCGCCTGCGGATAAGCGGGTATTTTGGGGTGAATCCAGGTAGTATAGGCTGGGTCGCCACGCCAGACAATGGTTTCAAACTGCCCGTGCTGCGGACAATGCTTGCGGAGATAAACGTCACCGCCACGTATCACACGCTCAGCCGGAATCCGCGCCAGGCACTCAGGACAGACACTCTCAGTTTTCGCTTCGATAGTCTCCTGGTTGGCAGTCGTCATACCACCTCGTCACCTGACTCAGCTTCCGCCTGCGCCAGCAACTCCTGCACCTTTTGATATGTGCCTACGACCATACCCGGACAGCGTGCAGCCATATTGGCCGGATTACCCGCCAGGATGTCATGACAGCGGATGCTTCCGTACTGGTGCCCGTATTCCTCGTGAAACCAACTGACCAAGGCTTGCACCAGCGTATTGAGGTGTGCGGACTCTTGTTCTTCAGCGGTCCCTTTGCCGAAATGCAGCCCCAACAGGCAGGCTCCTCCCGTCAAGGCTCCGCAGGTCTCCCCCGCAAAACCCAGGCCACCCGCCAAACTATGCGCAGCGCGGACTCGATCCGGATTGTCTTTCCCCTGGTCTTCTAACCCCATACTCACGAGTATCTGGCTGCAGTAGAACCCTTGCTGTTTTAGCTTCATCATTCGCATCAGATCGTCCATGGATTGCTTTCTCCCCAGTTGTCAGGCTTCTTTTTGTGCCAGCAGCAAGAAGTAACCTAGTTTCAGGCAAGCTGTCGTGCTGGCTAGCCTCTGTGCCTGCGCGCTATCGCCCACCAACGCCTGCCAGAACGCTTGCAATGACCCGTATGCGAAGACAATCTGTCCGGCTAGGTTCCTGAGCGATACCGTGTGGTCTTCCCATAGCGTAATGCGTAGTTTGTGCTGAGGCAGTTGAGTCTGAAGCCACTCACCGGACAGCGCATTCAGCAGGCAGCACGCCAGCGGCGCGCCGCGCACAACAGGGGCTTGCTCAGCATTGCGCGCGTAGATGTCACTCAGGATCAGTGTTCCACCCGCACGCAACACGCGAGCGAACTCGACCAGGGCACCATCACGGTCATCGATCAGCGACAGACAGCACTCGGCCAGCAGCACATCAAACCGGCCCGTCGCGAATGGCAATCCGTCACCCGTCCCCTGCGCCAGCGATAGGTCCTGGCGGCGCCGGCGGCCTGCCAGCAACAGCTTGCGGGATAGGTCCAGACCGATAGCATGAACATCCCGCGTATCGGTCAGATGCTCAATCGTCGCCGCTTGGCCGCAACCCACATCCAGCACCGAGGCGCCCGGTTCCAGCGAGCAATGGCTCAGCGCATGCTCCGTCAGCGCTATCCCGCCGGGCCGGATCGCTTTCCCCGTAATCGCGTGCACACTGTCGTGTTCATAAACGCGGCAACCTGCGGAGCTCATTTGTCTTCCAGCGTTTGCTCCACCTGAGCCATTTTGCCAGTCGCCAACACTTCGGTCACGAAGACCTGCCCGCATTCAGGGCAGACCGGTAGGTCAACCGGGAAACTGCTGCCCATATACGACACATTGACCTTTTTTAGTTCCAGCGTCCGGTTACACCGGCCACACACCCAGTTAGCGGAGTCTGCCAGGTCGATATGCTCGGTCACGGCTTGATATCCTCCGCCACATCCATGCGATGGCAATAGGCATTGAACACAGTATACGCGTCACCTTCCGGGATGTATTCCACCCAGTAGGTCACTGTCGCGGGCCGGTAGTGGGCCAGCCGGTGCTGGGTCTGTGGATTGAGCAGCCAGGTTCCGGTGCGTTCCGCGTGGGCGATAACTTGCTGCACGTCAGAAAGCAGAATCAGGCGTTCCTCCAGGCGCGCGAGAACGTCCTCGCTTACCTTCAGCGTAATGTGTGCATAGTCTTCCTGATCCGTCACGGTCTCTCCCCAAAGCTCGTTGAGTAACGTGCGTTTGAGCCGCGCGCGGTCTTCGCGCCGCTGCGAAAACCCAGGCCGCTCCCCCTGTGCTGCGCCGAAGATCAAATCGAGTACATGCAGGGTGCGCTTGCCCTGGGCGGCGAAAAAATCGCGGCACATCGCGCAGTAGGTGACATAATCCTCCTGGTTTTCATGGATGCGCCGCTCGATGACATCACGGGCCAGGTCACGGTTGGCGAACCACATCAGCCCGCCATAACTGCAGCACGTGGTCCGATCTCGGCTCAGCTCCAGTTCCTCAACAGCATATCCTAGCTGTCCAACAATACGCCGGATGCTGTCATGCATCTGAGGTTCGTGGCGTGTGGTGCATGGGTCATGAATCGAGACCACATCCGCTAACCGCGCGTGCGAGGGCTGCGGAAGGCCGTATTCGTCGAACACCTCCCACAGAGAGATCAGTTCCACATCCGGCAGATGTGTCTTGAAAACCTGGTAACACGTAGAACAGGCCAGCACCAGTGTGGGGCTGCCCAGTTCGGCGTGCTGTGTTCGGAGCGACTCCAGCGAGGCCCGCATCAGGTCGGTGCGCCCTGCCCACTCCGCCGGAGCGCCGCAGCAGCCCAGCCACATCCCTACCCCGCCGGAGAGAGTCTCTCCCAGATAGCGATAGACCGCCTCTACATGTTGCGGATCGGAGCCGCTGAGCTGGCAGCCAGGGAAAAACATAACCTGACTCTGCGTCGTGCCTGGTTGGTGGCGCGCGAGGGCAAAGTGCTCGCCCTGGCTGAACGCCATATCCCGCAGCGCGAATTCGTGCGCTGAGGGCGGCATCCGGTTTTGCGACACCATCACGCGGCGCGCCTCCGCGCAGACCGCGCCCATGTCAAAATTGGTCGGGCATACCTCCGCGCACAGGCCGCACAGCGCGCACGAGTTGATGAAGCGATTGGCGTGGCGCTCGCCCATGACAATGGACAGGTTGTTGTACACCTCCCGCACATAGCGTTTGGGATAGCTGCCGTATTGCTCCAGGTACTCGCAGACCTTCACGCATTCCATACACTCACATTGCAGGCAGCGCCGGGCTTCCTGGATGGCGGAGGCAGCGTCATACCCTTGCGGACCGGCAAACGGCACGCGATCCAGCGGTTCAATGCCTGCGGTACGGGTGTAAAGCTGCGTCGTATACGGCCCCTCATTGTAACGGGAGGCATCCAGCGAGACTCGCTGCAAATGGCGATCAATGGATATCGCAGCGCGCCGCCCATCGGAGACAGAGGTGATGTACGAGCGCCCGGCAGCCGGACGCAGCAGGCTGCCTCCAGCAAAGAGGCCTGTCTGGTTGATCTGGTAAGTCAGCGGGTTGTGCTGAATTCCGTCCGCCGGGGTGCCCCACTCTGGGATCGAGCCGGCGCCGGTTCCGAGGTAGACCGCGTCATAGGTGCCGAGCAGAGCCTCCAACGCCACGGGGCCGTCGATACGGTTGTTCAGCAGAATCTCCACGCCTAGCGGCGAAAGGATCGCCAGGTCATCCCGTATGACATCACGCGGCAGTTCCGCCTCCGGTACCTGCCACAGACTGCCTCCCAGCCGGTCCGCCGCCTCAAAGACAGTGACGGCATAGCCCTTGCGCGCCAGGTCAAACGCTACGGTCAGGCCGCTGAGCCCTCCACCGACTACTGCCACGCGCTGCCCGCGTGCGGGGAGCTGCTTGACGTCCTGCCGGCCCTTGGTCTGCAGCGCCACACATGCCTGCTCCAGCGCCGCGATCTCGATCGGATCGCCCACATCGCCCCGCGTGCATACAGTCCGGCAGGGTTGCTCGCACACGCGACTGATCACGCCGGGGAACGGCACTGTTCTGGCGAAAAGCTGGTGCGCCGCCGAAAAATCGCCCCGGCTGGCGGCGGCAAGCATCGCGCGCACGTCCACGTGCACCGGGCACGCAGCTTGGCAGGGAGGCGCGTGATCCTGGATGCACAGGGCTTCGAGTTCGCGCAGTTTCTTTTGATTGGTCAGGTCAATCATGGTAAAAGTCTTTTGTCGAAAGTGAGCGGCACAGGATTTCGTACCGCTCACTTCGGTTTAACAATGAAGCGTCTGGCGCATGAACGGCCTAGTGGCTGCCGTTATGGCCATTCAGCCCGGCGAGCACCTTCTCGGGCCGGGCCGGCAGGTGAGTAACGCGCACGCCGGTTGCGTTGTTGATGGCGTTGACGATGGCTACGTGCGGTGAAGTCAACGGGAGTTCACCGACACCTGCCGCGCCGAACGGGCCATTTTCACGAGGCGTCTCCACGTAGATGATCTCGAAGTTGTCCGGAACGTCCTTGGCGAACGGCACGCCGCCGCCCAGCAAATTGGAGTGCTTCTGGATATCTTCGAAGTCCTCGGTCAGGGCCAAGCCGATACCCTGGGCAAGACCGCCGTAAATCTGGCCATCCACCACGAGTCTGTTATTGATCTTGCCGACATCCGCCACAATGGTGAGCTTGTCGACCGCAGTCTTGCCGGTCGTCACATCGACATCCACTTCGGCCATGAACACGCCGTACATGTAGACCGCGAACGGCGCGCCCTGGGCGTTTTCGTCGCAGTTGGTCGCCATAGAGGCGGCCCATTTGCCTTCATAGCGCAGCGGCAAACCCTCCGCAACCATCTCCTGATAAGTGCGGAAGCTGCCGTCTGGCTTGCGCACGGCCTCAACCAGATTCTCACAGGCAACCTTGATCGCATTACCGACCATCACCTGGCTGCGACTGCCACCCGCCGGGCCACTGTTAGGGGTCTTGGCGGTGTCGTTCATGACCAGGGTGATTTGCTCTGGCGCTATCCCCAGCGGCAGAAGCGCCTGGTGGGCTGTGCCAAGCGCGCCCATATCCGCGCCCTGACCGTGATCCTGCCAGGTAACGTAGATGGCTGCGCCGTTTTCGGTCAGTTCGGCCCAGGCTTCCGCCCCGTCCGGTCCATCCAATCCGCATCCATAGATTCCGATGGAGACGCCAACGCCCTTCTTGTGCGTGTCAGTGGAGTTTTCCTTAGCACGGGCCAGCGCCTCATTGTATTTCGGACGCAGGATATCGAACATCTCTTCGAAGCTATAGACCTCCGGCTCCTGTCCGGTGGGCGTTGTCGCGCCAGGCCGGTAGATGTTCTTGTAGCGCAGCTCGAACGGATCCACGCCCATCTTCTCGGCCAGCTCATCCATCAGACTTTCGGAAGCCAGGAACGCCTGCGGCGAACCGTAGGCGCGGAAAGCCGCCCCCCAAACATGGTTAGTTGCCACAGTGCGCCCGATGCCCCGGATGTTGGGGATGTCGTACCCGGAGCCCATAAACTGTGCGCCGCGCAAAGTCAGCAGGTCCCCAAATTCGGAGTACGGGCCGTGATCAACCGTCCAGTCGCTTTCCATGGCGATCAGCTTGCCGTTTTCGTCGGCCCCAAACTTCAGCTTCATGAAGAATGGGGAGCGTTTGCCGGTATAGGTCATGTGCTGGTGATAGTTGTAGCGCAGGAACACCGGACGGCCCGTAGCGATAGCCGCCACGCCCAGCAACGCCTCCATTGTGGGGCTGAACTTGTAGCCAAAGGTCGCACCCGCCGGATTCTGCACAAGGCGCAGCTTCTCGGGTTCGATGCCCAGACCAGGGGCGATCATCGCGTGATGCAGGTACAGGCCGATGCTCTTCGAATGAATGGTCACCCGATCTTCATCGTCGATGTAGGCGAGGCCGACATCCGGCTCGATGGTCATATGAGGCTGGCGCTGGAGGTAAAACTCATCCTCCACCACGTAGGCCGCCTTTTCCATCAGCGGCCCCGTCTCGTCACCCTTGGCTATGCGCTGCTCATAGTAAATGTTGGGCGTGCCAGGGTGGATCTCGATGGCATCATCCGCCATAGCCGCTGGGGCGCTCATGTAGGCAGGAAGTTCTTCCAGCTCGACCACGACCTTGTCGGCGGCGGCCCGGGCGTGGGCCTCGGTATCCGCGCACACAATGGCAATCGCGTCACCATACTGGAAGACCTTCTCATCGCACAGAATCGGGCGATCCCAGCCGTCCCCCTTGTTGGACGGGAAGGTAATCAGGCCCGTGATGC
>CAZVCM010000107.1:0-4930 GCA_964626105.1 uncultured Thermoflexus sp.
GGGAACGATCCACGCTACACAAATACCACCACCTTCGAAACCTTCCCCTTCCCGTGGCCGCCGGGGCGGGCGCCGAGCGAACACCCGGCGTACCGCGCCATCAGCGAGGCGGCGGCGCGGCTGAGCGCCGAGCGTGACGCGTGGCTCAACCCGCCGGGCGTGCCGGAGAGCAAGCTCAAAAAGCGGACATTGACTAACCTTTACAACGAGCTTCAGCAGTTCCGCGAAACCGGGATTCCTGAGGTCGGCAGCTTCGCGCCCCGGCTGGCGGAACTGCACAACGCGCTCGACCGCGCGGTGTGCGACGCGTACGGCTGGCCGCACGACATTCTACATGACGAGGAAGAGATTCTGCGGCGGCTGCTGGCGCTGAACCAGGCGCGCGCATCCCGCGCTGAGTAGGCGCGCAGCGAAGTCACCGCTCGCGCGGCTTTGGGCGGCGGGTGGCGTCTTGCTGCGTCATCGCCAGCATGTGCGCAAGCTGCTGGATGATGTCCAGCGCGCGCTGCTCCTGCTCGCTCAGCGTGGACAGCCAGCGGTCCGTCACGCTGTAGACGTCGTCCCCGGCGCGGGGCGTATCGAGCGCGCGGCGCAGGTTGGCGCGGTCCCCCGCGTCGAACGCGAGCAGCATGCGCAGGATGGCGTTCAGGCCATAGCCCGCCTGCCGCAGCATCCGGATCACGCGCACGCGGCCCAGCTCTGCCGCGCCATACATCCGGTAGCCGGATTGCGGGTCACGCGGGACGTCCAGCAGGCCGTTGCGGTCCCAGTTGCGCAGCATATCCGGCGTGACGCTCAGGCGCCGGGCGGCTTCCTGGATGCGCAGCGGCGGCACGGCGGGGTCGGTGGCGTGCCCCTGCGCCCACCGCTCCAGGAACTCAATCGCGGCTTCGGCGTGGGCCCGCTCGGCGCGGACGCTGGCGAGGTACTGGTAGGCGAGTTCCAGCGCGGTGCCGAAATCCTCGGCGGCGGCGCTTTTCACCAGCGCGAGCAGCGTCGCCTTGCCGCCTGGATACGGCCATTGCAGCGCCAGCCGCGCCAGCCGCATCTGCTCGACGTGCATCGGCGTGAACTGGCGATAGCCGCTTGGCGTGCGCGGGACGGGCGAGAGATAGCCCCACTGCTCGTAGAGGCGCACGGTGTTCGGGTGCACCCCGGCGGCTCTGGCGACTTCGGCGGTGCGCAGCGGGCGGGATGGTGCGGGCTGGTCCATGCGTCCAAGTCTCCCAGAAAACACTCACCAACGGATGGCGCAATCCACTAAATTAGCGCGTCAGGCGGCGCTGCGCCACAGGGACACAAAACAGCCCGCGTGCGGGCGGGCTGTGCGTGGTATCGCCACGACCGCGCGGGCTAGCCGGTCGGCGGGTCGTCACCCGGCACCGATGAGCGACACCTTACCCGCGAAATGTATCGGGGTGAGGGCCGATACGCTCCCCTTGATCGAGCGCGTTAATCGTCGCCATGTCGTCTTCACTGAGTTCAAAGTCGTACAGGTCAGCGTTCGCTTCAATCCGGTCTTTGTTCACGGACTTTGGAATAGCGATCACGCCCAGTTGGAGCAGCCAACGCAGTGTCACCTGAACCGCGCTCTTGCCGTGCTTCTCGCCGATCGCGACCAGTTCGGGCACAGCCAACACACGCCCTTTCATGATCGGGGACCAGGCCGTCACGGCGATGCCGTTATCCTGACACAGTTTCCTCAGCTCGGGTTGCTGGAGATAGGGGTGCATCTCATATTGATTCACTGCCGGACGAATTGAGCAGATTTGAAGCAATTCGTTGAGATGATGAGGCAAGAAGTTGCTCACACCAATCGCCCGCACGCGCCCTTCTTCATACAGCTCCTCTAACGCACGCCAGGCGCCGCGCCAATCATTCGTCGGCCAATGGATCAAGTACAAATCGAGATAGTCAAACCCGAGTTTCTCCATGGACGCATTGAAGGCGTGTTTTGCGCCCTCGTAGCTGAGGTTCGTTGTCCAGACCTTACTCGTCACGAAGATGTCGTCGCGCGAGACAATACCGGCATTCACGCTTTTGCCAACTTCGCGCTCATTGCCATAAATCGCTGCCGTATCAATGTGGCGATAGTTCGCTTCCAGCGCATAACGCACCGCACATTCGGTTTCGCTGCCGGCAGCAGATTGAAGAACGCCTAAGCCGAGCAGTGGCATTTCTACGCCGTTATTGAGCGTGATTGTGCTGTCAATCGTTAATGTCATCAAGTCCTTCATCCTTGTTTGAGCGATTGGTCGAGCTTTTCCGATTAACGTGAGTGGCGCGAGAATTAGCCTGCGGCTCTGCAAAACAGCAGGCTCGCCGCGCCGCTAGAGCGCGTGACGAACGCGCGCCTGTGTATCCCCCCGCCCGGCCCTTCGCCTAACCTGCGGGAGCGCGCTCCGTTCTTTATTCCTTCCCTCGTTCCCGGGCAAGGAAAGCCGAGTTCTCAAAGCCCGCTAGCCGGTCGGCGTGTCTTCACACTGCGGGTGCTCCAGCAGGTTGACCACGCGCGCCGACACCCGCTCCACCACCGCGCTGAGCTGCGCGAAATCCGCGCCGGTCTCTTTGATGGTGATGTACGACTTGCCTTCCTGGTGCCAGGTGATCGCGCTGATGATGTTGCCGCCCACATCTGCGATCGCCTGCGTCAGTTGCGCCAGGACGCCGGGCCGGTCCTCAACCTCAACCGTGATGCGCGCGCCCGCTTCGCCACCGCCGAGCAGCGCGACAAGCGTCTTGAAGATGTCCGTGTCGGTGACGATGCCAACGACCGCGCCGCCTTCGAGCACCGGCAGGCAGCCGATGTTGTGCTGGTGCATCAGGCGGGCGGCTTCTTCCAGCGGGCAGTCGGGGTGCGTGGTGTACACCGGGCTGCGCATAATCTGTTGCAGCTTCAGGGCAGAGAGCAGGCTGTGAATCTCGTAGATGCTGAGCGTCGTCGCCGGGGACGGCTGCGCCTGAAACAGATCGCTCTCGACGATAATCCCGACCAGCGCGCCGCGCCGGTCCACGATCGGCAGGTGATGAATGTGATGCTCGCGCATCAACTCGGTCGCTTGCTTGTGGGTCGTCTCGGGGGTCGCCGTGATGGGATTCGGCGTCATCATATCTTTTACGAGCATCGTCGGGCCTCCGGCAAAGAGCAGCTAAGAACAGGATCAGTCATCAAACGACAGGGACAGCCAGCGAAACACAGCAACGCGCCTGCCTGGAAGTATAGTCGCGCAGCGGCGGCAAAACAACACGCGCCTCCCTGCCCTGCCCGGATCGCGCTGGAGTTCGGCGCGTCCATTTGTGCGATTTGCCACAATAAATCAGATTGTTGTATAATTTATTTGGATATCGACGTACGCGCGATTTTTCGTGCCGTTGATTCGTTCCGAAATTCACAATCCATCGCACGGACGAGCCGAAAGGAGTCCGGCTGCCATGTCGAACACTCATCGTCCCCGCATCCTGATCATCGGCGTCGGCTTTGGCGGCCTCAACGCTGCGCAGAAGCTGGCGGGCCAGCCCGTCGACGTGCTGCTGGTGGACCGGCACAACTTCCACCTGTTTTCGCCGCTGCTGTACCAGGTCGCGACCTCGGGCCTGGAACCGGGCGAGATCGCTTCGCCGGTGCGCGGCATCTTCCGCGACACGTCGAACATTCACTTTCTGCTGGGCGAGGTCGAGCACCTCGACACGAACGCCCGCGTCGTGACCATCCGCAGCAAGAACGAGCTGCGCGAGGAGCCGTACGATTTCCTGATCCTGGCGACCGGCAGCCAGACGCACACCTTCGGCGTGGAAGGCGCCGAGGCGTACGGCTTCGCGCTGAAGTCACTGGCGGACGGCGTCGTGCTGCGCAATCACGTGCTGAAGAACTTCGAGCGCGCGGCGTGGAGCGACGACCCCGCCGAGCGCGAAGCGCTGACGACGATCGTCGTGGTGGGCGGCGGCCCGACCGGGCTGGAAACAGCGGGCGCGTTCCAGGAGCTGCTCGAAAAGGTGCTGCGCGAGGAATATCGCGAGCAGCTTGCCGGCAGCCCGGGCCGCGTCATCCTGGTCGAGATGCTCGATCACCTGCTGCAGCCCTACCCTGAGCAGCTGCGGGACGCGGCGCGCCGCCAGCTTGAGGGCATGGGCGTCGAGGTGGTGCTGGGCGAGGCGGTCGAGGAAGTCACGCCGGACAGCGTGCGCCTCGGCAACGGGCGCGCGATCCCCACGCGGACGCTGATCTGGGCGGCGGGCGTCAAGGCGTCGCCGCTGGCGGAAGCGCTCGGCGTGCCGCTGCACAAGTCTGGGCGCGTGCCGGTCCTGCCGACGATGGAAGTGATCGGTCTGGAAGATGTCTACGTCGTGGGCGACCTGGCGTACCTTGAGGACAAGACGGGCGCGCCGTACCCGATGCTGATCCCGGTCGCCAAGCAGCAGGGGCAGCTTGCCGCGCGCAACATCCTGCGGCGGCTCGCAGGCGAGCGACAGCAACACTTCCGCTACCGCGATCGCGGCCTGATGGCGACGATCGGGCGCAGCCGCGCCGTCGCGTGGATCTACTACAAAATCCCGCTGACCGGCTTCCTGGCGTGGATCGCGTGGCTGGGGCTACACCTCGTTACGCTGATGGGCTTCCGCAACCGGCTGAACGTGTTCATCAACTGGGTATGGAACTACCTGACGTATGACCGGACGGTGCGCATTATCCTCGAACACCGCCCGAAGGAAGATGGCGAGACGCTGGACGGTACAGAGGGCGATCCACTCGCTGAGGCGCGGGAAGAGGCGCTGGTTCGCTAACGACCCTGCTCAATGCGAGAGGGGAATCGCGCGGTGCGGTTCCCCTCGTTTGCTTGATATGACGTGCGCCCGAATGTCTTATTGCTAGTTCTCGCTAATCGCTAACCGCTGCCCACCTCACACTGCGGCGCGCGCCCTGCCCCGAAGA
>CAZVCM010000107.1:5030-12742 GCA_964626105.1 uncultured Thermoflexus sp.
GCTAATCGCTAACCGCTGCCCACCTCACACTGCGGCGCGCGCCCTGCCCCGAAGAACTGGTACACCAGCGTCCAAAGCTGGTTCAGGTCGAACGTCAGCGCATCGCGCACGCGCGCCATTTCGGACGACGTCGCCACTTCGCAGCCGCGCTGAAGCACCTCGTCCACTCGCTCCAGGTTCCCGATATTCGCTTCCGACTGCGCCCACGACTTATAGGCGTTGACCAGATAGCTGCGGCGCAGTTCTTCATCGACCTGGATGCGGTTGATCAGCGTGATGATCGCTTCGTACTGCGCGCGCCCGTCTTCGATCCGCGCGGGCTGCGAGTACAGGAACCACGCATAGCCGTTGCGCGCCCACTGCTCGGCGAAATCGCTCGGCACCGCGCCGATGGTTTCCAGGTAATAGCGCTCGGCGTTTTCGAGATCGCCCGCGAGCGCGAACCCGTTCGCCAGAATCGAATAGTCCATCCACTCGACCTCGTCGGGGATCTGCCGCGCGATGTCCGCCGCATGCGCGATCAGCGCGTAGTCCTGCGCGCCGAGGATGCCGAGGTCGTTTTGCAGCGCGGAGGCAAGCTGCAGATCGGTAGTGGTGAGCCGCTCCACGTTGAGCTTCTGGATCTCCAGCGTGATCGCCATGCGGCGGTCGAGCGTGTCGGTCAACTGCTGGCGGAGCTGGCGCTGCGTCTGGCTCTGGCTGGTGATCAGCGAGATCGCCAGCGAGACGATCGCGATCGTGATGGTGATCAGTTGCGCCCACGACTGCGGCATAAACCGCCGGATCGCGCTGGGAAGTGATGCCCAGCGGAACGCGGCGCGGGGAGGCTCGTCCGGGTTTTCAGGAGGCGTACGCAGCGGGTCATCCAGCGCGGCAGGCTCGCTCATGGGGCTCTCCAATCGGGGTTGTGTAAGTCGTTTTTGTATCTTATGCTCAATTGTAGAATTTGTAAAACGCTTACCGCGCAGCGTTTTCCTGCGTGGGGCGGGAGCCGCATAGCGCGGTATCGGTCGCCGGACGCCAAGCAATCCCCCAACCGCGCCGCGTTCTTGATAAAATTGAGCGTAATCAGAAAAATTGACCGGCCTGCCCGGCGGACCCACCCGCTGGCCGGGATTTCCCATACCGTATCGTAAGCCAAGCCGAGGAGTACGTTGGGATGTTTGAAACGGTTGAGAGTGTCCGCCAAGCCCTGGACGAGCAGCAATACATCGCCACCGATGAAATCGCGACCGTCCTCTTCCTCGCTGAATCGCTCGGCAAGCCGCTGCTGGCGGAAGGCCCCGCCGGAGTCGGCAAGACCGAGCTGAGCAAAGCCTGGGCCGCCGTTACCGGGCGCGAGCTGGTCCGCCTGCAGTGTTACGAAGGGTTGGACGAAAGCAAGGCGCTCTACGAGTGGGAATACGCCAAGCAGATGCTCTACACGCAGCTTCTGCGAGACAAGCTCGCTAACCTGCTGACCGACACGCGCTCATTGGCCGAGGCCGCGGACCGGCTCGGGCAGGAGGAGGACGTCTTCTTTTCGGACCGCTTCCTGCTGCCGCGCCCGTTGCTGCGTGCCATCAGCAGCGACCAGCCAGTGGTCCTGCTGATTGACGAGATCGACCGCGCCGACGCCGAGTTCGAGGCGTTTCTGCTCGAGGTACTGAGCGACTTTCAGGTGAGCATTCCGGAGATCGGGACGGTCATCGCGCGGCACCGGCCGGTCGTCTTCCTGACGAGCAATAACACCCGCGAGCTCAGCGAGGCGCTCAAGCGGCGCTGCCTGTACCTCTACATCGACTATCCAGACGCAGACGAAGAACTGCGCATCGTGCAGTTGAAAGTGCCGGACCTCGCGCCGGAGCTAGCGCGTCAAGCGGTCGAGGTCGTGCAATCGTTGCGCGCGCTGGACCTCAAGAAGAATCCGAGCGTCAGCGAAACGCTCGACTGGGCGCGCGCGCTGGTCACGCTCAACACGCGCACGCTGGATTCGCAAACACTCGATACCACGCTGACCGTGCTGCTCAAGTACGAGGCCGACGTCGAGCGGGCGCGCCGCGCTCTGCGCCGGGTGGGAGGCGAGGGCAATGGAAGAACGTATCGTTAAGTTCATCACGGCTCTGCGCGCGGCGGGAGTGCGCGTCTCCGTGGCCGAGAGCCAGGACGCCTGGCGCGCCGTCGAGCGGCTGGGCATCGCGGACCGCGACACGTTCCGCCTCAGCCTGCGCGCCACACTCGTCAAAGACGCCGACAGCCTGCCCACCTTCGAGGAACTGTTCCCGCTGTACTTCGGCAGCGCCACGCCGCCGATGATGAACCCGCAGGCGGAACTTTCGCCTGAAGAACAGCAGATGCTCCGCGAGGCGCTGGAGCAGATGATGCAAGACCTCGCGCAGCAGCTTCAGCAGTTGCTGGAATGGCTGCTCAGCGGGCGCGGCCCCAGCGAAGAAGACCTGCAAGAGCTGGCCGAGCAGGCAGGCGACGACCCATACGGGCGTCTGACGCCCAGCAGCGCGCGGCGCATGGCCCAGCGCATGCAAGACCTGCTCGATTGGGACCAGCTTGACGAACTGCTGGAGCAGCTTTGGGAAGCGCTCGCCGAGGCGGGCATGGACCCCGAGCAGATCCGCCAGCTTCAGGAGCAGGTCGCCGAGAACGAGGGGCGCCTTTCCGAGCAGCTTGCCGAGTTCGCGGGGCAGCAGATCCGCGACCAGCGCGTCGAAGAGATCCGCAACCGCCCCATCCACGATCTGCTCGATCGCCCGCTGGATTCGCTCAGCAGCGTGGACATGGACCACCTGCGCGAGCAGGTCCGGCGGCTGGCGGCGCGGCTCCGCAGCCGGGCGGCGCTGCGCCAGAAGCGCGGCAAGCAAGGCAAGCTCGACCCGAAGGCGACGCTCCGCCACAACCTACGCTATCACGGCGTGCCGTTCGAGATGCGCTTTCGCACGCGGCGCCTCAAGCCGAAGCTGGTGGTCGTGCTGGATGTCAGTACGTCGATGCGCCCGGTGGTGGAGTTCTTTTTGCGGCTGTTGTTCGAATTGCAGGACCAGGTCCAGAAGACGCGCAGTTTCGCGTTCGTTGATCACCTGGAAGACGTGACCGGGGACCTGCAAACGCGCCACCTGGACGACGCGATCGCGGTGGTGCTGACCAAGCTCCCGGCAGGGCATTACAACACGGACCTGGGCCGCAGCTTGCGCCAGCTAGAGGGCGATCATCTGGACGCGCTGGACAGCCGCACGACGCTGATCGTGCTGGGCGACGGTCGCAACAACTTCAACGACCCGGCGCTGGACACGTTCGGGCGGCTGTGCCGCCGCGCGCGCCGCGTCATCTGGCTGAACCCGGAGTATCCCGCCCAGTGGGGCAGCGGCGACAGCGATATGCTGGACTACGCGCCGCTGTGTCACGCGGTCTACCAGACGCGCAGCCTGAGCCAGCTCGCCGACGCGGTGGACCGGATTCTGGGCTGAGGCTCCCCTACCCCCTGCCCCAACTCCAGAATGAGGGAAGGGAACGGCACGCGGCGCGCTTTGCTTCCTTCCCTCATTGTGGGGGAAGGAACCGAGCGAAGCTCGGCAGGACGGGGACGTTGCGGCACGCAAAAAACAGCTTGCCGTAGCGGCGCCTTGCCTGATATGCTTGACGGCGGAACCTGGTTTCGTGGGCGGAGCAAGCTCCATCCCTACTATGCTCAGGGCCGCTTACCGCTGCTTTTTCTGTCAGGAGAACGTTATGTCACGTGGACGCCTCACCCTCGCCGCTGCCTTTGCCGCGATCGCGCTCGGAGTGACGATCGCCGCGCTGAGCGCCATGTCCCCCGCCCGCGCGCAGGACGACCCCACCCCGACCCTCGCCCCGCTGGTGACCCCCGTGATGGGCAGTTTCGACCCGGCTGCGGTCGAGGACGTGGACCTGAGCGAGATCCCGGTCGTGCCAGAGCTGTCCGACACGGCGCGCGCGATCCTGTTGGAGAGCATTGCGCAGGGCCGCGACCCGCATGCCTTCGTCAAGGTGGGTGACTGCATGACCGAGGACCCGGCCTTCCTCTATCCGCTGGCCGAAGGCGAGATTGACTGGGGCGAATACGAGGGATTGCAGGTGGTGGTCGAGCACTACGCGCAGGCGGACGAAAACCCCTTTGGGCGCAAGAGTCAGGCGGCGGCGGGCGGATTCAACGCGGCCAGCGTGATCGACACCATGTGGGCGAACCCGGAGTTCTGCGAGGCGGGCGAGACACCGCTGTCGTGCGAGCTTCGCCTGATGAATCCGGCGGTCGCGGTGATCATGTTCGGCACGAACGACGTGTTTTACCTGGACGAGGCGCAGTTCGACTACTTCCTGCGCTCGGTGCTGGTTGAGGCGGTCGAAGCCGGGACGCTGCCGGTTCTCAGCACGTTCCCGCTGCGGCCTGAGTTCCCCGAGAAGACCGAGGTCTTCAACCGGATCGTGGCGCAGGCGGCGGACGATTACGATCTCCCGCTGATCAACCTGTGGCGCGCGCTGGAGCCGCTGCCGAACCAGGGCGTCGATCCGGACGACACGACGCATCTCACCTCGCCGGACGAGGGCACGGCGGCGCAGTTCACCGATGAGGCGCTGGAAACCGGCTTCGCGGTGCGGAACCTGGTCACGTTGCAGGCGCTGGAAGCGGTGGTGCAGCAGTTAGCGGTTAGCGATTAGCAGCGGTGGAGCAGCCGAAAACTGATCTGTAGGGTGCGGAGCTTGCTCCGCCCGATATATACCCCAGCCACAATATAGCAGCGGGCGCAGCAAGCTGCGCCCCTACAATGCCTTTGGCTGTACTTCGCTTTTCTTAGCTCTCCTGCTGCCCCAGCTTTCCGCCCACTTTGCCGGAGCGCATCTCGTCCACGCCGTGCAGGAAGCCGACAAAGACAAGCTCCTCGTCAAGCGCCCGGACTGTGTGGTCCTCGCCCGGCTCGAACACCAACAGCGCGTGCGGCCCAACCTCGCGCTCGTGCCCGTCGCTGCCTGCGAACATGCCGCGCCCTTTCAGCACCACCACGTAAAATGGCGATTTGGGTGCGTTGTGCTCTTTGATGGTCTGGCCGGGGCGGAGCGTGAAACGGAGTATTCTGCCGTGCTGATCAACCAACAGCGGCTCGGCGTAAGGGTCTTTGTCACGGAATTGCAGGTCGTCAAACAAATGCATCGTTTTCATGACTGGCCTCTTCATTCTGTCTCATATGGGGCAGTGGTGAGATGCCGCGCATGACTGCCGTTACGCGGATTATAGGCCAACCACACGCAAGTGACCCCCGCGTGCCGCTTGCTCGCGTTTGCGGGGTACGAGCAGCGGGCGGAGCAAGCCCCACCCGTACGAGGTATTTGGCTGAGCTTAACTCTTGGCTAACCGCTAATTGCCGTCTTCGCCGCACATCTTCCACTCGCCGTCGTCTTCGATGGCGCGATAGGTGATGTCGCTCAGCGGCTGGCGGCGCGGTTCTTCCCCGCCATAGTGGATAATCAACTCGCCGGAACAGCGCACCAGGGTATACTCGCCATCCTCGCCGCTCGTCTCGCAGGCCATGTCCTCAAGCTCGGCGCGGACCGCGCTGAACGATGCGGCTTCTTCGAGCGCCTGCGCTTCCCAGGCCGGGCAGGCGAGCGACACCATCTTGTCGGCGTCGGCCTCGACTTTGGCGCGCAGATAGGCTTCGATCGCATCGGCGGGGTTGCCGCTGTCTGCGCAGGCCGCAAGCGCCAGCGCGCCAAGCACGAGCAGCAGAGGAAGGACAAACCGGCGCATAGGTCAATACTCCTGTAGGGTTAGACGGACCGGGGTGATTATAATAGAAGCCAAGAGTAGCAAGAAGCAGCGGAGAATAGCAAAGAGCAGTTAGCGATTAGCCAAAAGCCAAGACGTGAGCGGGGCGGAAAGGGTATAGCGTTTCCGCGCCAGATGTTGCCCAACGCGAACAGCAAATCGCCGGGCTGAATGTAGTGGGAGATATTCTGATGATGCGACGTACCACCTGGATATTCGGAATCGTGTTGATGCTAGCGCTGGCGCTCGGCGCAAGCGGCTCGCACCCGACGATTACCCGCGCCCAAGAAGGCGAGCAAACCGACGAACAGTGCGCCGCGCTGGTGACGGGGGCGCCACTGGCTGCGGCCAGCGCCTGCGAGGGCCTCGCGCCGGGCGAAGTGTGCCTCGGCAGCCCGAACGCTCAGGCGCAGCCGGGCGGTGATACGGCGTTTGCGGCGGCAGGTGACACGATTGAACTGAGCGTGCTGGAGTCGATCAGCACCGAGGCCGCTGATCCCGCCGCCGGGACGTGGGGCGTGGTCGCGGTGGCGCTCCCGGCCAATCTGCCGGACGGCGAAGCCGTGCGTGGCGTGCTGTTCGGCGAGGCGACGCTGGCGCGCGTGGCAGCTGAGGCCGCCGATCATCCCACGCTCGAAGTGGGCAATCCGACCGCGACCGAAGCGAACCTGCGCGGCGGCGCGGGCACGCATTACCCGGTGGTGGGCGTGCTGGCGGGCGGCGCGAGCGCGGTGGCCGATGGGCGCAACCAGGCCAGTGACTGGGTCCGCATCCAGACCGAGAGCGGCCCGGCGTGGGTCTTTGCGCGGCTGGTGAGGTGGGACGGCGATTTGAGCGCGCTCGACGTGCTGGCGCCGGATGACGTCTCTGGCGGGGTGGAGTCAGGCGCGCCGTTCGCCGTCATGACGCTCGCTAGCGGCCTGGACGACGCCTGCGCGGGCGCGGGATCCGGCTTGTTGCTGCAATCGGAGAGCGAGAGCGAGGCGCAGATTCGCGTCAACGGGGCGAGCCTGCGCTTCGCCAATGCGACCCTGCTGCTCCACGCGGAGCCGGGCGCGGCGCTGGACGTGATCGCGCTGGATGGCGCGGCGACGGTCAGCGCGCAGGGCACATCGGTCGAGCTAGGCGCGGGCGAGCAGGTACGCGTTCCGCTGGGCGGCGAGGATGGGCTGACGGCCTCGGCCCGCCCGGCTGCGGCGCAGACCTTCGCGCTGGCGGACGCGTCGAATGCGCCAATCGCGCTGCTGCCGGGTGCGCTGGAGTGCCGCGTGAGCGCGTCCGCGAGCAACGTGACGCTGCGCGTGGGGCCGGGCGAGACGCGCGGTGTGCTGGCAAGCATGCAGCCGGACCGCCCGTATCGCGTGCTGGGCTGGGCGAGCGATGGCGAGGGCACGCCGTGGTACGAGCTGGACACGGGCGCGCAGACCTCATGGGTGCAGCAGGACGCGGTCGCGCCGTTTGGCGCGTGTGACGCGGTGGCCCAGGTCGAGGCGCCGCCGCTGGTGTTCGCGCCGCCTTCGGCGCCGCTGATCAGCGAGGCGGGCGAGGACACCGCGCCGGTGAGCGACTTTTCCCCGGCAGCGAACACCGTCTGGCAGATGTACCCCGGCTCCGACCAGATGAGCGGCGAGTGCAGCGGCGCGCCTGCGATCAACTTCTGCGACCATCTGGCGGCGATCTCCCCGGCGAGCGGCGGGATCATGTGGAAAGGGATGGAAGCCAGCCCGTACTACTTGCAGCGCATTCAGCCGAACGTGTACAGCTACGCCGGGCCGAACGTGCTCGGCACCGGGACGATCAGCATGACGTTGCGCTTCACGGCGGACAACACCGTCACCATGACACAAACGCTGACGCTGGCGAGCGAGCCAAGCTGCACGCACACGTATTACTACACCGGCGAGAAGAACTGGTAGAAGAGCAGCGGTTAGCCGTTAGC
>CAZVCM010000108.1:0-1261 GCA_964626105.1 uncultured Thermoflexus sp.
CCCAATCCACCCCTACTCAAAGGCTCTCATGGGGTCCATCATCGTACCAGACTCGGGGCTGCGAGATGTCAAACTGACGGCTATCCCCGGCACACCGCCTAATCTCAAGAAACCGCCGGCTGGATGCCGGTTTGCGGATCGCTGTCAATTTGTGATGCCAGAATGCAGAGTGGCGCCGGTCGATCTCCATGATATCGGGGGAGGACGCGCCTACCGCTGCATCATACCGCAAGAAGAATTACGAAAGGCTTACCAAAATGAGCGGTGATATGGACATCCTGAGCGGCAAGGGTCTCACCAAAGTTTTCGGTTTCGGCTCCCAAAGGACCATCGCTGTTGATCACGTCGATTTCAGCTTCAGAAAAGGCGAAATCATCTCGATTGTCGGTGAGTCAGGTAGCGGAAAAACCACCTTAGCGAAGATGCTGTTGGGGCTGCTCCAACCCACCGAGGGGGAGATATACTTCGACGGGAAACTGCGCGACATCCGCACCCACAAGAAGAAGCAGGAATACTGGAAAAACATCCAGGCGATCTTTCAGGACCCGTTCTCCTCATATAACATTTTCAGGAAGGTCGACACGGTGCTGCTCGATTGCATTCGGATGCGCGGCGGTCGCAGGCTTCCCTACGACGAAAAACGAGCGATGATGGAAGAGGCTTGCAGTTTTGTCAATCTGAAGTTCGATGAGTTGACAAACAAGTATCCCTTTGAGCTATCTGGCGGGCAGCAGCAGCGCCTAATGATTGCTCGTATCTTTTTGCTGAAGCCGAAGATCTTGCTGGCCGACGAACCCACCTCGATGATCGATGCCTGCTCGCGTGCGACCATTCTGGACACGCTGATGGATCTACGGAACGAGATCGGCATGACGCCGATCTTCAACACACCCGATATTGGGCTGGCCTACTATGTGTCAGACACTGTCTACATCATGGAGCGCGGCAGATTTGTTGAAAGCGGCTCTGCCGATGACGTAATCTTGCACCCGAAAGAGAACTACACCCAACGCCTGCTCAATGATGTTCCCAAACTGCTGGAAGAATGGGACCTATCAACGGTGTAGCGCCGCTAACAGCGCCACAAGGGTAGTCTCACAACGAGCCGGCGTGCGCTTGCCAGACTTCCTGCAGCGGTTTGTAGCTGAGCAATATGATACCCTCCTGCTGAATAACCTCACGGACGGCTGCGGAGACCATGCAGTCCAAATCGGCCTGGCGTATCGGGGCGCCGTGGGAATCGATGGCAAGCAACTCGGCG
>CAZVCM010000108.1:1271-12580 GCA_964626105.1 uncultured Thermoflexus sp.
CTGGATGCACCGCCCATTCGCTTAGCCCCGCCGGAAGCTCGCGCAATAACCGGATATACAGGTCCAGTTTCCCGGCGTGACCCAGGCCGTAGCTGTCCAAGATGTCATAGTCGTTGGCAGGCAAATCCTGACGTTGCGCTCTTTCAGGCACGAAAGACTGTGGGGCGCGCAACGCAAGCCCATATTCTCTTGCCAGCCCAAACAGCACGTCGAAGATCTCAGGCTTCCGGGCAATCCTCAGAGAATGCCAATCGAGATGGGTCGGCGTGAGATCGGCGGCCAACACGGTTTCGATTTGCGCCCTGAACTCTGCTTCCAGTTCATCCATCCTGACCTGAGCGAAAAATTCGTCCATGCGCTCGAAGTTATAGAAGTAGCCTGTCTCGTCGACAAGGGTCGGCACCTGATCGATGCAGACCAGCGGTCTCCAACGGTAGTTGACGCTGTCGCCTAAGGCTGTCAAGTGAACGCCGAAGGGAACCGCCGGATGTTCCGCGAGCCAGCGCATCGCCTGCGGCGCCCAGGGGCATGGAACCATCAAGGTCGTGGAGCAAACAACGCCTTCCGCGAGCGACCGAAAGATAGCCACATTCGTGGAGTGGCACATTCCAAAATCGTCCGCGTTGATAATCAGCAATCGCGCATCAGCCGGATATCCTAAAAGCTCGTTGGTATTGGCTCTCTGTGTATGGCTCATGAGGCTCATGCATCCATTTCTTGGTGATATGCCGGGATGGGTTGTGGCTGGATCGCCAGCATATAAGCAGCCAGCAACCCGGCATACACCGCCAGCAGGCACACGGGGATGACTTCCAGCGAGAATTGACGCGCCAGCGCGCCCATCAACGCAGGGATGGCAGCCATGCCAACCCCTGTCGCGGCCATTTGCATCCCAATCGTATTAGCCGCATGGTAATCACTCACCCGCCTCCTCGTGCCCGACATCATCCCCGGAAAGATGGGCGCGATCGACAGCCCGATGACGGCCACCGCCACCACGTTAGCGATTTCGGACGGATTCCAGATCAGCAGTCCCGCGCCCAGGAGCGCTCCTACGATCCCGCCCAGCACCAGCCTGTGAATACCCAACCGCGCGGCGACAACCCCCGCCACGATCCGCCCGATGGTGAACGTGAACCAGTAGCTGCCCGCGAAGAACCCTGCCAGCGTCTCCTTCACCCCGCGTGACTCAGTCAACAGCGTGTACGTCCAGGTGCCGAGGCCGCCTTCCGCGCCGACATACAGGAAGAACAACAGCACGCTCAGCCACGCGCGCGGCTGCCGCAGCGTTTCCCCCATCGGCGTTTTATAATCCGTCAGCCTTTTTTCCGACTCGCCGCCCGATGTCTCCCCGTTGAGGCGCCACATGCCGAGCGTCAGCACAAAGCACGCCGCCAGCGCGATCTGAAATATGCCGACGGCTCGGTAACCGAACCGCCATGTATTCAGGACCGACAGCCCGAGCGTCATTAGGAGCGGGCCGATCGTAATCCCGACGCCCCAACTGGCATGCAGCCACTGCATCAGCCCTTCGCCGAAATTCGCCGCCACATATGTATTGAGCCCCGCGTCGATCGCGCCCGCTCCCAGCCCGGCGAACACGCCCAGCAAGACCATCATCCACCACTGCGGCACAAGTGTATAGCCGAGCAGCGCGACCCCCGTCAGAAAGCAACTGGTCGCAAGCATGCGGCCCACGCCCATACGCGCCAGCAGGATGCCGCTCAGGAAGCTGGCGGTCGTGTACCCGGCAACAGACGTGGCCAAGAACAGCCCGATGGCGTCCAGCGGAACGGAAAAATTAGCCCGAATAGACGGCCAGCCGACGCCTAGCAGGCCATCGGGTAACCCGAGGGCAATAAACGCAACAAACGCCAGCAAGATGATACCAATTCTGGGATGCTGTTTTATTTGCGTCCAACGGTACATTGCAATCCCTCTACTTCACAGTAGTCAGCGGGGTGATCTTTCGACTCGCCCGTTCGCTGTTCCTTTGGCGTGTCCGCAAAACATCCTTATCTGAAAAGCTGCCAAAAACCGACGGCTGGCTTGCCAGCCAGCCGCCATGTCTACCTACCCTCTCACTCTCATTCTTCCGCCGAAGACAGAACGAGAGATATGTTGTGGAGCCAGTCCATTCTAAGCGTTATGGACCTTAGCGACCAGTTGATCGACGATGGTCTCCGGATCCGCTGGCAAGTTGCCCGCGATCCAATTCAGGATATTTGGTAGCGGCATATCACGCACCAGATTGAAGAAGTCCGTCCCCAGCGTATCGTCGCCGGTTGGCATCATGTTCTGAACTTGCTGCAACAGCCCGGCCAGCGCCGCCGTCCCTGCCGGGTCATCTAACCATTCTCTCAACGTGCTGTTGCGGTTGAGCAGCGAGGGGAGCTGTTGAGTACTTTCCAGCGTCACACTTGTCGTCAGCCGGATATCCGCGGATGAACTACCCACCAGGATATCGAACTGCCCCGATTCGCTAACCCACTCATGATAGCGTGGGTCCCAATAGGCAAACGCGCGGCTGTCCAGTGTTACGCTCACGGCCTTGGTTTCGCCAGGCTCCAGCGCCACCTTGAAAAAGCTCTTTAGCTCTTTTTGCGGACGACGCAGCTTCGCCTCGTGATCATGCACATAAACCTGCACGATCTCTTTACCGGCCACACTACCGGTATTCGTCACGTCAAGCGAGACGGTGAGGCCATCCACATCCTTGAATGTCTCTGCCGACACGCCCAGATTGCTGTAGACGAAGCTCGTGTAACTCAGGCCATAGCCGAAGGGGAACAGCGTCGGCATCCCTTTTTCGTCGTAATACCGATAGCCGACGAAAATGCCTTCGCCATAGCGGACCTGCCCCGCCTCGCCAGGGAAGTTAATGTGCGCTGGAGTATCGGACAGCTTAAGCGGGAAAGTTTCCGCCAGCTTGCCGCCTGGATTGACTTTTCCAAACAGGATGTCGGCTATCGCGCCACCGCCTGCCTGCCCCATCATCCAGGCTTCCAGCACCGCGGGCACTTCATCGATCCAGTCACTCATGGCAACCGCGGAACCGTTGTTCAAGATGACAACCGTCTTCGACTGCGCCGCCGCAACCGCCTTGATCAGCGCAACTTGCTGTTCAGTCAGGTCGATATCAGGCCGGTCGTAGCCTTCGGACTCCTTGTACGTCGGTAAGCCAATATACAGGAGGGCAACGTCAGCCACGCGTGCCAGCGCGACCGCTTCATCGATTAGCGCCTGGTCAAAGCCTTCTTCCATCTTGTAACCCGGCGCATAGGTCAATTCGGCGTCACCAGCCAACGCAGCCAGCTCGTCAAACGGCACATCCAGTCGAGTCGGCGTCACGTGCGCGCTGCCACCCCCCTGATAGTGCGCTTGCTTGGCAGTCACGCCGATGACGGCGATCTTGGTCATATTCCGCAGTGGCAGCAACCCTCCCACATTCTTAAGAAGCACGATGGTCTCACCGGCGATCCGGCGTGCCAGCGCATGGTGTCCATCCACGTCAAGCTCGCTCTCGCCCTTGGGTGTTTCTTGCGCGCGCAGCACGATCGTCAGAAGGCGTTCGACCATCTCGTCCAATGCGGCTTCGGCGAGGGTGCCCGCGTTGACAGCGTCGATCACCGCCTGGACGTGTCCCGGCTGCGGTCCTGGCATTTCAAGCGCTAATCCCGCGCTCAGCGATGCAACCAGGTCATGCACCGCGCCCCAGTCCGAGACAACAAATCCTTCGTGTCCCCATTCATCCTTAAGGACATCGGTCAACAGCCAGCCGTGTTCGGCGCAGAGCGTGCCGTTAAGCACGTTGTAGGCGCACATCACTGACCAGGGCTGCGCTTGCTTCACGGCGCGCTCGAATCCGGCCAAATAGATCTCTCGCAAGGAGCGCTCATCGACTACGGCGTTGATCGAAAACCGCTCAGATTCCTGGTTGTTGGCTGCGAAATGCTTCAGTGAGGTGCCAACGCCTTTGCTCTGCACGCCTTTGATCAAACTGGCAGCCAACTCACCAGCGAGATAGGGATCTTCTGAAAAATACTCGAAGTTGCGGCCGCACAGCGGACTGCGTTTGATGTTCATCCCCGGACCCAGCAGCAAATCGACGTTGAGCGCGATGCACTCCTCGCCCAACGCCTGCCCCAGCTCATAGATCAGGTCGCGGTCCCAGGTGGCGGCCAGCGCCGACGCAGTCGGAAAGCACGTCGCCGGGACGTTTTCTGACATCATCTCGTCGGGGTCAGCGGCGCGCCGGACCCCATGTGGGCCATCCGACACCCATATACTGGGGATATCCAGACGCTCAACTGGCACAGTCTGCCACGCGTTGGCGCCGACACAGATCGCAGATTTTTCTTCCAACGTCATCTGGCGAACAAGCTGTTTAACGTCCTGGCGAGTATGGTTTGTGGTCATGGATAAATCCTTTTGCGTGTATATCAAGCCTGGCTACAAAAAACAGTTGCAGCACAGCAAGCTGCTAGCGAGGTCCGGCTAAGAGAACCGCACGCTGGCCGCTGACTCGCTCCCTGCTACGATAATGAGTTAACTGAAGAACAGGCGAAGGACTGCCGCGATTTGCCAGTGAGTTCGTGTCTCGCCTCTAAACAAAGCTATCACGCTTTCACAAACCCAGTATAGCCTGATTAACCGTCCTAGCAATCACCTTTAGCAGCTCAAAATAGAGCGTGCACCATGCCCCGATTGCCTTTATAGGACGCCGTTACCTTGCGGTTGAAATGGTTGCACAGCGCCTTAAGGTAGCGTTCGGCGCGGCACGGTGACATGGCGTACGCTACGAGCATCACGATTCGGCTCCGGTCAGCGCTGTGGCAGCCTTGCTTGGCACTACACCGGCCAGCGTCAACCGCAGCGGCGTTGGCCCGCCCCGCCCCAGCAATCCGAGGCCGTACACGACGACCGCAGCCAGGGTCGCCCCGATCAGCGCAGCGGTCGCGTACACCGACAGCGGCGGACTGCCGAGCACGTAGACGGTCAACAACCTGGGCTCAAAGCATAGCACAAATCGTGACTTCGGTGCCGGTTGCGTCCGCAATGTCGCGCACGAGCCTCGCCCCGCGCAGGATAACGGCACGATCACCCCCACCGCCGCGCTCAGCGCTTTCCCGTACACGCCGGAAGAGTCGATGCGCGCGCTCAAGCATTTCTACACGGTGCACGGCGCGGCGCTGTGGAGCATGTATGGCTTTCGTGACGCGATCAACCTGACCGAGAACTACGTCTCGCGTATCTATATGGGGCTGAATCAGGCGCCGATCGTTGTCATGATCGAGAACTGGCGGACGGGCCTGCCGTGGCGCCTGTTCATGGCGAATCCGGAAATTGCCCCCGCGCTGGAGCGGATCGGGTTTGTGCGGCATGCGTCCGAATAACGCGAATGACGCGCGCCACGCGGTCACATCAGCGAACGCGCCGCCCGAACTCGCGGACTCCTGCTGGTGCGCTTCACTCCTGCGAGGGAGTCTCCACATCGCCAGCACCGCGCTGAACAAGGCCATGATGCCACGCCAACGCTGCGGCCTGCGTCCGATCCGCAACACCGAGCTTGTTGAGGATCATGCTGACGTTGTTCCTGACGGTACCTTCAGCCAGGACAAGACGATTCGCAATATCGGGGTTCGTCAAACCGCGCGCGATGTAGCGGAGAATCGTAAGCTCGCGCTCGGTCAAGTCAGCGAAGATGGCCGTATCAGGCCGGACCTGCTGCCGCGCAAGCGCAAGCAATTTGTCGGCAATGGCGGGATCAATATGCGTCCGCCCCTCCACGGTGCCTTCGATCGCGGCGACAATATCATCGCCATCGGAGTCCTTGAGCAAATACCCCGAGGCCCCTGCACGGATCGCATCGAAAACCCACTCGTCAGCGCTGTAGGTGGTGAGCACCAGGATATGCGTGTCCGGATACTGCTCGCGAATGGCGCGCGTTGCACGAATGCCGTTCATGCCCGGCATTTTCAAATCCATCAGCACCAGATCAGGCTTCAGCTTGCCGACCAGTTCAACCGCCTGAGCACCGTCATAAGCCACACCGGCGACTTCAACGCTCGGCGCGAGGCTCAGAATAACGCGCAGCCCCTCGGTGACAACCACCTGATCATCTACGATCAACACCCGGATCATAGGCCGTCCTCAACAGTCAAGCGTATGGTTGTTCCGGTGGCAGGCGCGCTGACAATATCAAGCTGGCCGCTGCACAACAGCGCCCGCTCGCGCATGCCCACCAAACCATAGTGATCGTCCAGAGAGACCGTGTCTGGATCAAAGCCAATGCCATCATCGGAAACTGTCAGACGGAGCCTATGTTGCTCACGGTGCAGCGAAATGGTGACAGCCTGCGCCTGCGCATGCCGGGCTGCGTTGTTCAGCGCCTCCTCGGTGATGCGGTAAATGCTCTGCTCAACCTCTGGTGACAGTCCATCGAGGTCACTCGACATCGTAAGCGTAATCCTCATGCCGCTGCGCTCGGCGACCGAGTCGACCAGTTGGCGCATCGCGAGCGTGAGACCAAGGTCTTCCAGCGGGCTCGCTCGTAGGGCTTGCAGAGCACGGCGAGACTCTTGCAGACCGCTGCGGGTCACGTCCTGCAACTGCTTCACGGTGTGTCGAGCGTTCACCGGGTCTTTTTCGAGCTGCTTGTTGAGCGCTTCAAGCTGCACTGCGACCGCGCTCAGGGTATGCGCCAGTGTGTCGTGCAGCTCGCGCGCCAGCCGGTTTCGTTCGTGGCTCACAGCCAGCCGCTCGACGGTTGTCGCATAACGAGTCAGTTTGATGTTTTTCGCCGTCAGCGCTTCACGGGCGGTCTTCTGCCCTGCCACCAGTCGCACCACGATAAACCCGACCACCGGATAAACAAATAACCGCCCGACGATATCATCCTTGATCAGGTCTATCGGTGCGCCATCCAGCGGCACCAGGAGCTGCATGAGAAGAGCTTGTAGAACTGCGGTGACTGTTGTGAAGACGATCACGCCTCGGAGATTGTACTGCGCAGCGATGATAACCAGCGGCACGAACAACAAGATAAACAGTCGCCCGCTTTCGCCATTCAATTCCTGTGCTGCGCCGTGTTCGACGCGCCACAGGATGGTATACCACTGCCCTACCAGCGCCCCTAATGTGGTGACCGTCAGCCCAAGCGGCAGGTACCACGTGCCAAGCCTGCGCCGCAACCAGCCGCTATACAGGTACAACAGCATCACAGCAGCGGTTAGCCTGCCAAGCAACAGCAGGGGCAGCTCCAGAAAAGAGAGATTACTCGCCTGATCGGGCAGACCGGGCGCATACACCACCAGCCAGAAAACATTGGACAGGCGGAACAGGGTCAGCAGTTCAGGTTCAATCTGCGCACGTTTCATCGCTCCACATCGTACCATGACTCCCCAATTGCCCGCAGTGACGCGCGTCATAAACAGGCGTGCAGACTGCACAATCAGGCGTGATCCGCACCACTTCATGGCGCCGGTGCGCTGTGATAGAGTGATTGCCGGATTTGATTGCAGTCAGCGAGTGGACCGGGAGGGATGATGTCCACTGAAACAGCAATACGCATTGAAAATCTACACAAGCATTTCGGCTGGCGACAAGACAAACGCGTTCAGGCAGTCAAGAACTTGAATCTCGAGGTAGCGGTCGGTCAAGTATACGGTTTCCTGGGGCCGAACGGCGCGGGAAAGACCACGACTATCCGGATGCTGCTCGATTTGATCCGCCCAAGCCAGGGTGATGTGTATGTGTTTGGGAAACAGGTCCGGCGCGAGCGCGAGGTGTTACGGCGCGTCGGCTCGCTGGTCGAAGGCGCGGCTTTTTACGATTTCCTGACGGGTCGGCGCAACCTGGAAGTTTTCGCTCTCACATCCAACCTTGATTTGCCGTCCGAACGCTTCGATGAGGTCTTGACGTTGGTTGACATGAAAGACCGCTCAGAGCGCCGGGTCAAAGGCTACTCTACGGGCATGAAGCAGCGGCTAGGTATCGCCGCCGCCATGCTGGACGATCCTGATTTGTTGATCCTGGACGAACCGACCAACGGGCTTGATCCGCAAGGGATGTCCGAAATTCGGGGGCTGGTGCGCAAACTGGCAGATGAGTACGGGAAAACAGTCTTCCTGTCCAGCCATCAACTGGCCGAAGTCGAGCAGGTCTGTGATCGGGTGGCGATCATTAACAAGGGGCATCTTTTGCGCGAAGGGCGTGTGAGTGACCTGGTTTCCGAGAAAGCGCAGTTTCGCGTCCGGGTCAGACCTCGTGAGCGAGCAATCGCAGCGATCGACGGGCAGTGGACATGCGTGCCACAAACCGCGGATACCCTGTTAATAGGGATCAGCGCAGATGACGCGCCTATCGTCGTCAATAAGCTGGTCGATAGCGGCGTGCAGGTATACGAAGTATCGCCCTACCGCCAAACGCTAGAGGACTACTTCCTGTCCGTAACAGAAGGAGAGAACTCGCATGTGGGCTAGGCTGTTTCGCGCCGAATGGTACAAGATCCAGGGCAACCGGTGGGCGACCGGTTGCATGATCTGGATTTTCCCGGCGCTGGCGATCGTGGTATTCGTACTCGGCCTGGTTGCGGTTGCACTCTCATCCAGCTTTCGGGCGGAGTTCGATGCCAACCAGTGGACGGAGCTCGCCATCGTTCCCTGGCTCATTCCCAACAACCCGCTAGGACGCGGGCTGCTGCTAGGCTTCACAGCGGTGTTGTTTGCCGGAGAATACCAGTGGAACACCTGGAAAACCATCGTGCCACGCAGCAAACGGGTGCCGTTGATCCTGGTGAAGTTCGTGGCGGTTGCGCTGTTCGTCGTGTTTGCGTTCACACTGATGTCGATCATCTGGGCGCTGGGCGGCGGGCTGCTAGCGCTGGTCAGTGGCACATCCTACGGCCCGGCACTCACCAGCGAGGTGCTCACCGATTTTGCCGAAGACTATGGGCTGCAAATGCTGTTCGCGTTCGGCAGCACCATGATCGCCGCTGGATATGCCTCGCTCGCTGCGATGATCACCCGGTCGATTTTAGGCAGCGCGATCACTGGTATTGTCGTCGCAATCGGGGAAACGATGCTGTTGGTGCCTCTGTACTTGCTGGCCGATTGGCTGAACCGGGACATCATCCTACATCTCTACCGGTTTATTCCGAGTTACAACCTGCTGAACCTGTTTACCTGGTTGGGCGGAGATACCCCCGAATTGTTGACGTTGCCCTCAGGCAAGCTCATCGTCGATAGCCAGGGATTCTCTGCAGCCGTGTTGATCATATGGGCGGTCGGATTGATTGCCCTCACTGTGACCTTGTTCCAGCGCCAGGACATCACCAATTGACCTGACAACCAGCGGGCAAGGCCCCGGTGACCGTCAAGCATCCGCAAACAGGGTCTGAGACCATGGCGCCTCAGACCCCTTATATACAACACCTCATTACGTCGTTGCAGGATTGTCCGCGATCGACTGGACAAACTGCGCGACATCTTCCTTAAGCTGCGCCAATGACTTGAGGTCGAGGTACAGCATATGGCCAGCTTCATAAGCGGTTAGATGGAAATTGTCGCGCAAAGTCGGATCCAGGTCCATATGGCTCAGCGTATACTGAGTCGCCGCCGGTGGTGTCGCCAAATCGTAGTGGCCCATCGCGATGAGCACCTTCATAAACGGGTTCTGCGAAACCGCGCTCCGCAGCGGCTCGCTGGTATCAGGATATTTTCCCCGATCCCACTCCCAGTGCTCGCCGACATCATAGTTCAAAATCTCGTACCGGATGTCGGTTTCGTAGCCTAGCTCCGCGCGCACATACTGGTTGAACATGGCGGTGTACGGGGGCGTGCTCGCTGATGAAGCCGGATCGCGCTCAATGCGCTCAGTCACTGCCAGCTTGTCGATACCTTTGAAGCGCGAGTCCAGGCGCCCGACGGTGCGCTTCTGATCGCGCAAGAGTTCCTTGAAGAAATGCTGATCGCGCACCCGCAAGTTGCTGTCGTCAATGAAGCGCGGCGAGAGGCCCGTGTATGTGGCTAGCTGGGCAATGACCGCCTGCCGCTCGTCGTCTGACAATCGATCGCCTTTTGTCAGCGCTACAATGTACTCGGTCTCCGCCCAGGCCCGGACCTCCTCGAACACATCGCGCACGCTCCGCTCCTGGAACGCTGGAGATAACTTATGGTGATACCACGCGGTCGCAGCGTAAGTCGGCAGGAATAACACGTACGGCAGATCGTTGCCTTGCTCGAAGATAATCGTCTGGAAGTTCAGAACCGTGGAGATAAGCACCAGGCCGTTGAAGGCTATTCCCTTACTCAAGAGGTCCGCGGCCAGCCCGGCGGCTCGCGTCGTCCCATAGCTCTCGCCAGCCAGAAACAGGGGAGAGTGCCAGCGTTTGTGGCGCGTCAGGTAGAGCCGGATGAATTCGCCCACCGATTTCAGATCGTTTTCGAGACTCCAGAACTCTTTTTTCCTCTCCGGATCGATTGCCCGGCTATAGCCGGTCCCCACTGGGTCGATGAAGACCAAATCGGCCAGATCGAGCCACGAGTGAGCATTCTCTTCCAGCCGGAACGGTGGAACGGGCATCCAGCCCTCGGGCTGCATGACGACCCGTTTGGGTCCGATGGCTCCCAGGTGGAGCCAAACGGAAGACGATCCTGGCCCGCCATTGAAAACGAACATCAGCGGGCGCGCCGATGTGTCCTGAACACCATCCAAGGTATAGGCCGTAAAGAAGATGCGGGCCGTCACCTCATCCTTGTCCTCGTCCTTCAGCGGGATTGCACCTGTGGTAGCGGTATAGGAGAGGCTCCAGCCGTTCAGAGCAAGCTGATGATGGGTCTCGACCGGGGGTAATTCGGGAACTTCGGGTTTCTTAGGCTTGTCGTTGTTCGCGGTTTTCTCGTCTGTTTTCGGATCATCTTCCATTGGGTTTGCTCGCTTGGCGAAAGAAGTAGATAGGCAATTGTGGATCACGGGGCAGGATTTGCCAAACACCGTGATGATGGGCCATGGCTCGCCCACGTGATCCGTCACGGTTTACCTTGCGAACCACCAGCTGCAGGAAGCTTGAGGTCGCCTCTTTTCAGACGCTTTTCATGCGCTTGCTGACAGACGTGAAGTAGAATGACAGTAGATTCCCGCCAGTCGCGCATGCCGTCACATATATCGCAGCGCTGATGAGCGACTATTGCTGCAACTCGTCCGAACAGAAAGCCGAGCGCTCCTCGAAAGGAGAAAGTATGAGTGAAGCCCTCATTTTTCTGGTGATGGCGGTGGCGATGGGCGCGCTGATGTTGTTCTTTTTCGGC
>CAZVCM010000109.1:0-12556 GCA_964626105.1 uncultured Thermoflexus sp.
GCAGCCGCTTGCAGCAAGAGATGCTGTCGCTGATTAGCGGCGATCGCAATTGGGCGCGCGTCGGCGATCCGAATCAGGCGATCAACACGACTTTCACCACCGCCGACCCGCGCTTCCTGCTCGATTTCCTGGACCTTGACCAGACGCCCGATGTTGAAGAGCGCCCGCTGTCCGTTTCAGGACGCTCTGCCCCGGCGATCATCACACTGGCGAACGAGCTGGTGCGCTGGACAGTTGAGGAGCATCCCGCGCCGGACCTGCGCGATGCGTTCAACTATGTCTATGACACGGTGCGGCACGCACGGCGTGGCGTCATCCTGCCGACCGAGCCGGATGATCCCCAGCAGAATCCCCCAGACGCCAAAACACCGGTACACATCGCCTACACGCCTGGCCAGAAGATCAGCCCGGAGCGCGAGCGGGAGATGGTGGTTGCGGGCGAGGACTTCTCGCTGGTGCGCTTGTTCGAAGACTTGGCAGACGTGCCCGAAGCGGAGCGTCCGACGATCGCGGTGCTGGTGCCGGAGAACCAGTTAGGGTTCAAGCTAACCGACCTGCTGCGCAAGCACAACATCCCATACGAAGAACTGCTGCGCAGCACGACCGAAACCCGCGAGGCGGTTGCTCAGCTTCGGAGCGTGTTGGAGTTTCTCGCTGAGCCGACTGATGTCCGCAAGCTCAAACAGGTGTACTGGACGATCATGTCCTCCGAGCAGCGCGCCGAGGTGCATGACGATCCCGACCTGCGCCAGACGCTAACGCGCGCTTTCCAGCACGTGCACAATGTCGAGGACTTTCTGTGGCCCGCCTCGCCCGAAGATGTGGTGAGCGCGCTCCAAATTGGTGAGGCGCACGCGTGGTTGCTGGACTCATTTGCGGGGTTCCGGCGGCTGGTTCAGCGCTGGCTTGAGGCGACTGTGCTTCCGGTTGACCAACTGGTGCTGACCATCGGTGGAGATCTGTTCGACGAGCCAGTGGATGTCGCGCTGACATACAAGATCGCGGTGCTGCTGCGCGGGCTGGCCGAGAGTCACCCGGACTGGCGCCTGCCGGAGTTCGCATACGAGCTCGGCGTGATCAGCAGCAACCAGCGCAAGTTCATCGGGTTTGACGACGCCGAAGTCGGCTATGCGCCGAAGCCGGGTGTGGTCACCGTCGCTACCATGCACGCCGCGAAGGGGCTGGAGTGGGATCGCGTCTATCTCATGGCCGTCAGCAACTATGGCTTCCCGTCCGCGCAGCCGTATGACACGTACATCGGCGAGCGCTGGTACGTGCGAGATAGCCTGAACCTGGAGGCGGAGTTGCTTGCGCAGTTGGACCGGCTGGCGGGTGCGACCGATGCGCCATATGTCGAGGGAGAAGCTACCTATGACGCGCGGCTGGACTATTGCCGGGAGCGTTTGCGCCTGCTTTACGTGGGGATCACACGCGCGCGTAAGGAGTTAATCGTGACCTGGAATATCGGGCGCTTTGCGCAGAACGGGATCGAGAATCAGCCCGCTCTGCCGTTATTGGCGCTGCAAGGGTTTCTACAGCAGGAGCGCGGCGAGCGATGATGGTCGGTGGAACGCTCGCAAACAGATTGCCGGATCGCTTCGTCTTCAGCCAGAGCAGCCTGCAAGATTATGCGGATTGCCCGCGCCGCTTCCAACTGCGCTATGTCGAGGCGCAGCCGTGGCCCGCGGTGCAATCAGAGCCGTTGTTGGAGCGCGAGCAACACGCCCAGCGCGGCGATCGCTTTCACCGGCTGGTACAGCGCCATCAGGTCGGCATCGCGCCGGAGAGACTCGCCGCGTCCGTGGCGGATGACCGCGATCTTGCCGCCTGGTGGCAGGCGTATCTGGCGTATGCGGACTTACACACGCTGCCTGGACGTCGTCTGCCAGAGCATGTGCTCGTCACGGATCTGGATGGGCATCGCCTGCAAGCCAAGTACGACCTGCTTGTCGCCGATCCATCCGGCCCGGTGACGATTTTCGACTGGAAGACCTATGCGCATTTGCCGTCGCGCGCCTGGTTCGGGAGCCGCCTGCAAACGCGCGTCTACCGTTACGTGCTGGCGAAAGCCAGTCTCGGCCCTGGCAGCGCGCCGGTGTCGCCTGACGCAATCCGCATGATCTACTGGCTGCCCACCCACCCCGCCGAGCCGGTTGTGTTCACATATTCGCAGCGCGAGTATCTGCAAGATGAAGCCGCGCTTGCCGCGCTGTTCTCCAGTCTCAGCGAAAAGCTAGCGGACGACTCGTCGCGGGCAATCCCTGCAACATGGCCTCTCACTACCGATGAGACTCGCTGTCAGTTCTGTGAATACCGGTCGCTGTGCGCGCGGGGGACGGTAGCGGGGATTGCCCGCGACGAGTCGATAGACAGCGAGTTCCTTCCTTCCGATCTTCTCAGTCTAGAAGACGTGGAAGAGGTGGGGTTCTAGGGCGTAATGACTACGCGAAATTCAAAACTGTGGCGCGAGCCGCCGGAATGCAAAGCCGATCCCGCGCTCGAACGCCAGCTTGGCTTGCACCCGCTCGCAGCGCGCATCTTGACACAGCGCGGTTACACCACCGTCGACGCTGCCCGCGCCTTCCTTGATCCCGCCGATTATTCGCCTGCCGCACCCGATGAACTGCCCGATCTCATCGTCGCGGTCGAGCACCTCCAGCGCGCCCTCCAGCAGCATACACCGATCCTGATCTGGGGAGATTTTGACGTCGACGGGCAGACCTCGACCGCGCTGCTATTCGAGGCGCTGACCCGGCTCGGCGCGGAAGTCGATTACTATATCCCGCACCGCATCAGCGAGTCGCACGGCATCCTTGTCGACAGTCTCAAAGCGCAATTGACGCGTTTCTCCGCTGGCTTGCTGCTCACCTGCGATACAGGTGTGTCTGCGCACGAGGCTGTTGACTATGCGAAGCAGGCCGGACTCACCGTCCTGATTACCGACCACCACGACCTGCCGCTCACGCTCCCCGCCGCTGATGCGGTCGTCAACCCCAAACGCCTGCCCGCCGGTCATCCGCTTGCCACGCTGCCCGGCGCGGGGACCGCCTACAAGTTGATCGAGCATCTCTACACGCAGTTTGGCCGCGCCGATGAGCTGGACGACTTCCTCGACCTTGTCGCGCTCGGCATCGTCGTCGATGTCGCGCAGCAAACCGGCGATACCCGCTATCTGCTCCAGCGCGGGATCGCCCAACTGCGCGCCACGCGCCGCGTAGGGTTGCACGCGCTGTTCGCAAAAGCGGGCCTGCAGCAAACGCAGATCAGCGCGACCGACATCGCGTTTCAGATCGGGCCACGCCTCAACGCCGCGGGCCGCCTTGACGACGCGCGCCCGGTGGTCGAACTGCTGACCACAACCGATCCGCAGCACGCCACGATCCTCGCCACGCAGCTTGAGGCGCTCAATCAACAGCGCCAGCTTCAGAGCCGCCAGATGGCCGCCGCCGCCCGCGCGCAGATCGAGCGTGACACCACCGCGCTCGACGCCGAAGCCATTGTGCTCGCCGGGCATAGCTGGCACCCCGGCATCATCGGCCTCGTCGCCAGCCAGCTCGCCGAGCAATACCAGCGCCCGGCGGTCCTCCTGGCGCTCTCTGACGAAGGGATTGCGCGCGGCTCAGCGCGTTCCGCCCCTGGCTACGACATCGGCGCCGCCATCGCTGCTCAGGCGGACCTGCTGCAGACGTTCGGCGGCCATCCCGGCGCGGCAGGTTTGGCGCTCCACGAGGACAACATTCCCGCCTTCCGCCACCGCCTCTCTGAAACGCTGCGCGCTACTCGCGATCCCAACGTCGAGGATGGTGTGCCGGTGGATGCGGTCGTCGAATGGAGCATGCTATCAGTCAAACTGGCCGAAGAACTGGATCGGCTCGCGCCATTTGGCGAGGGCAACCCGCCGATTACGCTTGCCGCGTGCGACCTGCGCCTGCGCTCTCACGCGTTGATGGGCCGCACCCGCCAGCACCGTCGCCTGACGGTCGAAGACGCCTCGGACGCACGGCAGACCGTCCTCTGGTGGAATGGCGCTGATCAACCCTTACCCGAAACACCGTTCGATCTCGCATTTCGCCTCAGCCTCAGCGCCTATCGCGGCGCGCCTGAGCTTCAGCTTGAGCTTGTCGATTTCCGCCGTTCCGCCAGCGCGCCAGTGGTCGTTCCGCCAGTCGAGCGTGAAGTCATCGATCGGCGGGGCGCGCCAGATCCGCTGGCGGCGCTGCACGCGCTCCAAACCGAGTATCCCGGCGCGGCGGTTTGGGCAGAGGGGTTCCGCCGCGCAGAATCGCCCGGTGTGGCGGTTGATGCGCTGGAACTGTCCGGTACGCTGATCATCTATACCTCGCCGCCCGACCCGCGCGCATTACGCGCCGCGCTGGAGCGTGTCGAGCCGGAACGAGTGATCTTGCTGGCGGTCGATCCGCCGCTACGCTCTCTACAAGACCTGGTGCGGCGGCTGCTCGAGCTGGCGAAATTCATCATCAACCAAACCGACGGGCGCACCACCCTCGAAGAACTGGCGGCGGCTACCGGCCACTCGCTGGCGACGATCGACGCGGCGCTGGTGTGGCTCGGTGCGGAGGGAAAGTTCAGCGTGCAGTGGGATGCTAATGATACGCTGCGTCTCGGACCGCCCGGCGGGGCCCAGCAGGCCAACGCCGATACGCTCCGCGCCCTGGTGGAAGACGCTGTCCGCGAAACTGCCGCCTATCGTGCCTACGTGCGGCGCGCCGATCCGCGCGCGCTCCTCGGCTGGACTGAAACCGAATGAAGCCTTACCCCATTCCTGCGCGCACCACGCGCATCGAAAACGTGGTCGTTAATTCACGGTTCATCGCAACCGCCGCCCGCGCTGACTCGGTCGACGAAGCCAAAGCCTTCATCCAGTCCATCCGCGCCGAGATGCCGGATGCAACACATCACGTCTACGCCTTCAAAGTCGGCTATGGCGGCAGCGTCACCGAGGGCATGAGCGATGACGGAGAGCCGTCTGGCACATCGGGGCCGCCGGTGCTGGCCGTGCTGCGCGGCGCCGAAATTGGCGACATCGTGGTAGTCATCACGCGCTACTTCGGCGGGACCAAGCTCGGCACAGGGGGATTGGTGCGCGCCTATGGCGGCGCAGCGAAGGATGTGCTGGCCGCGCTACCGGTCGAGTTGAAGATTGAGAAAGCGCTCGTCGGTGCGACGGTCGAATACACCCATTACGAGCGCCTGAAGCTGCTCTTAGAGGCGCACCACGCCGAAATCACGCATGAGGATTTTGCGGGCGATGTTACGGTCTTCGCGCGCCTGCCCGCGGATCAAATCTCCCCGCTCTCCAATGCGCTGCAAAACCTCACCGCTGGGCAAAGCGAGCTCATCATGCTGGAAGGCCCAACCGCATCCTAGACGCAAACACGGCGATCCGCGTGTGGATCGCCTTCGACTGTCCGTCACATGCGCGCTTAAGGCGCAGTCTCGACCGCCTCAGCCACCGGCGGCCCCTGCGCGAGGTCTTCTTCCGCGCCGCCAATCACGCAGCTATTGTAGCCGCGCCCAATCTCCACACGGAAGTCGACGGTGCGGTTCGGGTCTGGCTCCACAACCACCTGCTCATCACTGACGCGAAGCACCCGCTGCACGTCCGCGAGCACGCTCCCCTTCGACTGCCCAGTGTAGTCATACAGCACCGTCAGGTCACGCGCCACACCGCCTGCCGCGCCGCCGCGCTGCGCCACAAACCCTTCCCACGCTAGCCGGTCGGCGGCCACCGCATCAAACCCGATATTCCAGTTCGACGCGTCCACGACCTCAATCGAGGTCGCCTGGCGAGACAGCCGGTTGGATGTTGGCGGCGTGAGAAAGTCTTCAATGAGCGGCAGCAACGCCTCACGATTCGGCAGGAAGACCATCCGTCCATCGTCCGGCGTCTTCAGCGGAAGATAGTGCACGTCAACCGATCCGCTGTAGCGCGCGATCGCGCTAATGTCCAGGCTGGCGGCCAGCGGCACAAACCCGAGCACATCGCTCAGCGTCAGATTGGTGTCGACCGTTGCCGCTGCTTCCGGCCACAACTCCGTCACTTGCGAAAACAGGTCCTGCTCGCGCGCCTGATACCACATTGCGCGCAACAAATCCATCTGCCGCCGGCCTCTGTCAAGATCGCTGGTTGTCACGCGGCTGCGCGCGTACCACAGCGCCATGTACGGCTCCAGCGTCTGCCGCCCGATCGGCAAGGTGTACTGCTCCCAGCTTTCTTCAAGCGTCGGGTCCAGCTCCGGATCGATCAACCGCCAGTCGGTGATCGCGCAGTCCACGCTGATATTGACGCCGCCCAGCTCCTCCACGATCGTCATAAAGTCGTCGAAATTCACGCGGGCGTAGAAATCCAGCTCAATCCCGAAGTTGTACAGAATCGTCTCGCTGAACAACTCCCACCCGCTGTCAGGATACGTGCTGCGCGCGCCATACGCGAACGCCAGATTGAGCCGGTCCATTGTGTGATGTGGGATGTACACGAACAGGTCGCGCGGCAAGTGCCACATCGCCGCCGTATTCTCGCGTTTGTTGACCGAGACGAGGATCATCACGTCCGTGCGCCCGATACCGTTCCCCTGCGTCGTATCACTGCCGAGCAAGGCGATGTTGACGATATCCGGATCATCTTCCATCAGCGGCACCCGCAGCGGAATGTCGACCACCGGCGTCAGCACCGGCGCGGCGTATGTACCCTCGATCACATACGTGGCCGTCGGCGTGATACTTGGCGTTGGCGACTGGCTCGGCGTGTACGTCAGCGAAGGTGTATGCGTCGGTGAGGGGGTAAAGGTCAGCGATGGAGTATACGTCGCGGACGGTCGCGGGGTGTTGGTCGGGATCGCCGTCGAGGTCACGCGCGGCGTATTGGTCGGAATCGGCGTCGGCGACTCGGCGACTGTCGGCGTAAGCGTCGCAGTCGGTGTGTGCGTGGGGGTCTCCGTGGGGCGCGGCGTCTCAGTCGGCAGCGGTGTATTCGTCGCCGAAGGCGTCAGCGTGGCGGTAGGCGTCGCTGTCGCGGCAGACTCCGTTCTGAAATCAGTAATCGCGGTCGCCGTGCCAGCCTGCACCTGATTATGCTCTTCCTGCCGGTTGCGCTGATCAACCTCGTCCAGGATGCCATTCGCGGCGTACACCGCGTAGCCAAACGTGCTCAACAGCACCGCCAGGACGATCACACCCCAAACTGCCTGGCGCACCAAACGCAGTACCATTCGCATACAGCTATTCCCTCAAACCTCGACAGACCGGGGAAGTCTAACCTACCCCGTGCGAGTATACCAAAATCATCCACCATCAGGCGCTGCGGCGCGCGGCGAATGCCCTACGTCCGGCTGACGACCAGCGCGCAAGCCCCTGTTCAGACGCGCGAAGCATGTTACACTAGAGCCAGAGCCTTCTATGGACGATGCGCCAAAACACCTTGACTCAAACGGATATCGAGCAGACCCAACCCAGCGTCGCGGTGATTGCCGCGTACAACGAGGACCGCTTCATCGGCAGCGTCATTCACAAGACGCGCCAGTTTGTCGATCAGGTGGTCGTGGTAGACGATGGCTCCACCGACCAGACCGCGTGGATCGCTGAGCAAGCGGGCGCGGTAGTGCTGCGCCACGAGCGCAACCAGGGCAAAGCGCAGGCGCTCAACACCGGCCTGGGTCACGTCCGCACCCTGCGCTCGTGCGCGGTCGTGCTGCTTGACGGCGACGGCCAGCACGACCCTGCCGCGATTCCCGCGCTGCTCGCGCCGATTATCGACGGCGCGGCGGATGTCGTCGTCGGGTCGCGCTTTCTTGGCGTGCCGAGCCAGATCCCGCGCTGGCGCATTTTCGGTCAGCGCGTGCTGACCGTGGCAACCAACATCGCGTCGGGCACGGCCCTCTCGGACTCGCAAAGCGGCTTTCGTGCGTTGTCGCCTCGCGCCGCCAAACACCTGACCTTTCGCCCGGAAGGGGGGTTCTCGATCGAGTCCGAAATGCAGTTCTTGGTCAACCAGCACGGGCTGAAGGTGCAAGAAGTGCCGGTCGTGGTAACCTATCAGGAACCCGCCAAGCGAAACCCGGTCGGCCACGGCATGCAGGTCATCAACGGGATCATCGCGCTCGTCAGCCAGCACAGGCCGCTGTTCTTCTTCGGCGTGCCGGGCATTCTCACCTTCATCGCTGGGTTGATCATCGGCATCATCGTCGTGGACCGCTACAACACCTACATGCAGCTTGCGGTCGGCTACGCGTTAATCTCCGTCCTGCTGTGCTTAATCGGCATTCAGACCGTGTTCACCGGCGTCATTCTACACACGATCCGCGCCTTCCTGACGGATCACCACGCCGCGCAAGAGCCGGAGTAAAGCGCGCGCCGTGCCTGCGATCACCCTGCGTCACGTCTATCTGCGCTATGGCGTCGCCACCACCACCGATCCCGGCGCGCTGACCCGTCTGGTCAACAGCGCCACACGCCCGTTTTTCCGCGAGGATTCGCACGTCACAAACGAGCGCCGCGCCATGCCCGAGCCGCCCGACCGTGACTTCGTCATCAACGACCTGTCGCTCACGATCCGCGACGGCGAAACAATGAGCGTCGTCGGCCCATCTGGCTGCGGCAAGACTACGCTGCTCAAAGTGATCGCCGGGCTGGCAAAGCCGGACTCCGGCGATGTGCTGTACGACGCCACCTCGATCTACGACATTCCCATCGCCGAGCGTGGCATCGGCATGGTATTTCAGGAATATGCGCTCTATCCGCATCTCGAATCGCGCGAGAACATCGGCTTCTACGATATGATCCGCCACCAGCCAGAGCGCATCCCCGAGCGCATTCGCACAATTGTCGAGGTAATGGGCGTCCGCATCGAGCACTTGCTGGATCGCAAGCCCCCTACCCTCTCTGGCGGCGAGAAGCAGCGCGTGGCGATCGCCCGCTGCCTGGCCCGCGATCCCCGCGTCTTCTTGTTCGACGAGCCGCTATCCAACCTCGACGCCAAGCTGCGCGTCGATACCCGCGTTCAGATCAAGCGCCTGCTACGCCATTACCAGATCACTTCGGTCTATGTCACGCATGACCAGACCGAGGCGATCGCGCTGGGCGACCGCATCGCGATCATGCGTGCCGGCGCGATCGAGCAGGTCGGCACCTACGCGCAGCTTTATGACCGGCCGGTCAACGCGTTCGTCGCGCAGTTTTTCGGCCAGCCGCCGATGAATCTGTTTCCTGGGCGAGCGTATGGCGATCGGTGGGAAGGAAGCCGCTTCGGCGTGGGGCCGATCCGCCCCGGCCTGCAACACGCGCAGAAGACGTTACTCGGCGTCCGGCCAGAGCATGTGCAGGTGGTAGACGAAGGAATCCCCGCGCGGATCGATCACATTGAGATGAACTTTCCGGAGCGGCGCAAGCTGTTCTATCTGACGCTTGGCCCACTGCGTTGCGTCGCGAGCGTTCCGCTAGAAGCGCCCGGCAAGCGCGGCGAACGCATCCAGCTCGCCATCCCCGCCGAGCATACCTTTCTATTTGACGAGGTGACCGGCAAGCGTATTGGCTGATCGGCCTGCCCGGACTACTCGTAACGCAGCACGTTCATGGGCTTTTCGGCAGCCGCACCCCAAGCAGAGAGCATCGCCGCGCCAATAGCCACGCCGATGCCCACCAGGATCAGCCAGCCAATGGTCGATAGCTCCAGCAAACGCGCGAGTTCCTCGGGAGATTGGCTCGCCAGCACCATCGCGACCGTCACGAGCAACCCGACGCCTGCGCCAATCAGCCCGGCTAGCAGCCCGATCAGCCCGTTCTCGATCATCAGCATCCCCAGCACGCGCCGCCCCTTGAGGCCAACCGCCTTCATCACGCCGATCTGCCGCCGCCGCTCTTGCGTCGCCAGCGCAACTGTGTTCGCAATGATCGCCGTCCCTGCGACCAGCGCCAGCCACGCGACCAACGTCGGAATCGCGTTAAGTTGTTCGAGCAAGCTCTCCAGTAGTTGCGTTAGCGCGCTCAGCTCTAGCGGGATCGCGCCTGGCACATCTGACAGCGCGATCATCGCCTGATCCATGTACGCTGGATCGTCCTCATTAACCTGCACGATGGTCATCAGGCTCAACACCTCGACCGCAGCCGGCAGCGTATCTGGCGGCAGCAAGTACTGATCCCCGAACCCTACCTGCGCGCTCTGCCGCGCCACCAACCCGACGACTTCGAGATCGAGGACAACGCCCTCCGAGCCGCGCGAAGGTGACCGGAACCCAAAACGCAGCACATCCCCCACGCCAAGCCCCATTCCCTCGGTCAAGAATGTCTCGCGCAACATGATCAGGTTCTTACCCGCGTCCGCCGGAGTCAGTTGCCGCCCCTCCACCATCTCATAGGTTGGCAGATCATCCAGGCTCTGGCGCTCGGACAGAGTCATCACAAACGGATCGTCCTCAGCGCCCTCGGGCATGTCTTCATCCGTCTCTTCCGCAATGTTAAAAGGCCCGCCATGCTCAAAGACCGGCGGCTCGCCGTTCACCGATATCAGCTCTGCGCGGTACGTCGCAAACTGCGAAAAATACTCGATTCCGTCCAGTCCATCCAGGGCCTCGCGAACCGCGTCGCCCTGCCGCGCCGCGCGGGTGATCACCAGCAGGTTCCCCTCAGCACGCTCGGCAAGCTGAAACTCAAGGATGTGGCTTACCGCGCCGGTCGTCAGTGAAACAAGACTCAGCCCGGCAACGCCCACGCTCAGTCCGAGCAGCGTCGAAGCGACGCGCGTCCGCCTGCCGGACATCTCGCGAAGCACCAGCCGCCCGTCAATACTTAAGCGGTGACGCAGCGCGCGCCACAGCACCAGGAATGCGACCACGCCAGCGATCAACGCCAACCACTCCGCGCCGCGAACACGCGTCTCAGTCGCCAGCACACCGCCGAGTACCAACACGCCGCTTAACAACAGCGCGCCGCCCCACGCGGGCGATGTGACCTGGCCCGGTTCTCGTGCCGCCGAGCCGGAATCAGCCGGTCGATCCACCACCTGAGCTCGCCACCATACCAGCACGCCACCCGCCACCACGATCGCGACCGCGGCGAGGGCCAGCGGCGAGCCGGTCATCAGCAGCGAGCCAACCGCGCCAATCGCCAGCAGCACGGTCAGACTCATCACCGCCAGCAAGATCGCGGAGGGGAGCTTGCCAATCACCCAGACCAGCAGCCAGTAGCCGACGAAAATCGCTCCCAGCAGCGCCAGCGCCCCTTCGACCAGAACGATCCCGGTCGCCTGCGCGCTCAAGAAGTTCCACACCTCGGTCCCTTGCAGCAGTTCCTCGAACAGCTTGCCGGAGAACCAGCCGATGCCGCCACCGACTGTCACGCCAATCGAGCCAAGCGCGATCATGCCGGACAGTGCCCGTCCATACCAGCGAACGAGCAGGCCAATCCCGACCGTCAGCGCCAGCCAGACCGCCACCCATAGCGCATCGCCCTGCACGATCGCGGTGCGAATGTAGCCGGGCGGCTTGATCTCGCCAAGCTGCAAAGGCCGCCAGCTTTCGGCGACGATCAGCATGATTCCCGAGGCCAGCACCGCGCCCACTGCCAGCGCGCCATAGAGCAGCACCGTCTGACGCAGCCCGCGCAGGCCGGTTGTCACCGCCGCGCGCCCGCGCTCGTCCACATTCTGATCGCGCTGGCCCGGCGCCAGCGCAGCCAGCGCGCCCGCGCCCTTTGTAATCCAGCGGTCCAACCGATCAAAACGGCGCGGCAGCCGGAAGACATAATAATCCGGGATCGGGCGACCGACGCCCAGGTTCGAGATAATCACCCCTGCGAACAGGCCGATCAGCGCCCCCGCACCCGCGATCATGTACGCCGGGTTGATCGTAATGATGCCCTCGACAATTGAGTTGACCAACATTCCCAGCACGCCGATCATGACAAGCAGCGTCGCGAGCGTTTGCAGCAGCCCCGCAGCAGGCATCTGCGCCTCATTCGGACGCAGCACAATCGCCGGGCGCACCTGCCCCGCGATCAGCGTCGGCAAAAAGCCGAAAAGCATCGTGATGACCATGCCGAGGAACATGCCACTGAGCATCGCTTCGGGATACGGGCGCCAGACCAACGCCAGACCAAACGCTTCCTCGCCGACACTCTTGACCAGATAGCTCAGCAGCACGCCCACACCTACGCCGAGCAGGCTACCGATCAGCCCCAACAGCGCCGCCTCGACCAGGAACAGCGTCGTCACGCGATACGCCTTCAGGCCGAGCGTCTTCAGCACCGCGATCTCAAGCGTGCGGCGGCTGACGACTACCAGCATTGTGTTAATAATCCCGATCCCGCCGATCAGCAACGACGACAGGCCCATCACCAGGATCATGTCGTCGATGACATCAGCAGTTTCTGCGTTTTGCTCGGCGAGCTCGCCAATCGTCACGCGGCTCAACCGCTCGCCGATGTCCTCGTCGGTCTCAATGCGGTTCTCAAGCGTCGCGATCAGGCTCTTGTCCAGCGCCGCGACATCCCGCCCCAGTGGCGCCCTGACATACACTTGATCGGGCAGCGGCACGTCACCCAGCAC
>CAZVCM010000110.1:0-12480 GCA_964626105.1 uncultured Thermoflexus sp.
AGATGATGGGCGCGCGGTCCAGGCGCTGGCGGATGTCAGCTTTACCGCGCGCCCGGGCGAGTTTGTCACCATTATCGGGCCGAGCGGCAGCGGCAAAAGCACGCTGTTCAACCTGATCACCGGCCTGACCGAGCCGGATACCGGCGAGGTGCTGATCGACGGGCAGCGCGTCGACGGGCGGACGGGGATGGTCGGCCTGATGCCACAGCGCGATTTACTGCTGCCGTGGCGCACCGTGATGAACAACGTGATCCTCGGACCGGAGATTGACGGCGTGCCAAAACGCGTGGCGCGGCGTCGGGCGCGTGAGATGCTGCCTATGTTTGGGCTGGAAGGGTTCGAGAACGCGTATCCTGACACGCTCTCTGGCGGGATGCGCCAGCGCGCGGCCTTGCTGCGCACATTCTTGACCGATCGCTCGATCCTGCTGCTCGATGAGCCATTTGGCGCGCTCGACGCGCTGACGCGGCGCGAGCTTCAGCGCTGGCTGTTAGAGATGTGGCGCCGCTTCGACAAGACGATCCTGTTCATCACACACGACGTCGAAGAAGCGGTCTATTTGGCCGACCGGGTGCTGGTGTTCAGCGCGCGCCCTGGCCGCATTACCAAGATTCTGACGGTTGACCTGCCGCGTCCGCGCACGCAGGTCTCGCTGATGTCGGACGATCTGCGCCGGATCGAGGTCGAGCTGATCGAAACGCTGGAAGCCGGTTAGCGGCCCGTGTCCTGAGCCATAGGAGCGCTCACATGTCCTTCGATAACTATGATCCTGACTACGATGATCCTGATTACGACGAGTGGGATGATGACGACTATGATCCCGTAGTCGACGCATTTTGGGAACGCTATCTCGCTTCCTTGCCACCCGAAGCGCCCCAGCCCGAGAGCTATTCTGCGTGGGGATTTGGCGACAGCCCGGAAATGGCGGACGAGTTGGGCGCGCTGGTGTATGAAGGCGTGAAGACGGCGACGTGCGGCTTGCTGTACGAGTACGAAGCCGAGGGCGAGCCGATCCCCCAGGTGGGCGATCTGAGCGTGATCACCAGCGGGGACGGCGCGCCGCTGTGCATTATCGAGACGACCGAGGTGAACGTGCAACCGTTCAACACGGTGGACGCGCAGTTCGCCTACGACGAGGGCGAGGGCGATCGCTCGTACGAGAACTGGCGCCAGGGCCACCTGCGCTTTTTCACACGCGCGTGTAAGGAGCTTGGCTGTACATTTGACGAGTCGATGCCGGTTGTGGCCGAGCGCTTCCGCGTGGTGTACCGGGAGTGAGCGCGCGAGAGAAAAACTGATACGCTTCTAACGCGTGCGATAATCTGATTCTAACCTTGATCGCCTATGATAAGAGCGTCCAAACATCCGGCTGAGTATGGCTTTGGAAGGCGTTTGGACACCCTGCAGGGAGAGACGATCGAGGGAAGAATCATGGCAGCGCCATTTACCGCTGATGCGACAGACCTGTCGCCCGAAGTGCTGGAACTACTCGATCAGCGGATTGCAGAGCTGGTCGACACTGTGCGCGGGAACAACCGCCGGATCGAGGCGTTGAACGCCCGCACCGAAGAGGCCAAGGAAGAACTGCGCGCGTTGTTGGATCAGCGTGGCTCGAACTGGTCTGATGAAGAAGGCTATGCGCGGCTGGTGACTGAGAGCGTGCGCCGCTGGTACGACACGCAGGCGTTGGATCGCCTGGTGATGAGCGACCCGCTGCGGCACGGCTGGCTAGTGGACTATCGCCGCGAGACCCCGATTCGTGGGGGTGTGAAGATTCGCTAGATTCCGCCTCATGCGGAAAGACTTCCGGCGGGCCGTTGGGCGTGAAGGGTTGTCCCTCACCCGTCCAGCGCGCTCGCCGTTTTATTGTCTGGTACTTTTTCTACATTGTGCCGCCGGGCGGTCGCGCGTATAGTGAAGAGTCAAGCAATGGGCGTATTTCGGTGGCGCGCAGAACTTCACCCCGGTGCGCACCGCGTATGCGACCATTTCGATAGCTTAGCTGTTTACTGATGACCCACACCCGGAAGGGCGCACCGTGATTGACGATCTCCAGCGACTTCCCCCACAGGCTTTGCCGGTGATTCGGTACCTCGCCGGGCGCGAGCGCGCCGGCGCTAGCGAGATCACCGGAGAGACGGGCTTGAGCGATCGCGCATTTGGCAAAGCGATCCGCGCGCTGATCACGCGCCGGCTGGCGGAGATGCCCTCGCCGGGCGTGTATCGCCTGTCGGAACGCGGGCGCGAGGCGTTGGCGGCGGTCGAGCCGGATGGCGCGCGTGATCAGGCGCCGGAGTCAGAGCAGGGCGCCGCACCCGAGGCTGCGACGGCGCGACGTCTGTCGGTGCTGGTTGCGCAGGAGTGGGTGCGCCACCTTCCCGCCAAGCTGATGGTCGGGTTTGACGCCTCGCATGACCATGCGACCGGCGCGACACGGCGACTCACACTCCGCGTGCGGGCGCAGGGCTGCGTAGTCGAGCCGCCGGAGCACGTGCTGGAGTTGCCACCGCATCGCGCCGCCGGGCCGGTGCAGTTTCGCTTGACGCCGCATGAAGGGCGCGCGGTCCGTGTGCAGATCGAAGTCTTCCACGATGCGGTGTTGCTCGGCGGGCTGTTCTTCGAGGTCCCGGTGAGCGATCTGCCCACGGCGCGCAGCGCGCAGTTCCACGCGTTGGGCGCGCCGGTGCCGCTTCACGCGCAACTCTGAGCGCGCCTCTTCGTCACGAAACCTTTATAGCTTTTTAGAGATTCGCTACTCGGTTGTTATTCGATTTGTCTATAATTTAGCCAAAATGAGGTTCTTGTGCTTGGCATGTTTGCTTGCTCGCGCCGTCCAATCACATACGCTTTATCATGCTCAATATAGACTTGCCTCTCCTGGCTTCTGCGCGCCGCGTGATTGCGCGTCTGCGCCTGGCAGCGAGCCGGTGGCTCTGCCCGCCCTCGGAGCGCGAGCGCCAGCTTGAAAGCGAGCTGCGCAAGTTCTTCCGCGCGGTGGAGCAAAGCCCCAGCACGGTGATGATCACCGACCTCGAAGGCAACATCGAGTATGTCAACCCGAAGTTCACCGAGCTGACCGGTTACATGCTCGACGAGGTGCGCGGGCACAATCCCCGCTTTCTGAAGTCTGGACACACGCCGCCGGAAGAGTACGCGCGCATGTGGCAGACAATCAGCCAGGGGGGTGAGTGGCGCGGTGAGCTGTACAACGTCAAGAAGAACGGCGAGCATTATTGGGAATCCGCCTTAATGGCGCCGATTAAAGACGCCAGCGGGCAGATCACGCACTATATCTCGCTCAAGGAAGACATCACCGCGCGCAAGGCCGCCGAGGACGCGCTGCGCGCGCACGCCGAAGGTCTGGAGCGCCGCGTCGCCGAGCGCACAACCGACCTGGAGCGCGAGCGCGCCCTGCTGCGCGCGATCCTGGATGCGATGGGCGAAGGCGTGCTATATGTCGAGGGCGACACGATTGTTTATGGAAATCGCGCGCTGGCCGAGATCATGGGGCTGCCTGCCGAACGCCTGACGGGGGGCAGCCTTTCCGCGCTGTATGCGGATTATGTGCGCGGCGGGCCGCCATTTGAGCGGTTGCGCGCCGAGCTGGACGAGGCGCTCGATCGCAGCCCCACGTGGAGCGGTGAGCTTGTGATGGCGCGCCCGGATGGAACGCAGGTCGAGATCGCGCTGGTCACAGCACAGGTGAACGACGTTACTGGCGCGCCGCTGGGCCGTGTGAGCGTGCTACGCGATGTTAGCCGTGAGAGGAACCTGCAAGAACAGCGCGAGCGTTTTCTGCGGCACGCCGCGCACGAGCTGCGCACGCCGCTCTCGAACTTCAAGACGCGGCTCTATTTGCTGCGCCGCCAGCCAGAGCGGTTGTTCGCCCATCTGGCGGTGATGGAGCGCGTGACCGACGAGATCAACCAGTTGGTTGAGGATTTGCTCGATATCTTCCGCTTGCAGCGCGACTCCACCGAGTTGCAGCCGGAACCGCTCGATCTGGGTGTCGTGGTGCGTGATCTGCCGTCCCTTTGTGCGGCAGAGGCAGAGGAAATGCAAGCCGAATTAAGCGTGATCATGAGCGATGCGCCGGTGTTCGTCTGCGCGGACGACGTTCGCTTGCGGCAGGCGCTCGTCCGGCTGGTGACGAGTGCGTTGCAAACCGCCGGGCAAGGCGGGCGCGTCGAAGTTGCGTTGATGGAGCGGCGTAACGGCGACGGGCGGTGGGCGCTAGTTCGCGTGCGAGACAACGGCGCAACGTTGTCGCCCGACGAGCTTGCGCACGTCTTCGACCCGTTCTACCGGGCGACCGAAGGCGCTGGCGGCAACGGCGCGAGCCTGGGGCTGACGCTTGCGCGCCAGATCATCGAGTTGCATGCCGGGCAGATCACCGTTGAGAGCGCGGCAGAGCGCGGCACGGTGTATAACGTCTGGCTGCCGCGGTGTGAAGACTGCCCCGAGAACTGCACCAGCGCTGTGCTGGCTGCGGGAGCGGACTGAATGATGGAGATTACAATCGTCAAGAACAACCATCGCGGCGACGAAGTGTGGCGCTATCACGGCATGGTGCTGGCGCGCGGGCAGACGTGGGTTAAGCTGGAAGCATATTTCGACCGCCCCGACCGCGTAACGCCCTATCACATCTTCCGCCAGGGCGATCGCTTTGTCGAGTGGTTTTACAGCGATCGCTGGTACAGCATCTTCGAAATGCATGATGTGGACGACGATCATCTGACCGGCTGGTACTGCAACATCAGCCGCCCGGCGGTGTTTGTGGATGGTAAGGTGATGGCGGACGACCTGGCGCTCGACCTCTTTGTGGCGCCAGATGGCGCGCTGACCGTGCTGGACGAAGACGAGTTCGAGGCGCTGCCAATTGACGACGCAACGCGCCAGGCGGCGCGCGCTGCGCTGGCTGAGCTTCGCGAGATGGCCGCGCGACGGCATCCCCCGTTTGAAGCGGTCTCTGGCTGAGGCAGCTAGCCGCCCATGTCGAATCCTTCCCATGTGCCGGTTAGCGCGTAGCGCACCGCGTCGATCCCGCCGATCAGCGCCAGAGCGAAGGCCAGCCCTACCGTTGCGGGTAGCGCGAGATCGCGCCAGCGCCGCGCTATCCCCTCACGGCGCGTGAAGCTCAGGAATAACACCGCGCCGATAATCGTGAACATCACCAGCACGCCGAGCGAGCTGAGCAGTCCTGCAATCCACAGGACAGCCGTTTGCTGCGTGAGCACGAGCAGTCCGGCAAGCGTTACCCCGCCCAGCAGCGCGGCGAGATCGCGCCAGCCCCGCAGCGGCGCGCCTGCGTCTGGGGCGCGCCATACCGTCCCGTTGAAGATGGGCAGCACGATCGTGATCATCGCCGCGCCCGCAAAAAGGCCGGTGAACAGGCGCAGGGTGTTGTGCGGCGTGTAGATCGGTGTGTAGAAGTCAAACAGCGACAGGTAGCTGTTGATCCCGTCGAACGCGATTAGCCCCGCGAGCGCCAGCAGCGGCAGCAGAAAGCGCACCGCCGGGAGCCGCGCGCTCCGCAAGCGCCCGCGCGCTGCAAAGAGCGCGATCCCGACCATGATGCCGAGGTAAATCCCGGTGCAGCGCGCGCAAAGCGGCAGCGGCTCGTCGTGGATGTGGAACGAGCGCGCCGCAATCTGGTGGCAGACGGCGTAGCCGATCGCACGCGCTTTGCCGAGCACGCCGTCCGGCGTCGCAGCCAGCCAGCCCAGCGCGATTAGCGCAGTTGTCGCGATCAGCGCGGCGGTCAGCAGGCGGGGATAGGCGGCGGGGTGCGTGGGCGACGGCTCAGGGGATGCGTTCGACGACATAGGGCGAGTGCTTTCCGATGTGTGCGCGGCGTGCGACGGATCGGCTGCCGGGCGTGCTATAATGCAAAGCCATGATCTGGTAGCGGTTAGTCGTTAGCGAGGGCAGCAATACCTTGCGCTGTCCTGCGGGCATATTGGCTCAGCGATTGCCAGAAATCGCTGAGCGCTCATTAACGTAGCGTACAATTGGCCCGGCGGCAAGCCACAGCGGAGGGGCGCATGCAGTTTCTGATCACTGGCGGAGCAGGGTTTATCGGGCACGCGCTGGCCTCGCGTCTGCTGGACGAAGGGCACAGCGTGCGCGTGGTGGACGATCTGAGCGCTGGCGATCCGGGCCGCTTGCCGGAAGACGCGATCTTCGCGCGTGGGGATGTCAACGATGTGCCGCGCCTGTGGACGCTGTTGCAAGGCGTGGACTGCGTGTATCACCTCGCGGCGCGAGTGAGCGTCTCGGAGAGCATTCGCTATCCGCGCGAGTACAACACGGTTAACGTCGGCGGGACGGTCAGCGTGCTCGAAGCGATGCGCGATGTCGGCGTTAAGCGGCTGGTATTCGCCTCATCCGGCGCGATCTACGGCGACCAGGGGGAGCAGCCGCTTCACGAAGCCCTGCCACCTGATCCGCGCTCGCCGTATGCGGTCAGCAAGCTCGCCGCCGAGCATTATATCCGCACGGTGGGGCGACTGTGGCAGGTTGAGACGGTCAGCCTGCGCGTTTTCAACGCATACGGCCCGCTCCAGCAGCTCCCGAACGCGCACCCGCCGGTGATCCCGCAGTTCATCCGGCAGGCGTTGGGCGGCGGCTCGCTGGTGTTGCACAACAACGGCACGCAAACGCGCGATTTTGTCTATCTGGATGATGTGGTTGATGCGTTGGTCGCGGCGGCGACGGCTCCCGATATCGATCGGAAGATCATCAACGTCGGCAGCGGGGTCGAGACGAGCATCCGCGCGCTGGCGCTGGCGGTCGGTGAAGTCACCGGGCGCGACGTCCATCTGCTGAACGTCGGCGCGGAGAGTGGCGGCGTCAGCCGCATGTGCGCGGACCTGACGCGGGCGCGCGCGCTGCTTGGCTATGAACCGAAGGTTTTCTTGAACGAAGGCTTACAGCGCATGGTCGAGCGCGATGTCCGCTTCAAACGGCTCGCTTCGCGGGAAGCATGAAAGGATTGATGAAAGTGCAAAGGGTTCTTAGTGTTGTTTTACTGGCGGGGATGCTACTTATGCCCGTGGTGGAAGCACTCGCCCAGGACCTACCGGATTTCGCCGCGATCATCGAGACGGAAGATGTGATGTCGCACGTGCGCGCGCTGTCGGTTGCGATCGGCGCGCGACCCATGGGCAGCGAGGCGGAACAGCGCGCGGCGGAGTACGTCGCCGCCGCCCTGGATGACTGGGGCTATACGGTCGAAATTCAGACGTTCGAGACCAACAGCTCCGGCGTGGCGGGCGCGGTCACGTCACGCAATGTGATCGCGACGCGGCCCGGCGACGGGGCGCCCGTGGTGGTTGGCGCGCACCTTGATTCGGTCGATAGCGGGACCGGCGCGGGCGACAATGCGTCGGGCGTGGCGGTGATGCTCGCCGTAGCCGAAGCCCTGCGCGACGTTGAGCTAGTGCATCCGGTTGTATTCGTTGCGTTTGGTGCCGAAGAGGTCGGTCTCGTCGGTTCCGATGTGTACGTTGAGCAGTTGGGCGAAGAGGCAGGCGACATCCTCGCGATGCTCAACATTGATTCGGTCGGTGTTGGCACTACGCTGTACGTTTACGCGGGCGCGGTGGTGGAGGGGGCGGTCGCGGTCGACGGTGCCACTGCGGAGTTCTATTTCCAGGGCGGGCCGGTGTGGGTGCGCGATCTGGCGCTGGACCTCGCCGCCGAAATGAACATCCCGCTGAGCACTACGCCTGACGAAACGTGGGGCGGCTTTATTGGCGACTGGAGCGATCATTACGCGTTCGTCGAAGCGAGCGTGCCGGTTGCGTATTTCGAGGCGTGGTGGTGGGACGGCGCCGCCGATCCGTGGTGGGGGCAGGAGACGCCGGACGGCGACGTGCTGCACACCGAGGGTGATGTCTACGAAACGGTCAAACCGGCGCAGGTCGAGCAGGCGGCGGAGTTGGTCTCCGCGACAACCTTTGCGCTCGCCAGCGGCCTCGCCGCGCCCGATTAGCGCGGCCAAAGAATTTTTACAATATCGGAATTGTGATTTAATCAATGCTGAAATATAGTGAATATGAAGCTGTGTTCCCCGGCTTCTGAGAGTGCAACACGTTTTTCACGTTCAGATGTTGTCTTAAAAGGAGAATACGGCATGAAGCGCTGGTGGATGCTGGTCGCGGTTGCGCTGTCTCTGGCCCTGGCGGGTACGGCTTTCGCGCAGGGAGATGCGACACCAATCGCGTACGGTGATACAGTCGAAGGCGAGGTTACGAACGCGGAGTTCGAGGTGCCCTACCGCTTCACAGGTGCGGCAGGCGATGTCGTGCAGGTGCGCATGGTAGTGGACGACTCTGGCGATTTCTACGAGCCGACGCTCATTCTGCTGGATGCGGACAATGCGGTGGTTGCGTCGATTGAGGCGTGGTACGAAGCGCTCTTGCTCGTGCCGCTGCCCGCCGATGGCGAGTATACTATTCTGGCGAGCCGCTTTGGGGGGCGCACCGGTACGGCGGAGGGTGGCTATACGCTGACGCTGGGCGCGCTCGTCGGGTTGCAGCCGGGCGAGGCGGTTGAAGGCGAGATGACCGCCGATGATACGGTGCTCTACGCAGCTCCAGCAGATGCGCCGTTTACGCTGGAAGTCGAGCGCATCTCGGGTGACTTCTCGCCCGAGATCACGGTCAACGTGATCGGGGAATATGGTGATTTCGAAGTGATCGGCACATTCTACGGCGAGACGGTTCGCAAGATGACGCTGGAAATCGAGCCTGATCTGGAGCAGCCGGTCGATTTCTACCTCATCCAGATGGCACGGTCGTCGTGGGATTGGGATTTTGAGCCGAAGAGTGTGCAGTATACGCTGATGCTCACGCGGTAATTCGGTGCGAGCCAGTCGCAAGGGCGCGCCAGAAGGGGCGCCCTTTTTGTTTCCTCGCTGCGCGGATTATACTTAGCGCCTGCGCAGGACATCACCCGAAGGAATCACTCTGTCAGAAGGAGCGCCGGGCGGGGCGCGCGCGCTGAATTTGCGGCAGTTGGCGCAAGCCGCCGGGATCGTGATGCTGGCGTACGTCGCCAGCGGCGCGCTTGGCATCGTGCGGCAGTCGGCGATCGGCGCGGCGTTTGGTGCGGACGTCGAGCTGGATGCGTTCGTTGCCGCGCAGCGCGTGCCGGAGACGCTGTTCGTGCTGGTGGCAGGTGGGGCGTTAGGCTCTGCGTTCATTCCTGTGCTGGCGAGCTTTCTGGCCCAGTCAGACGAGGCGAGCGCGCGCCGCCTGACGGATGCTGTGATCACGCTGCTGGCGCTGATCTCCGGCGCGCTTGCGCTGGGCGCGGCGATCTTCGCCGGGCCGATCATGCGGCTGGCCTTGCTGCGCGGCGCCGACCCTGCAACGCAGGCGCTGGCGGTCGAGCTGATGCGGATCATGCTGATCACCGTGGTCATTTTTGCGATCAGCGGGTTGTTCATGGGGCTGCTTAACGCGCACCAGCACTTCCTCAGCCCGGCGCTCGCGCCCAGCGCTTACAACATCGGGCTGATCTTCGGGGCGCTGGTGCTGGCGCGCGGCGGAAACGTACACGGGCTGGCGTGGGGCGCGGTGCTCGGCGCGGCGCTACACCTGCTGGTGCAGGTCCCTGCCCTGCTGCGGATCGGCTTCCGCTTCCGCCCCCTTCCGAATTGGCGCGTGCCGGGTGTGGGCGAGGTGCTGCGGCTGATGGGGCCGCGCGTGCTGGGGCTGGGAATCGTGCAGGTCAACTTCTGGGTGAATACGGCGCTGGCCTCGGGGATGCTGGCGGGCAGCGTCGCCGCGCTGAACAACGCGTTCATTCTGATGTTCACCGTGATCGGCGTGCTGGGGCAGAGCATCGGCACGGTCGTCTTCCCGACGCTCTCAACGCTCAGCGCGCAAAAGAACACCGCCGGTCTGCGCCGGACGCTGGCGCGCGCGTTGGGGAGCGTGCTGTTCCTCTCGATCCCCGCCGGGATTGGGCTGGCGGTGATCAGCGAGCCGGTCGTGGCGCTCGTTCACCAGCGCGGCGCGTGGTCCGCAACCGACACCGCCGGGACAGCCTGGGCGCTGGCGTTCTTCAGCATTGGGCTGGCGGGGCATACGGTGCTCGAAATCCTGGTGCGCGCCTTCTACGCGCTGCACGACACCTGGACGCCGGTCAAAGTCGGCACGCTGACGATGCTGCTCAACATTGCGCTGGCGCTGGTTCTGATCCGCGTCTTTGGCTACCCCGACAGCATGAACTTCGCGCGCGGGCCGTTCGGCGGGCTGGCGCTGGCGATGTCGATCTCGACCGCGCTTGAAAGCACCGTGCTGTGGATCATCCTGCGGCGGCGAATCGGCGGGCTGGACGAACGGCGCGTGCTCGGCGGCGCGGCGCGGACTCTGCTCGCGGCGGGCGCGATGGCGCTGGTGGCGGGCGCGTTCCTGTGGGCGCTGCCCGATCTGGGTGCGCTGGTGCGCGTGGCGGGCGCGGTAGCGCTGGGCACGGGCGCGTTTTGGGGCGTGGCGCTGCTGCTCGGCGTGGACGAAGCCGAGGTCGTCCCCCGGATGGTACTGGCGCGGCTGGGTCGCGGCTAGCGATGGGTGGCCTGGCGCTCCTCTCTATGCGATGATCGGTACGGTGGCGGACTGGTAACGCCACGTGGAATGCGTGCGTCTTGAAAGGAGCCTGGCATGCAGACTCAGAGCGCGATCCCGGAGATCGCGATTATGGTGGAAGGGCAGATGGGCCTGACATGGCCGCGCTGGCAGCGGATGGCGCGCGCGGTCGAAGACCTTGGATTCGTTGGACTGTATCGCTCTGACCATTTCACCAATGCCGAGCCGCCCGACGAAGACTCGCTTGAGCTGTGGACCTCGCTCACATGGCTGGCCGACCGCACCGAGCGGATCGAGTTCGGGCCGCTGGTCGCGCCGGTGTCGTTCCGGCATCCGGCGATGCTAGTGCGCATGGCCGCGTCCGTGCAGGAATTGAGCGGCGGGCGGCTGACGCTCGGCGTGGGGGCGGGGTGGATGGCCCGCGAGCACCGCAATTTCAGCTACGACCTGCTCGGTGTGCGGCCCCGCTTCGACCGCCTGGAAGAAGCGCTGACGGTCATCACGCGGCTGTTAGCAGGCGAGCGTGTCACGTTCTCCGGCGCGTACTACGATTTTGAGGACGCGATCCTGCTGCCGCTGCCAGAGCGGCGCGTCCCGATTCTAATCGGTGGTAACGGCCTGAACCGCACGCTGTCGTTCGCGGCGCGCTTTGCCGACGAGTGGAATGGCATCTACCTGACGCCCGAGGCGTTTACGAAGCGCACGCGGCGGCTCGACACGCTGTTGCAGCAGCAAGGCCGCGCGCCCGAAAGCGTGCGCCGCTCGATTATGACCGGGCTGACGTTTGGGCACGATGACGCGGACGTGCGCCGCCAGTTGAACGGTCGCTCGCCGGATGACGCGCGCGCCACCGGACGGATCGCGGGTACGGCCAGCGAGGTGAAAGATCAACTCGCGGCGCTGGCCGAGGCCGGTGTGCAGCGTGTGATGCTGCAATACCTTGATTACGATGACCTGAGCCGCCTGGAAGCGTTCGCGGCAGCAGTGCTTTAAGCGAGCGGGTGATGGCCGCACAAGCGGATTATGGGCTGCGCGATCACATCGGGATCGCGATTGACGGTGGCGGCGTGCGCGGCGCGATTGTGGCGCACGGCATCATCGAGCTGGAGAACATTCTCGGCACGCGCCCGTTGATCGACGATCCGCGCGTCAAAGTGCTGGCGGGGACCAGCACCGGCTCGCTGATCGCGGCGGCGCTGGCGCTCGGCTTGACTGGCGAGCAGATTCTGACGCTCTACACGCAACTTGGAGAGCGCGCCTTCTCAAAGGCGGGGACGCTGCGCCCGTTCGGCGTGCGGATTCCGCTGCTGAGCCGGGCGCGCTTACCGATTGGCGTGGTCCGCGCGCTGGAAAAAGCGCCACTATCGATCGGTGAGGTGTTGCTCTACCTGCTCATGCCCGCGCGTTACTCGTTTGACCCGTTGCGCGCTATCATCCGCGAAGCGCTCGGCAATCACTCGGCGTTAGGTGCGAACCCGACGCTGGCTGAGGTCGGCGCGTATCTTCGCACCCGGCAGAACCAGCCGACGCTGATCATCACAGCGGTTGAGGTTGGCGCGCGCCAGACCCGCTTTCTGAAGACGACGTCTACCGAGACATATGGGCGGATGCCGCTGTCAGACGCGCTGCTGGCGTCGTCATCGATCCCAACTTACTTCGATCCGATCCCGATTCCGCTGGCGGCTGGCGCGCGCCCGACACGCTGGCTGGTCGATGGCGGCGTGGGGAACTTTGGCAACCCGGCGCTGGTTGTCGCGTGGGAGATGTGCGAGCCGCTTGGCACGGGGCGCGGTTATGCCCCGGCGGATGTCACGCTTTATTCGTTCGGGACGGGGTTCGCGCCAACCGAAGTGTATGAGATGGAGTATGGCTCCCCGTGCGA
>CAZVCM010000111.1:0-12479 GCA_964626105.1 uncultured Thermoflexus sp.
TCTCGGGACGCATCCCGCGAACAGTCGTAAAGCTCTGCGTGTCCACGACTGTCACGCGCTCCAACTGCCCGCCGCGCTTGAGATCGTCCGACAGCCGGAACGGAAACGCCGTACGATAGAGGTTGAGGAAATGCTCGACATTCCGGTTGACACGGCGTGGCAACACTGGCACCGCTGACGGATCAAGCTTCCAGGCGGCGAACAGCGACGCCAGCGCGTCAAAATCGGCGTTGTCGTGCGTGAGAATCAGATTCACAGGGCTGCCAGCTTACTGGCTGATCGGGCGCTAGCCGAGCGCATCCCACACGGCGAGCTTCGCTTGCACGCGGCGGATCACTTCGTCCGTGAACTCGCTGGTCATCGCCTGCCCGCCGAGGTCCGACGTCCGCACGCCATCGTAAACCGTTTCCAGCGTGGCCTCGCGGATGGCGCGGTGGACGCGTTGCAGCGGCTCGTTTTCGGTGTAGCTCAGCAGCGCCGCGCCCGCCAGGATCATCGCGATCGGGTTGGCGAGGTCCTTCCCCTGCAAGGAGGGCGCCGTGCCGTGCGTCGCCTCGGCGATCACCGCGCGCGTGTGCAAGTCGTCGTCGATGCTGAGAATCAGCGATTCGGAGCCAGCGATCGTCCCGAACATCTTGAGCACCAGGTCGGACAAATTATCGCCATCGCGGTTCAGAGCTGGGATGACCAGCGGCTCGCCTGCCGTTTCCAGCAGCAGCGCGTAGGTCGCATCGATCAACTGCGGATCGTAGCGCACCGCCGGGTATCGCTGCGCCGCCGCGTCCAGCTCTTCCTTGAACATCCCCTCATAGATCGGGCTGACGGTGAACTTCGGCCCGCCGAAAACCTTCGCGCCGGTGCGCGCTGCAAACCAGAAGGCAAACTCGGCCACTGCACGGCACGTTCGGCGCGTAATCTTCACCGTGCGGTATGCGACTTCGTCCAACCCCTCGCCGTCGCGCCACTCCTTCGCGCCGTACGCGTCATCGACCGCCATGCGCACCACCGCAATCGGCGCGTGCACGCCCGCGATCGGACGCACCGGCGGAATGCGCCGCCCGATCCGCAGGATCACCTGCGCGTTGATGGCTTCCCGCAAAATCGCGTTCGGGCTGCCCACGTCGTCCGAATCAAGGGGGGTGATCGTCGCTGCCTTCAGGCCGAGCCCGTGCTGGTTGACGGCTTCGGCGGCCTCGTGCACGACGGCGTTTTTCGTCGCGCGCCGGTTCTCCAGCGAGAGGTCGAAGCGACGGAACTGCACGCCCAGCGGCGTGACAAACGGCTCGAGCACGCGCAGCGATTCTTCGAGCAGTTCCTGCCCGGTCTGATCCCCTTCCAGAACGACGATCGTTGTGTTGCGAGCAGTAGCCAATTCGAACAGTCCTTTCTTGCGGCAAAACGGCGTCAAACGCGCGGGTGCGAAGCGTGATACTGGTGATTATAGCGTGTCGCACCTGCGGGCGCAGAGGAAGCCAGGCAGAACATCAGCGAAGCAGCGCCGCGATAAGCCAGACGAGCACCACGGCATTCGCGACGATCAGGAAGCCCATCTGCACGCGCCCGCTAGCGTCAATCGCGGTCGTGCCGCGCGCGTCGGTGCTGGGGCGGAAGATGAACAGCAGAGGCGCCAGCACCACCGGGACGATCAGCAGCCACAACGGCCACAGCCCAAGCGCGATCGTCACCAGCAGACAGAGCGCCGCGAGCGCCATGCTGGCGTACATCAGGCGGCGCGTGCCCGCCTCACCGACCAGGCTCGCCGTGTTGCGCAGCCCGGCGGCGCGATCGACGTCATAGTCACGCACCTGGTTGTACAACTGCCCGTAAGCCGAGGCGAGCGCCGCCCCTAGCGCCACCAGCCAGATTGCGCCCGGCGCGCTGTCGTAAGCGAAATACCCGACGAGGAACAGCAGCGCGCTCAGCATCAGAATGTGCGAGAGAATATCCACCACAGGCCGCGCCTTGAGCCGCACCGCACGCCACGAATACAGGATCGAAAGCGCAAGCGTCAGCGCGCCGATCCAAAAAGCGCCCGCGCTCGTCCACGCGTAGAGCGCCAGGGCAATGGCGCTGAGCACCAGCGCTACCAGCCACCCTTCACGCGGGCGGATCTCGCCGGTCGCGACCGGGTTGCGCGTCGCGCGATCCGGATCGCGAGCATCGTCTGGCGCGTCTTCGACATCGTTGACCATAAACGCGACTGTCATCGCCAGAACATTCGCAACCGTCACGACCGCAATCCGCCAGTCGAGCGCGATCCCCGTCCGGTTCTCGACCGCCATCAGCGCGCCAACCAGCGTCAGCGGCACGGTGAAGAGCGTGTGCTCCTTCCAGCGCGAGAGGCGGAGCATCCCGGCAATCCAGGTTTGAGGGGAGCGCGTGCGCGCGTTGTAAATGGTCAACCTGAGCCTCCTCAGGGAACATGACTGCATGCATACCGCAGGCAGAAGTGTAGCGCGGGCGAACGGCACGTGCCACCGCCTGCCACGCGAGAGCAGCCTTCGTCTGAAGTGACACACCGCATAAGGACGGATAACTTCTGCCACTTTGGAAAGAGGGTTACAACGCCTTATAGTAAATACAATGGCTGTGTTGGGTCGCGCAGCCTCACCATCTTCAATTCTTTCTGTGTTTAATAGAGAATAGGACAAAAAGAGTTATGAGCCATCTGTGGGATTCACGCTACGCTCTCCGCATGAAAGGGATCACCAGCTCGACGATCCGCGAACTGCTGAAGCTGACGCAGCGTCCCGAAGTCATCTCGTTCGCTGGCGGACTCCCCGCAGCCGAGTACTTCCCGGTTGAGCGCTTCAAAGAAGCCTGCGACCGGGTGCTGGCGAACTCCGCCTACCAAGCGCTCCAATACAGCACGACCGAGGGCTACACCCCACTCCGCGAGCTGATCGCGGAACGGTTGTGCAGGACCGGCGTGTGTGTCGACGCGGACAATGTGCTGATCACGTCCGGCTCGCAGCAAGCGCTAAGCCTGATCGGCGCGTTACTGATCAACCCCGGTGACCTCGTCCTCGTGGAGCAGCCCACCTACCTCGGCGCGCTCCAGGCGTTCTCGCTCTATCAGGCGAACTACCTCGGCGTTCCACTCGATGACGACGGCATCTGCACCGATCAACTCCCCGGCGCACTGCGCCACGGCCCGAAGTTCATGTACATCCTGCCAAACTTCCAGAACCCGGCAGGCGTCACACTCAGCGCGGCGCGGCGAGCCAAGCTGGTCGAGCACGCGCACCAGTATGGCGTGCCGATCATCGAAGACGACCCTTACGGCGAGCTGCGCTATGAAGGCGAGGCAAACCGCCCGATCGTTGCGTACGATGCCGAAGCGCTTGGCCTGGGCAGCGACGCCTATAGCGGCAACGTGATCGAGTTGGGCACGTTCTCCAAGACTCTTGCGCCCGGCCTGCGCATCGCGTGGATTGTCGCGCCAAAGCCAGTGATTGGACGGCTGGTCCAGATCAAACAAGGGACCGATCTGCACACCAGCATCTTCGGCCAGATGGTGATCTACGAGGTCGCCAAAGACGGCTTCATCGACGAGCACATCGCCAATCTGCGGGCCGTCTATCACAAACGACGCGACGCCATGCTCGCCGCACTCGACCGGTACATGCCGCCCGGCGTCGAATGGACCTATCCTAACGGCGGCTTGTTCCTGTGGATGCGGCTCCCCGAAGGGCTGAACGAGCGCGCGCTGTTTGAAGCGGCGGTCGAGCGCAATGTGGCGTTTGTGCCGAGGCGCGCGTTCTATACGCACGCGGACAACCCGCCCACTGCACGCCTGAACTTCTCGTGCATGGACGAAGAGCGGATCGTAGAGGGTATTCGCCGCTTCTCCGAAACCATCACTGAAATGCAAAGCGCCGCCTCGTCTGTTCTGAATGCTTAGTGGAGCCTCTATGAACTGGTTGAGTCTGTACGAACCCAAGAAGGTCACGGCGCAGGAAGCGATGCGCGCCCTGAAATCGGGCTATCGCATCTTCGTGACCGGCAACTGCTCCGTGCCACAAGTGGTCATGGAAGCCATGAACGAGCGAGCACCGCAGTTGGAGAATCTGAAACTGATACAGGTGCTCACCATCGGCAAGGCGGACTACGTCAAGCCGGAGATGGTCCCGCACATCCGCGTGAACTCGTTGTTCATCAGCGAGAATGTGCGTGAAGCAGTTAATGACGGGCGTGCAGACTTCACGCCCGTGTTTCTCTCTGAAATCCCCGATCTGTTCAAGTCGGGCAGGCTGCCGATCGACGTGGCGCTGATTCAGGTTTCGCCACCGGATAAGAACGGTTACTGCTCGTATGGCGTCGAGGTGGGCATCACCAAGCCCGCCGCCGAAAGCGCAAAGATCGTCATCGCCGAAGTGAATCCCCACATGCCGCGCACGCTCGGCGATAGCTTCATCCATGTCTCGAAGATCGATTACGTGGTCGAGGTCGATTACCCGCTGCCCGAAGTGCAGATGGCGATCTCGTCGCCGGAGCAGGAAGCGATCGCGGATCATCTCGCGGCGCTGATCCCCGACGGCGCGACGCTGCAAATGGGGATCGGCGGCATCCCGGACGCAGTGCTGAAGAAACTGGTCAATCACCGGCATCTCGGCGTGCATACCGAGCTATTCGCGGATGGCGTGGTCGATCTGGTCGAGCGCGGCGTGATTACGAACGAGCGCAAGACGTTCCACCCCGGCAAGATCGTCGCCGGTTTCGTCCTGGGCACGCAACGGTTGTATGACTTCATCGACGACAACCCGATCGTTGAGCTGCACCCGACCGAGTACGTCAATGACCCGTTCAACATCGCCCGCAACGACCGGATGGTGTCGATCAACTCCGCGATCCAGGTTGACCTGACGGGGCAAGTTTGCGCCGATAGCATCGGAACGCGCTTTTACTCCGGTGTGGGCGGTCAGGTGGACTTCGTGCGCGGCGCGGCGCGCAGCCGGGGCGGCATGCCGATCATCGCCATGCCGAGCACGGCGCGTGGCGGCTCGGTCAGCCGCATCGTTCCGATCCTGGAGCCCGGCGCAGGGGTCGTCACATCCCGCAACGACGTGCATTACATCGCCACTGAATACGGTGTGGCGGACCTCTACGGGCGCTCGATCCGCGAGCGTGTCAAGCTGTTAATCGACATCGCGCATCCGGACTTCCGGGCCGAACTGGCTGACGCCGCCGAGCAGTATTACCGCGTGGCGCGCGTCGCCGTACCCGATCTTTTAGACAGACAAATTGACAAACAAAAAGTTGTTGAAGACCAGGAGTAAATCTCGATGGCAAAGGGCCGTATCGAAATCAACGAATCCACGTGCAAGGGCTGCACGCTGTGTATGCATGCCTGTCCGCAGCATGTGATCGTGATGGCCACCGACCGCGCCAACACGCAAGGCTACTATCCGGCGCAGTTGGTTGACCCCGAAGGCAAGTGCACCGGCTGCGCGCTCTGCGCGGTCGCCTGCCCTGATGTGTGCATCACGGTGTACCGGCAGGTGAACGCCCGGCAGGCCGCGGCGGTGAGCTAGGGAGCAGACTCGATGGCCGTTGAACTCTTAAAAGGAAATGTTGCGCTGGCAGAAGCGGCGATCCGCGCCGGCGTAGAAGCATATTTCGGATATCCGATCACGCCGCAGACCGAGCTCTTGGAGCACATGGCAAAGCGTATGCCAGAGCTAGGGCGCGCTTTCGTGCAGGCAGAGAGCGAAGTCGCGGCGATCAACATGGTCTATGGTGCGGCCTGCACTGGCGCGCGCGCCATGACCTCGTCGTCCAGCCCTGGCATCAGCCTGATGCAAGAGGGCTTTTCGTATATCGCCGGGTCCGAAGTGCCGTGCGTCGTGGTAGACGTGATGCGCGGCGGGCCGGGTCTGGGGAACATCCTGCCCGCGCAGTCGGATTACTTTCAGGTCACGCGATCGGCAGGGCATGGCGACTATCACCCGATCGTGCTCGCCCCAGCCTCGGTGCAGGAAGCGATCGATCTGATGGGGCTGGCGTTTGACCTGGCGGACAAGTACCGGCATCTGGTGTTCCTGATCGCAGACGGGCTGATCGGCCAGATGATGGAACCTGCGGAGCTACCCCCGATGCAGCCAATCCGAAAAGGCCGCGAAGAGTGGGCGCTCACCGGCGCAAATGGCCGCGAAAAGCGGTGGATCACCTCGCTGCAGCTTGGCGCGGAAGAACTCGAAGAACTCAACCAGCGGCTGCAACTGAAGCTGCGCGCGATCCAGAGCGCCGAACAGCGCTCAGCCGAATACCTCACCGAAGACGCGCAGATCGTCGTGGTGGGCTTTGGCACGGCCGGGCGGATCGCGCAGACGGCTGTTCAGCAGGCGCGCCGCGATGGGCTGAAGGTTGGGCTGTTCCGCCCGATCTCGTTGTGGCCCTTCCCTGAGAAGCGGCTTTCCGCGCTGGCCGATCAGGTGAGCGCGTTCCTGGTGGTCGAGATGAACGCGGGCCAGATGATTAACGATGTCCGGCTGGCCGCGGGCGGCCAGGTTCCGGTGATGTTCTATGGCCGGACGGGCGGCGTAGTCCCTGTGCCTGAAGAGATTTACGAGGCGATCAAATCGACCGATCGGAAGCTGCACATCCGGCCGGCGAAGGAGTGAGATCATAATGGCAACTGCAGCGCTCGAAGAACAACTCGTTTACCAGCGCCCAGATTCGCTCAGCGATGTGCCGACGCACTACTGCCCCGGCTGCACGCATGGAATCGCGCACCGGCTCGTGGCAGAAGTGCTCGACGAGCTAGGCGTCCGCGCGCAAACGATCGGCGTCTCGCCGGTTGGCTGCTCGGTATTCGCCTACAAATACTTCAACGTCGACAACGTCGTCGCCGCGCATGGCCGCGCGCCCGCGATGGCCACCGGCATCAAGCGCGTCATGCCAGATCGCGTCGTCTTCACGTACCAGGGCGACGGGGATCTGGCGGCAATTGGCCTGGCGGAAATCATGCACGCCGCGACGCGTGGCGAGAACTTCACGACGATCTTCATCAACAATGCGATTTATGGCATGACCGGCGGCCAGATGGCGCCGACCAGCCTACCCGGCCAGCACACGACCTCGTCCCCTGGCGGGCGCGATGTCGAGCTCACCGGCTTCCCGGTGCGCATGGCCGAGGCGATCTCCGGCATGGCGGGCACCGCTTACGTCGCACGGCGCTCGTTGCACAGCGTCAAAGAGATCAACCGCGCCAAGAAGGCAATCCGCACAGCATTCGAGGTGCAGCTCGCCGGGCTGGGCTTTGCGATGGTCGAGCTACTGTCGTCGTGCCCGACCAACTGGCATCTGTCACCGCCCGAGGCGCTCAAGTGGATTGAGGAGAAGATGGTTCCTTACTATCCGCTGGGCGACTACAAAGTCATCGAGCCGGTTCAGGCGTTTATGAAGCGATAGGTGGATGATGCAGGAAGAGATCATTTTCGCAGGCTTCGGCGGCCAGGGAGTGCTCTTCGCAGGGCAGCTTGTCGCGTACACCGCGCTGGCCGAAAACAAGCATGTGACGTGGATACCGTCCTATGGCCCGGAAATGCGTGGCGGCACGGCGAACTGCACGGTCGTCATCAGCGATGAGCCTATCGGCTCGCCCGTCACCTCGCATCCGAGCATCGCCGTTGTGTTCAACAACCCATCGTTGGAAAAGTACGAGAGTCTCGTCAAACCCGGCGGATTGCTGGTAATCAACGAGTCACTGGTCACGTTGCCCACACACCGGACCGACATCACGATCATCAACATCCCAGGAACGTCGCTGGCGACCGACCTGGGCGAGGTGCGCCTGACGAATATGCTGCTGCTCGGCGCGCTGCTGGCGCAGCGTCCAATCGTCTCGATGGAGATGGCGAAGAAGGTACTGCTTGAGAAGCTCGGTGAGAGCAAAGCGCATCTGCATGATGTCAATTTGACCGCACTAGAACGCGGTTGGGCGCTCAGCCGCGAGGCGATACCGGTAGAAGACCCGGCCTGACCTTGTCTGCGCCCACCTGAACCAAACACCCGCCCGCGATTATCCTGTGGATCGTCGTGTGGCGGGCGTTTGATTCTGGCTCTGGATCGGAGTACAGTACTGTCGGTCTATCGCCCGTATCCGCGCCGCGCTGGCGGCTGTTCGCAGCACGAGAACACTAATGTCCGATCAACCCAACTTTGAAGGTTTCGTCTGCCCATTGCCGCTCCGTGACTATCCGCAGATCGTGCTGGGACACGGCAGCGGCGGGCGGCTGTCTGCCGACTTAATCCAACACCTGTTCGTGCCGCTGTTCGACAACCCGGCGCTCGCCAGCCTCAACGATCAAGCGATGCTAGACCTCAACGGGGTGCGGCTGGCGTTTACCACCGATTCCTTCGTGATCAACCCGCTGTTTTTCCCCGGCGGGGATATCGGCAGCCTCGCAGTGCACGGCACGATCAACGATCTGGCGGTCAGCGGCGCGCAGCCGTTATTCCTGTCGGCTGGCTTCATCCTCGAAGAAGGGCTGGCGATGGACGACCTGGGGCGCATCGTCACCAGCATGGCGCGCGCCAGCCGCGAAGCGGGCGTGCAGGTCGTCACGGGCGATACGAAAGTGGTCGAGAAGGGGCACGGCGACGGGCTGTTCATCAACACAGCGGGGATCGGGCTTATCCCCGACGGGTTGCACATCGCGGCGGACCAGGCGCGGCCCGGCGACGTAGTCATCGTCAGCGGGACGGTCGGCGACCACGGTATGGCGATCATGTCAGTCCGCGAGGGGCTGGCGTTCGAGAGCGAGCTGGTTAGCGACAGCGCCCCGCTCCACACGCTGGTCGGCGCGATGCTAAAGGTCACCCGCGACATCCACTGCCTGCGTGACGCGACGCGTGGCGGTGTGGCGGCTGTTCTGAACGAGCTAGCGGCCCAATCCCGCGCCGGGATCGACCTGGACGAAGGCGCGATTCCGGCCCGCGCGGCGGTGCAAGCCGCATGCGAAATGCTGGGGATGGACCCGCTTTATGTCGCCAACGAAGGTAAGCTGGTCGCGATTGTTCCCGCCGAACACGCCGACGCCGTGCTGGCCGCCATGCATGAGCACCCGCTTGGACGCGAGGCGGCGATCATCGGGCGCGTGGTAGCCGAGCATCCAGGGCTGGTCGTCGCCCAGACGGCGATTGGCGGGCGGCGCGTGGTCGACACACCGCTAGGCGAAATCCTGCCGCGCATTTGCTGAGATTTCGCCCGTGTCTCCAGCATCATTTGTGACCAATGTGACAATCTTCCCGCCAGTGTGTGCAGTTTCACACTACGCTGTCTCGTGGTAAACTCCATAATTGAGAATGATTTGCAATTGCGAATGAATCGCATCTATTGGGGTCTCAGGAGTCTGCCACGTGAGCGCAATCGCCGAGCCGCGCACCACCCTCATGCTTAGCATGGTTGATCCGCAGCAGAATGTTCGGCTCGTCGAGATTCGCGGCGGGCGCCGCCTTCGCAAGCGCCTCGCCGACCTCGGCCTAACGCTGGGCGCAACGCTGCGCGTGGTGCAGGCGCACGGCTGCGGCCCGATGATCGTCGCCGTCAAACATGACTCGCGCATGGCCATCGGGCGCGGCATCGCGCACAAGCTGATCGTGACCCCTGACCTCGCCGCTGACGACCCGCATATCCCCCTGACCTGACTATGCAGAAAACTCGCATCGCGCTGGCCGGGAACCCGAACGCAGGAAAAAGTACCGTCTTCAACGCCCTGACCGGGGCCCGCCAGCACACCGGCAACTGGCCGGGTAAGACGGTCGCGCTGCAAACTGGCCAGCTCCCGCTGAACGGCCACGCCATCGAACTGATCGACCTCCCCGGCACCTACAGCCTGAGCGCATTCTCTGCTGAAGAGATTGTCACGCGAGATTTCATTCTGGATGAATGTCCCGATGCGGTCGTTGCAGTAGCCGACGCCAGCAACCTGGAGCGCAATCTCTATCTGGTGCTCCAACTGCTGGAGATGGGCGTGCCCCTGATCCTGGCGCTGAATATGTCGGACATCGCCGAGAACCGGGGGATCGCCGTCGACCGCGAGCGGCTTTCCGCGCTGCTGGGCGGCGTCCCCGTGATCCGCTTGATCGGCAATCGCCTCGTCGGCCTGGATGAGCTCAAGCGCGCGCTGGCGGATCTGCCGGGCGCGCAGCTTCAGTCAGCGCGCGGCGTCGGCCTGCCGCTGGCGGGCCCGTTGGAGACGGAACACGCAACGCTCGTCGAGCTTCTGACCGACGAACCGGCGTTGTACGCCCGCTATGACATCCCCTGGCTGGCGCTCAAACTGCTTGAGCAGGACGAGGACCTGCTGGCGCGTCTTGACACATATCCGCACATCTCGGAGGCGGTTGAGGCGGCAAGCGAGCGCATCCACGCTGCGACGGGCGAGGACCCGGATACGCTGATCGCGGACCGGCGCTATCAGGTCATCGCGCAGATCGTCGCGCAAGTAATCACACGTGGGAAGACAGAGACGGACACGCGCTCTGACCGGCTGGATAAGGTTCTGGCGCACCCACGTTGGGGTGTGCCGATCTTTCTGGTGCTGATGTGGTTCGTCTTTCAGATCACCGCAAACGCCAGCGCGCCGCTGGTCGACTGGATTGACGGTGTGATTAACGGCCCGGTCGTCAACTGGACGCGCGCCGGGTTCGAAGCGGCTGGTTTGGCGGACACGTGGCTCGCCAGCCTGGTAATCGACGGCGCGATTGCGGGTGTGGGCGGCGTGCTGGTGTTCATCCCGGTTCTGCTCGCGTTGTTCATGGCGATCGCCGTCCTGGAAGACAGCGGTTACATGGCACGCGCGGCGTTTGTGATGGATCGCTTCATGCAGAAGCTAGGGCTGCACGGCAAGAGCTTCCTGCCGCTGCTGGTCGGGTTCGGCTGCACGGTCCCGGCGGTCTATGCAACGCGCACGCTCGAACACGCGGAAGATCGCAAGATTACGGCGTTCCTCACCACATTTATGAGCTGTGGCGCGCGCTTGCCGATCTATGTCATCTTCGGAACGGCTTTCTTCGGCAGTGCGTCGGGGACGCTGGTCTTCGCGATGTATCTGGCGGGGATCGGCGTCGCGGTGCTAACCAGCCTGCTGCTGACCCGCGTGATCTACCGCAACAAGCCCGTGCCCCCCTTCGTGATGGAGTTGCCACCTTATCGCCTGCCAAGCCATCGCACGGTCGGCGTGCAGATGTGGACGCAAACGCGAGATTTTCTGCGCCGCGCTGCCACGCTAATCCTCGCCGCGTCGCTCGTCATCTGGCTGCTGCTGGCGCTGCCCACCAGCGGAGAGGGTGAGTTCGCGGATGTCCCGCCAGAGCAAAGCCTGTTTGGCAGCGTGAGTTCAGCGCTGGCTCCGACGCTAGCGCCAGCGGGCTTCGGAACGTGGCAGGCGACCGGCGCGCTGATTACCGGCTTCAGCGCCAAAGAAGTCGTGATCAGCACAATGAACCAGCTTTATCTCAACGCGGAAGAAGAAGCGCCCGCCGAGTCGAGTTTCACCGATGATCTGCGCGATACCGCGAGTGGCCTGGGTGAAGCAGTGGCGCTCACCGGGCAGGAAATCGTTAACATCATCCCACGCACGATCAACTTTCTGCCGGGCGTCAGCATGCCAGAGCTTGAACTGTTCGGCGCGGGCGAAGGTGAAGTGGAAGACTCGTCCCAGCTACAGGCCGCGCTGCGCAACGCCTTCACGCCGCTGACGGCTGTCGCGTTCAACGTGTTTGTACTGCTTTACGTGCCGTGCATCGCGGCGGTGTCTGCGCTGCGACACGAGTTTGGCACGCGCTGGATGCTACTCCAGGCCGGGTATACGCTCGGCGTGGCGTGGCTTGGCGCGGTGTTGGTGTATCAGGGTGGCCGCCTGCTGGGCCTCTAGGGAGAGCTAAATGACGACCACACTGCGCACCGTACTCACCGCCTTCGAACAGGCCGATAGGCCGCTCTCGCTGACCCAGCTTGCTACTGACCTGAGCGTGCCGCCCGCGATGCTCGAAGGGATGATCGACTTCTGGGTGCGGAAGGGCCGACTGCGTGAAACCAGCGCGGTCGAAAATGTGTGCGCCTCGTGCGGTCACGGCAATAGCTGCCCGCTGGTGATCCAGATGCCGCGCCGTTATGAATTGGCAACGGGCGAGGCTTCCCCGCCGCAAGCGCCACCCTGCGCGCCGTGTCATTGCCACGGCGTATGAGTGACGCGCCCCCCGTAAAGATCGCTTTACAAGAGAAAAACCCTATGCTATAATGAACAGCACTTACGAACGCAACGGACCCAGATCGCCGCGAAGGCGGTCTCTTATTTTTTGTGTCGGAAGCGAGTTGAATGGCGCGTTGTGGGCAGCATAAGCACAGCTTAGGCTGTGTTTTTGTACTGGCTCTGCGTGAAACAGGACGTTCTAAGAGACTTTTAGAAACACACGCAACACTCATTTCAGCTTAATGCATGGCGGTGCGTATCCTCAAGGAGATCCGCGAG
>CAZVCM010000112.1:0-12296 GCA_964626105.1 uncultured Thermoflexus sp.
GGCGTCGAGATCGGTATGCTCTGGCGGCCCGTGGATGGGCTCGCCGCCCGGCTGACGGCGCTGCTCGCTGCGCTGGTTCTGATCAGCTTCATGCCGCACCTGCACTTCAGCCGCCTCGGACTGAACAACATCGCTGATCCGCTGTTTGGGACGCTGGCGCTGGCGCTGCTGGCGCGCGGCGTGAAGTCGGGCCGCCGCCTCGACTACGCGCTGGGCGGCGCGGCGCTCGGCATGACGCAGTATTTTTACGAAGGCGGGCGGATGCTGTTCCCCGCGCTGGCGGGCGTGTGGCTTGGCGCGGGTTGGCTGCTGTGGCGGCCTCGCCCCGCGTGGCGCGGGCTGCTGATTGCGCTGGTCGTGTTTGGAGCAGTCGCCGCGCCGGTGTATCTGACGCTGGCTGGGGACGATCTGCCGCTGTTCAACCGGCTGGACAGCGCCGGGTTCAATGAGGAGTATTGGACGCGCGAGCGCGAGCCGGACACGCTCGGCACGCGCTGGACGCACTTCCAGCACGCCGCCGGGCTGCTGGTTCACTCGCCGGAGAACACGTACATCTACTACTACCTCTACTATGGCGGCGATCATCCCCTCGTGCACGAATACCTGGTTCCCGCGTTCTTTCTGGGGCTGGCGCTGGCGGCGTGGCAGTGGCGCGGGCCGGGCGGGCTCCCGCTGCTGTGGGTGCTGGGCACGGTGGCCGGCAACGCGATGCTGGTCGAGAGCGCAGTCTCGGCGCGGTTCGTGGTGGTTTTTCCGGCGCTGGCGCTGGCGATCGCGCTCGGTTTGCGCGGGACGGCGCGTCTGCTGGCGCCGGGTGGGCGGCTCCGGCGGATGCTCGAAGTGGCGCTGGTCGGCGCGGGTGTCGCGATCGCGCTGTGGCAGGGCGCGACGTACTTCGGCCCGTTCCTCGACGGGTTCAACCACGAGGTGCGCGCGCATGTCGATTATGACGTGGATGACGCGCTGCTGCGCGCCCAGGTGATGCCGCCGAACGCCCACCTGATCATTGTCGGAGGTGATATCCTGCCGGAGCTTGACACGCGCCGCCATCTCAAATTCCTGCGGGATGACCTGACCGTGCAAGTGATGGACTCAGCAGCGTTCGCCACCTTTGACCCCGCGCAGCTACCCGCCGGGGTGGACCTCGCGTTGTTCGTGCCGCCCGGCGATCCGGTGGCGACGGACCGCGCTCGCCAGGCGTTCAATGCGATTGGGCCGCTGCTCAGCCCATACGACCTGCCGCCGGAGAAAATGCTCTGGATGTACGTCGCGCGGATGCCCGGCGGCTGATGAATTTTGCCTCGCTGCTAGCTTCAGACAATCTTAACTTGACAAGCCGAACATTTGTTCTTATACTGGAGACGATACTGCTCGCAGCACCTCATCATTGAGCTTTCACCTCACAAAGGAGATGCTGGTATGGCACACGCGATCGCCTGGTTCGAGATACCTGTGCTGGATTATGACCGTGCCGTGAAGTTTTACGGCGAAGTCCTGGGCCGCCCGATGCACGCAACGCCTGACCCCTCGGGGAACGAAGTTGGCCCGGACGGCGAGCGGATGGCAATGTTCAATGAGCCGTCGCAGCAAGGCGATATCAATGGGGCGCTTGTCTTCATGAAGAATCAGAAGACCTCGCGCGACGGAACGGTGGTTTACCTGTATGTGGAAGGCGATCTTAACACCGCGCTGAATCGCGTGGAACCGGCGGGCGGCAAGGTCCTCAGCCCGAAGACGCTGATCGCTGAAGGGATGGGCTATTGGGCCCATTTCGAGGACACAGAAGGCAATCGCGTCGGCCTGTTTTCGTTGAGCTAAGGGCGGAGTGAATCGCGCGATGACGACTGTCCTCAACTGGTTCGAGATTCCGTCTGCTGATTTCGACCGCGCCGTGAAGTTCTATGGCGACGTGCTGGGCCGCTCGCTGGAGATTGTCGACGGACCGGGCGGCGGGCGCATGGCGGCGTTCGGCCCGCTGGACGCGGAAGTGAACGGCGCAATCGTCCACACCGATATGTACACGCCTGGCCCGAACGGCCCCGCTCTGTACCTGACGGTGCAAGGTGACCTGGACGACTATCTGGCGCGGGTAACCCCGGCAGGCGGCCGGGTGATTAACCCGAAGACGCTACTCAACGATGGATCCGGCGCTCACTGGGCGCGCATCGAGGATACCGAAGGCAATTACGTCGGCTTGTATTCGCGGGCGTGAGCGCGCATAACCTTGTCTTCGTCGGCACGCTAGAAGTTCCCCCTAACCCGTGCAGCGTGCCGATGAGAAAACCGGGTGGCAACCCCCCTGCCACCCGGTTTTGTATTGCGCCTGAAGCGTCTTACGGGGTGCGCCGCCGGATGTCCCGGCCCCAGAACGGGCGGCCCATTAGCGGCGCGAGCAAGCAGAAGTCGAACACACCGGCTGCCAGCGGGACAAGGCCGATGATGGCGATAATCCACCCGGCTGTGTCACCCACCAGATAGCCAATCACGATCAGTGCGATGCCCGCCAGCGCACGCAGGATCCGCCCGTTCTGGCTGGCTATGAACTGTAGAAAGCCTTCCATGGACTGCCCCTCCTATAGATGATGCGCAAGAATGCGAAGCATTTCCACCTCAGTATAGCACTGCTTGCGCAAGAGGGCGTGACTAACCCGAAGCAGGCGGCGCGCTGGTGCCGGGCCGGGGCAGGGGCGAGACGAGGATTTTGTCGACGCGATGCTCGTCCATGTCCACCACCTCAAAGCGATAGCTGCCCCAATCGAAATGCGCGCCAGTAGTCGGCACCGCGCCGAGCCGGTCCATAATGAACCCGCCGAGCGTCTCAAACGTGCCGCGCCCCTCGCCGGGCACCAGGCCGATATCCAGCACGTCGCGCACCTCGTCGAGCGTCATCAGCCCGTCCAGCAGCCACGAGCCATCATCCCGCTGCACGGCCTGCGGTTGGCTGAGATCTTGCGCGGACGGCAGATCGCCCACAATCGCCTCAAGAATGTCGTGCTCGGTGATCAGCCCCTGGATGCCGCCATGCTCGTCGATCACCATCACGCTGTGCTCGGCGCTTTGGCGGAGCTGCTCGACCAGCCGCGAGACAGTTGTGATCTCCGGCACGAACAACACGGGCTGCGCGAGCGTTTCCAGGTTTAGCGGCTCGGCGGCGAGCAACTGCGTAACGATATCGTTCGCGCGGACGATGCCGACGAGGTCATCCAGGCTGCCGCGCACCACTGGCACGCTCGAATAGTCACACGCGCTGAGCTTGGCGCGGATCTCCTCGGGCGAGTCGGTCACATCCAGCGTGACGATCTCGGTGTGTGGCGTCATCAGCGTGCTGATATGCCGGTCGTCCAGTCGGAAGACGCTCTCGACCATATCCTGCTCGCGGATGTCAAAGACGCCCGCCTCGGTGCCCTGCTCGATCAGGATGCGAATCTCCTCTTCGGTGACGGGGCTTTCGGCGCGCATTTGCAGGCCGATCAGCCGCCCCGCGAGGCGCGTTGATGCGCTCAGCATCCGCACCAGCGGCCCGGCCAACCGAGAGAGAAACGTCATCGGCGTGGCGACCGTCGCGGCGATCCCTTCCGGGTTTTGCAGCGCGATTCGCTTGGGGAGCAGTTCGCCGATCACCAGCGTCAGGTACGTGATCACCACGACGACGGCGCCCAGGCCGATCGCGTTGCTGTACGGCGCCAGCGTGGGATAGCTCTCGGCTGCCTCGGAGATTATTCTGGCGATGGTCTGCCCGCCGAACGCGCCCGACAGCACGCCGACCAGGGTGATCCCGATCTGCACTGTCGAGAGGAAGCGATCGGGCGCTTCGGCCAGCGCCAGCGCCGCGCGCGCGCCGCCGCTACCGCGATTGGCCTGATCCTGTAGGCGCGCCTTGCGAGCGGACACCACGGCCATCTCGGACATGGCGAACACGCCGTTGAGAATAATCAACAGGACGATAATAGATGCTTCAAGCAGAACGCTGGTCATGGGCCTTTCTTTCACTTTCTGCGTGTCAGGTGTCGCATCCCTGCGGACGCGTCTGGCAGTCTAGTCAAGGTGCAGTGTGATGATTCACTTTCTATTGTGCGAGGTCTTGCATCAGGTTGCAAGGAATTCGCGCCTCAGCACGCTTGTCACATGATTGACGATTGTTTTTGTAGATTGAATTGACTACAATAGAGTTAATTCGCACCCATCACGCCCGCACCGCGCTCCCGTTGTGCCATAATCTGAGCAGATCTGATGAAACTGCGCGCCTGGCAGCGCACTGGAGTTTGGCATGTCTATGATCACTCGCACCGGCACGCACCCCGCTGTTCACGCCGACGAGCAGCGCTCGACATCCCTGCTGAGTACGATCGTCGTGCTGTTCAAGCTGCGCATCGTGTTGCTGCTGGTGTTCGCGTCGGTGGGCGGGGCGCTGCTGGGGTCGCATGGCCGCCCGACGTGGGGCGAACTGGGGCTGCTGTTGCTCACTGGCACCATGTCCGCGGCGGGCGCCTCGGCGCTGAACCAGTACATCGAGCGCAATCACGATGGCCTGATGAAGCGCACCGCGCGCCGCCCACTGGTCACGGGTGAGGTGGACCCCCGCGCGGCGCTGGTGATCGCGAGCGGGCTGGTGATCGGCGCGAGCGCGATCGCGCTGCTGGCGGGCAACCCCTCGCTGGCGTTCTGGCTGGCGCTGGGCGCGTTCATCTATGTCGGGATTTACACGATCTGGCTCAAGCCGCGCAGCGTGCTCAACGTGGTGATCGGCGGCGCGGCAGGCAGCGCGGCGGTGATTAGCGGCGGTGCGGCGGTTGGGCAGTGGGCCGATCCCGGCGTGCTGATCCTGGCGGCGCTGCTGTTCACGTGGTCGCCGATGCATTTCTGGAGCCTGGCGCTGGCCTATCGCAAGGACTATGGGCGCGCGGGCGTGCCGATGTTGCCGGTCGTGTCGAGCGCGAACCGCGCGATCTTCTGGATGATCGCGCACGCGCTGGCGACCGGGCTGTTCGGGCTGCTGCTGGCGCTGCACGGCGCGCTCGGGGGGCTGTATCTGGCGCCGGTCGCGCTGGCGACGCTGTGGCTGGTGCGCGAGTCAGTGGGACTGATCACAAGCTACACCGCGCCGCGCGCGATGTCGGTGTTCAAAGTGTCGAACATCTATTTGAGCGTCGTGCTGCTGGCGGTGACAGTCGTGTCTGTTCTCTAGCCGCCGGACTCGCTGCTTGACGGGGTCGCGCTCGCACTCGGAGCGCGGCCCCGTTTTGATTCGCGCACTGTACCAGGGCGCTGTGTTAGCGCCGTCAGCGCATACGCGTGATCTTCAACAGCCGGTCCGGTAGCCTGTGCAGCAGCGCCAGCCAGCCGAAACCGAGCATCCCCGCCAGCGCGCCACTGACCATCGCCTTAGGGATGTTCATTGCGGTGCCGGAAAATGCAATATACTCCTCTGCTGGCGTACCTGGTCCAGCGATCTCGCGGATAATGTACCACACCAGATACGCGACCAGCCCCGCGACAGCGGCCATGATCAGCCCCGGCGCGTCTTCGCGACCTTTAAAGTAGGCATAGCTCAGCCCGCTCAGCCCGGCGACGAGCGTCCCCCCAAAGGACGCGCGCAGCGATGTGCCGGGCAGGCCCAGGATCTCGTCGAGAACCGCGCCGAGCGCCGCTGCGATCACCGCGATGATCAGCACGCGGCCCGCCAGCCGCCCGTCAATGCCGAGCTGCGCCAGCAAGGTGTCGCTGCGCATCCGCCAGAAGTCGCCGCTGCTGATCGCTGGCCCGGTGGGGCGCGGTGGCAGCGAGCGGATGTTGTCCGCTGGCGGCGGTTCGCTGGCGGGGCGCGGTGGCGGTGGCGCTTCGCTGTGGGTGACAGGTGTGTCAACAGGCGCCGGGTCCGGGGGTGGGGTGATGGGCTGTTCCGGTGCTGGGTCGAGGGATGGATCCTGCTCCGGTGGCGCGTCGTACGATAGACGATCGTCGTTCATAGCTGCCCTCCCTGATGTGGTGGCAGCCGTACCCGGGTACGAGCGTCGGTCGCTGCCACTTGGTTGTGCTGCATACCCTAAGTGTGAAGAGTTTTTTTGAAAGACGCAACTGGTTGCTTGTACCAAACGTTTCGAGCGGGAGGGCGTCAGTCGAGGCGAAGGTCCGGGCGGGGGCGGATCGTGCGCATTCCGGCGAAGTCCTCGGCGATCTCGGCGAGCGTGCGGCCCTCGGTTGGGTGCATCAGGTCAGGCGCGAGGTCGGCCAGCGGCAGCGCGACGTGCGCGCGTTCGAGGGTGTCCGGGTCCGGCAGGGTGAGGCGCGTTTCTTCGTTGTCTAGCTGGAGCAGCAGGTCGCCATAGAGCGCGATGTCGAGGTCGATCACGCGCGGGGCGAACTTGTCATCACCACGCACGCGGCCCATCTCGGTCTCGATCGCGCGCAGCACGTCGTACTTGAGCGGAAGTGGCTCCAGGTCGGTCTCGATCTGCGCTGCCGCGTTGAGGAAAACAGGTTGATCCGGGGCTGGCTCGCCTGCCGCGTTGACCGCCGCCGACTCGTACACCTTCGAGACGCCCACCACGCGCACGCGCTCCGCCAACAGGCGGAACGCGCGCGGCAGGTTCGCTTGCGGCTCGATGTTTGAGCCGAGCGTGATCAGGATGGGCTTAGGGGGCGAAGTCGGCGCGTGTTCGCTCAATTTCGACTCCCACCGATTCGGCGAAGCGCAGCGCGCCCGGCTTCTCGACCTGCACGATCACGCGCTCAGCGCTGTGATCAACCACGCAGATGCGCGCGATCTCGGTTGCCAGGGCTTCGACCAGGTAATGCTGCGAGCTTTCGACATATGCGATCACCGCTTTGGCGATCGTGCGATAGTTCAGAACGTCCGCGGCGTCGTCGGATTGCCCGGCGGCGTGCATATCCGTGAAGAGCGTCAGGTTGATCAGCACATCCTGCCGTTTTTCGCGCTCCCAGTCGTTCAACCCGATGATGGTACGGAGCAGCAAGTTCTTGATGTGAATCCGATCGTGCGCCATCAGCTCTCCCTTACGTGAAAAGCTAGCTAACTTGGCTGGAGCGTGCCAAAGAATACCTGCCACGCCAGCAGCGTTTTGGCGACCAGCGACAGCACAATGTAGACCTTCTCGCCGTACAGGTAGTCTTTCCAGCGGCCCACCTGCTTATATTGCAGGAACTGGTTGACCGCGAAGATGTTGAAGAACAGGAACAGCGAGATGTAGATCGCGTAGACGAAGCCCGGTACCTCTTCGCCGCTGGTGATCGAGCCGACGAAGTAAATCCCGATCACGATCCAGGGGACGGCCCCGATGATGCTGCCGAAGATGAACGCCGTCCAGTCGGTTCTCTCGGTTGTCTGGTTGTGCAGCTCCATCATCCAGCCGAACAGGATCATCGCGGCGTTAAGCGCGAACAGCGCTACCAGCGCGGCGATATCGTAGATCCCGAACAGCGTCGCGATCGCGACGATCATCACCGACGCGCTGAACGAGTACTCGACCCAGCGGGCCTTGTTGATCCCGCGTTTGAGGTTGCGCACGTACCATTCGTACACGCCGGGCAGCGAGACGGTGAAATGCGCGATGGCGGACATGAACAGGAACGACGCGATGAGCGGGCCAAACGGCAGATCGAACCACGTTTGCGGGTCGGTGACCAGCCCCTCGCCCTCGATAAACTCCAGGAAGAACGTCTTGATCGGCACGGTGAAATCGTTGCTCAGCGCCAGCATCAGGATGCCCTGAATCAGGTGAAAGACGCCCATGATCAGGTTGAAGCGGCGCAGGTTGCGGAACGTGCTTTCCGAAGCAGCGTCCCGCACCGGGACATTTCGTGCGGTCATGCTCATGGCTTTGACTCCTATCTTCTTTGTCCGGCAAGTTTAGGGGTATAGCAGCGTGTACCGCCCCGGACGCGCAGACGGACTGCTGCTTGACGAAGCACAGATGTGAAGTGGTGTCCCACCTGGAGCCGGAGCGCAGGAGTCAGGGTCAGTGGGTGCCGATGCCGATCAGGTGTTCACCTCCGTCTACCGGGATAGAGGCGCCAGTGATGTAGTCGTTGTGCGCCAGAAAAACCACCGTCTGCGCGATGTACGCCGGGTCACCAGTGCGCCGCAGCGGGACGCTTTCGCCCATCTGCCGCCAGCGCGTGCTGTCTGGCGACAGGTTGCCCGGCGGCAGGATCGCGCCTGGGATCACCGCGTTTACGCGGATGTCTGGGCCCAATTCGCGGGCGGTGATGCGGGTGAGGTGCAGCAACCCGGCTTTGGCGACGCCGTGCGCCGCGAAGTCATGCCAGGGGTGCACACCTGCCAGATCGCTGATGTTCACAATGGCGGCGGGCTGGTCGGCGGGGCGTCGGACCGCGCGCATCAGGCGGGCGGCGTGCTGCGTGCAGAAGAACGGCGCGCGCAGGTTGACCTGCACGACCGTCTTCCAGTCGTCGACTGTCACCTCGTCGAAGGGCTGCTTGACGAAGTTCGCCGCGCTGTTGACCAGCACATCCAGCCGATTAAAGCGCTCACGAATTGTCTCAAACATCGCCGCGATTGCCGCCGGATCGGCCAGGTCCGCCTGCACAGCCAGCGCCTGCACCCCGCGCGATTTGATCTCGCGCACCGTTTCATGCGCAGCAGCTTCGGATTGGCCGTAATGCACGACGACGTTCGCTCCGGCGTGGGCGAGCGCGAGCGCGATCGCCTTGCCGACGCGGTGCGCGCCGCCGGTCACCAGGGCAACCTTGTGTGTGAGGTCCATGCGCGTCCTTGTGATGAGCCGCCTGGCTCACCTTCCCTCGCGACGATCAGCGCCCGATCAGACGATAGAACTCGTCCTGCAAGTCCCGGCTGGTGCGGAACTCGCCGCGTTTGGCGGTCGTGACCATGTTGATATCGTGCTTCTTCACGCCGCGCAACGAGGCGCAGGCGTGCTGCCCCTCGACCACGACTATCACGCCGAGCGGGTCGAGCAATTCTTCGAGCGCGTCCGCGATCTCGTTGGTCATGCGCTCTTGCACCTGCAACCGCCGCGCGAACATATCCACCACGCGCGGAACTTTGCTCAGGCCGACGACGTGGCGGCGCGGGATGTACGCAACGTGCGCCTTGCCGGTAATCGGCAGCATGTGATGCTCGCACAGCGACTGGTATTCGATGTTGGCGACGACCACCATCTCTCCTTCGCCATATTCGACATCGAACAGGGCGTCATTGAGGATCGTCTGCAGGTCCTGATGGTAACCTTCGAGCAATTCCTCGTACATGCGGGCCACTCGCTCTGGGGTTCGCCGCAATCCGTCGCGCGTGGGGTCTTCGCCCACGTTGAGCAGGATCAGCTTGACCGCTTCTTCGATTGCCCCGCGTGAATCCAACGTCTCATACTCCTTGTTTACGAGCCGCTCGTCGATCTCGTGCAGCCCGCTGCTGCCATTCTCGCCGGGGCGCGCTGTGCCCTTACTCGCCATGCCTGCCTTCTTTCCTTCTGTACCGTTACGGTGACCGCTCGAAAGTGGATGGAGCCGCGCAATACTATCGCGTTAACTAGATATTAGATGCGCTCGCGAATTGAAGGTTACAGTTTGGCGTGAGAAACACATTAGAAATACGCGCATTTTTATGACTCCTATGCCGTTTATCGTATAATCCGAGCGAGACTGCCCACTTCCGGCGTGCAATCGTCGGTTTTGCAGAAAAACGGCGCGCCGGGCAGCCTGTTGGGCGGTGGATGCGGGCAATGGCTCGCTGTGAGGAGAAGTGCCCATGTCACCGTCAAGCAACCCTCTGAGCAACGACGCTGTGCGCGAGCGGCTCCGCGAGTATCCTGCGTGGCGCCTGGCCGCGGACGGGCGCCTCGAAGCCGATCTCACCTTCAAGAACTTCAGCCGGGCGGTGCTGTTTGCGAACGCGATCGCGCATCTGGCCGAGACGCACGACCATCACCCGGACCTGCTGCTCCACGACTATAAGCACCTGACGATCCGGCTGATGACGCACTCAGCGGGCGGGATCACCGAGCGAGACTTCGCGCTGCTGGCGGCAATCGACGCGCTCCCTCGTCCGGACTAGGCGCGCTGGGGCGGCGTGCGACCAGCGCCCCGCTGCCTGCATCTAATCACCGACGCTCTGAGACTGGGTTCCTGGCGGCGCTCCGCGCGCCGTGTTGGTGCTGACTGCGAAACGAAAGGGTTATCCGCACGACATGCAAGATAAGAAGGTCTTCCTCATTCCGTTGGTGTTTATCGCGGTGCTGATTCCGGTGATGATCGCCGCGCTGTTTCTCTTCCGGCCAGATGACACAGACGCCGAGTGCGACTGCTCGGACGTGCTGCCCGCGTTCGCGCCGCACTCGCACGGGATGGCGCTGGCGCGCGAAAACCGCGACGCGCTGCAACTGCTGTTCAACGTCGTTAACGCCGCCGAAGTCTATGATGTGGTCGACGGGCGGCTGCAACCGGCAGGAGAGCCAGACCCCGCGATGAAACACGTGACGGTTGACGTGCTGGACGCCGAGATCGCGCTGGGCGAGCGCTTGCCGGTGTCGGTGCAGATCGTCGTGCGCGACGCAGAAACCGGCGAAACCGTGATCGATGACGACGCGCCCGCGATGTACGCGCCCGGCCATGGCTACCACTTCGGAGATAATTATCCGCTGGCGCACGGCACGGACTACGAGTGGCATGTGACGATCAGCCCGGTCCAGGCGCTGCGCATGGCGGGCCTGGAAGATCGCTGGTTGGAGCCGATTGAATGGGAAGGCAGCTTCAGCTTGGACGAAGAGGGGAACGTCGTCGGCAAGCCGATGATGATGGAGATGATCGGCGAGTACTCGAAGCAGGGCATCCACGTGATCGTCAACGCGCACCACGCCGAGACGCTCTACGAGGTGCATGACGGCGAGGCGCACCCGGTCGGCGCGGAGACGATGGCGCACGACCACACAAACATGACGATGGACAACACGCGCTATTTCGCGGTGGACGTGACCGACCACGCCGTGAATTATGAGGAAAAGCTGGTTGGCGCGGACGTGACGCTGACCTTCAGCCAGGGCGATACGTCGTTCGATGTCGCGCTGCAGTCGGTGATCTCGCCGGTGATGGGCTATCACTACGGCGCGAACGTGACGCTGGATCCGGGCGAGTGGACGATCACCGCGACCGTGAGCGGGCTGGACTTTCAGCGCCACGCCGGGGCAGCGGTAAGCCTGCCGCTGGGCGCGGTCTCCGGTGATTTCACCTACACGGTGGCAGAGGCAGCGAGCGGTTAGCGGCGCTGCGCGGAGGGGCGAACCACGCTCCGCCCGTGTATGGTATTGTGAGTGTGAGATTGTATCGTTTGCGACAAAGTGAGGAGTCAAGTGGCATGAGCGAAACTGACAAGATTCAGAAGACTGAGGAAGAGTGGCGCGCCGAGCTGACGCCAGAGCAGTACCGCATCCTGCGCCAGCGCGGGACCGAGCCACCTTTCACCGGCGAGTATGTCGACGTGAAGGACGACGGCGTTTACCGCTGCGCGGCGTGCGGGCAGGCGCTGTTTTCGTCTGAGACGAAGTTTGAGTCCGGGTCGGGCTGGCCCAGCTTCTGGGATGTGCTGGAGAGCGGGCGCGTGGAGCTGCACCGCGACCTCAGCCACGGCATGATCCGCACCGAGGTCACGTGCGGCCGCTGTGGGAGCCATCTAGGGCACGTTTTCGACGATGGCCCGCGCGACAAGACGGGCCTGCGCTATTGCATCAACTCCGCCGCGCTGGAACTGGACAAAGACGCTCGCTAGATTGCCCACCGGAGGGACGCGCACAGTGACACAACGCACCCGCGCGGCGCGCATCGTCGCGCTGCTTCTCACGCTGATCGCCGGGTTGATGCTGGCTGCGTGCGCGGACGACGATCCGCAGCCGACGCCGACGCCTCCCGCTGAAGATACAGGCGCCGCCCTTTCCGCGCTCGATGCCTGGGCGCGCGCCACGCCGGGCGACGCTGCCGGTCAGATGACCGCGGCCTACCTCACGCTGCGCAACACCGGCGCGCAGGACGAGCGCCTGATCGCTGTGCAGGGGGAAGGCGTGGGCGCGGTCGAAATGCATGAGACGGTGCAGCAGGGCGAGGTGATGCAGATGCAGCCGGTCGAGGGGATCGACGTTCCGGCAGGCGGAGAAGTCGCGCTCGCGCCGGGCGGCCTGCACCTGATGTTGCTTGATCTGGCGGGTCCGCTGGCAGCGGGCGACACGGTATCGCTGACGCTGGAGTTCGCGTCCGGGTTGGCGCTGCCGGTCGAGGCGGAAGTTCGACCGCTGGCAGAGTGAGGTGATGAT
>CAZVCM010000113.1:0-12246 GCA_964626105.1 uncultured Thermoflexus sp.
GCATTTCGCCTATCGCAGCGACCTGCAAGGGTTCGCCTATAACGGGCAGTGGCGCGTGGACTTGACCGCGCTGTCCCGCTAAGCACCCGTATCTGTGGCGGACGGCGAGGCTGGATGATCCGGCGCTCGCCGTCCTTTTCAAAACCAGCCGAGCAACTTCATGGCCCTGCACAAATATCTCGCGCGCCGCCTGCTGCTGATGATCCCGCTCCTGATCGGAATCTCACTCGTCGCGTTCCTGATCTCGAACAGCATCCCCGCCGACCCGACCGCCGCGAACCTCGGCGAGCGCGCCGCCGCAGACCCTGAGATCGTCGCCGCATTCCGCGCGAAATGGGGCCTCGACGAGCCGCTCCACGTCCAATACCTGACGTATATGCGCAACCTGTTGCAGGGCGACCTCGGCACCTCGATCCGCAGCCGCCGCCCCATCGCCGAGGAGCTCGCGCGCTACCTACCTGCGACAATCGAGCTGGCCACCGCCGGAATCGTTGTGAGCGTGGTCGCGGGCATTATATTCGGCGTGATCTCCGCCGTGTGGCGGAACCGACCTATCGATTTTTTTGTGCGCTTTATCTCTTTGATCGGCGTTAGCGCGCCGGTGTTCTGGCTGGCGCTGATCGGGCTGCTGATCCTGTATCTGCGGCTGGACATCGTGCCAGGGCCGGGCCGGCTGGACGCACGCATCCCCGCGCCACCCTACATGACCGGTATGTACACAATCGACAGCCTGCTCGCCGGGCAATGGAGCACCTTCCGCAACGCAGTCGAGCATTTGCTACTGCCGTCGCTCGTGCTCGGCGCGTTTTCATCTGGTCTGATCACCCGCATCACGCGCTCGTCGATGCTTGAGGTGCTGTCGCAGGAATACATGATGACCGCGCGCAGCAAAGGGCTGAAAGAGCGACACGTCATTCTGCGGCACGGGCTGCGCAACGCGCTAATGCCGGTCGTGACGATCATCGGCTTGTCGTATGGCAGCCTGCTCTCCGGCGCGGTGTTGACCGAAACCATTTTCGCGTGGGAAGGGATCGGTCGCTATGCCTACAACGCCGCGCGCACGCTTGACTTCCCCGCGATTATGGGCGTGAGCATGCTGATCGCGATCGTCTTCGTCGTGATGAATCTCATCGTGGACCTGCTGTACTACTGGCTCGATCCGCGTCTGCGCCAGGGATAAAGCCCGGATGATTGCTCGTTTGAACGCTTCCCCGATCAACTGGCGCCTGATTCGTGTACGCGCCGGGCAGAATCCGTTGATGGTCGTTGGCGTGATCGTCTGTGTGGTGTGGATCGGCGTGTCGCTCTTCGCTGAGCAGATCGCGCCCTATGACCCGCTGGCGCAGGACATCATGGCGCGCCTGCAAGGCCCGAGCGACGCGCACTGGTTTGGCACGGACCAGTTGGGGCGCGACGTGCTCTCGCGCGTGCTGTACGGCGGGCGAACCTCGCTGCCTGCCGGGCTGCTGGTGATCGCCAGCGCGACCGTCATTGGGACCATCTTCGGCGCGATCGGCGGCTATGTCGGCGGGCTGTGGGACGAGCTACTGATGCGCTTCACCGAGGTTTTCATGGCGTTTCCGATCATCATCCTGGCGATGGCGATCGCGGCGGCGCTGGGCCCAAGCGTGAACAACGCGATCATCGCGATGACGGTCGTCTGGTGGCCGAACTACGCGCGCATCATCCGCAGCCTGGTGATCAGTGTCAAGTCGAACGATTACGTTGAGTCCGCGCATGCGATCGGCGCTTCCCCCACACGCATTCTCTTCCGCACGATTCTGCCAAACTGCGTCGCGCCCGCGCTCGTCATGGCGACGCTCGACGTGGGCAACGCGATCCTGATCTTCGCCGGGCTGAGCTTTCTCGGCCTGGGGCCGGAACCGTCCTCGCCAGAGTGGGGCCGTATGGTGTCAGACGGAATCGACCACTACGACCAGTGGTGGCTGAGCACGTTCCCCGGCCTGGCGATCCTGACCGTCGTGATGGCGCTCAACTTCATCGGCGACGGCCTGCGCGATCTATCTGATCCCCGCACGCGGAAGAAGCTGGGGTAGATAGCGGCTGAAGGAAAACACGACTACCGCGTGGTGGTTTTCCGTAGGGGCAGAGCTTGCTCTGTCCGTTGTTGTTGTCGAGTAATGAAACAATGAGAACGGGCGCAGCAAGCTGCGCCCTTACACGATATCTGTCTGCTTTTTGCTGTCTCTAGCTGCTAACGGCTCGCTACCGCCCGAGCCATCCCCCATCAACTGGCAGGATCGCGCCGTGCACGTAGCGCGCCGCGTCCGACGCAAGATAGACCACTGCGCCCTTCAAGTCCTCAGGCGCGCCCCAGTCACCGACCGGGATACGCTCCAGAATCGCCTTGCTGCGGACCGGGTCCGCGCGCAGCGGCGCGGTGTTGTCGGTCGCCATGTAGCCCGGCGCGATCGCATTGACGTTAATACCCAACGGCGCCCACTCGTTCGCCAGGGCGTGCGTCAGCCCGGCGACCGCGCTCTTGGACGCGGTATACGAGGGGACGAGAATCCCGCCCTGGAACGAGAGCATCGACGCGACGCTGATGATCTTGCCGCCGCCTTGCGCCGCCATTACGCGTCCGGCGGCTTGAGACAGGAAGAACAACGCCCGCAGATTGATCGTGATCACGTCGTCCCAGTCGGCTTCGGAGTAGTCCAGCGCGGGCGCGCGGCGGATGATCCCGGCGTTGTTGACCAGGATATCGAGCCGCCCCAGTCCCGTGACCACATCCTGCACCGCGCGCGCCAGATCGTCCTTGCTCGCGTCGCGCAGGTCGATCGACAGGTTGAGATAGCGCCGCCCCAACGCCTCAACTTGCGCGCAGGTCTCGTCGCAGTCCGGCGTGCGGTCCAGCCCGGCGATGTCCGCGCCTGCTTCCGCCAGACCGATCGCCATCGCCTGACCCAGGCCGCGGCTGGCGCCGGTGACCAGCGCGACGCGGCCATCCAAGCGAAACTGATCCAGGATCGTCATCGCTGCCCGCCTTAGCGCAGGTCCGGCATGGCGACCGCGTCCATGTCGCTGAACGTCTGGTTCTCACCCGCCATCGCCCAGATGAACGTGTAGTTGCCAGTGCCAACGCCCGCGTGAATCGACCAGCTTGGCGAAATGACCGCCTGCTGATCGCGCACAACGAGGTGACGCGTCTCGTCCGGCTCGCCCATCAGGTGGAACACGACATTGTCACCGGACAGGTCAAAGTAGAAATAGACTTCCATGCGGCGGACGTGCGTGTGCGCGGGCATGGTGTTCCACATATTGTTCGGTTCCAGCAGCGTCACGCCCATCACAAGCTGGCAGCTTTGCACGCCATCGGGATGAATATACTTGTAGATCGTGCGCTCGTTGGAGTTCGCCAGGTCGCCCAGATGCTGCGGTGTCGCTTTGCTAAGCGGGATGTGCGTCGTCGGGTGGCTGGCGTGCGCGGGCGTGCTGCTCAGATAGAAGCGCGCCGGGTTCGCCGCGTCGTCGCTGGCGAAGCTGACCTCGCGCGCGCCGCGCCCGATATACAGCCCGTCGAGCTTCGTCATCGGGAACGCCTGCCCGTCAACCGTGATCGTGCCCGGCCCGGCGATGTTGACGACGCCCATCTCGCGCCGCTCCAGGAAGAACTCCGCGCCGAGCGTCTTCGGGTCGCCAGTCAGCGCCAGCGCGCCGTTTGTGGGCAGCGCGCCGCCGGTGATGATGCGGTCGATGTGGCTGTAGACCATCGTGATCTCACCCGGCACAAACAGCTTTTCGATCAGAAAATGCTGGCGCAACTCGTCCGTCGTGAATCGCTTGACTTCCTCAGGGTGAGTGGGATAACGCAGTTCCATCAGAATCATGCTCCTTCGTGATGCACATAAAATGGCTGTAGATGCCGCGCAAAATGCTCGCGCAGCAACGCGTGATAACGGTCTTCTTGCGCCCGCAGAACGGCTTGCAAGCGATCGCCGAAGGTATCCAGCACGGAGCCGAAGGTCACGTGCAGCACCTGCCGCGCCGCAAACTGGTCCAGCAAGCCGGGCAGCGCGCCATCCTCCAGTGTACCGGCTTCGGGCACTTCCTGCAGGTCTGCCGAGACGTGATAGGTCGCGCGGTCGGTTTCGTAGCGGGCGCGGGCGAAGTCCAACACCTCGCGGAACGCCGCCGGATCGACCTCAGCCCACACGCGCAGCGCCTCAAGATAGCTCGTCCCGGCGGTTTTCAGGTGCACCGCGCCTGCGGTGTGCCGCGCGGCCATCGGGTAGACGGTAAATTTATCCGAGCCGGAGTGCAGGCTCAGCTTGTAGCCGCCGACAAAGCGCATCACCGCGGCGTGACCGGCGAGGTCGCGGTCCAGGGCGTCGAGATCGCCGATATAATCCACGCCCTTCTCAAAGCGGCCCACGAAGCGCGGCGCGAGGCTCACCCACGTCACATTCAGGCGCCGCAGTTCGATCGTGAGAAACAGGTGCTCGTGGATGCTAGTCGGCGTCTCCGTCTCGTCCACCGAGATTTCCAGGTCGAACGGCGCGCTGCCCATCTCCGCGCGCAACGCCTCGTCCATGCGCACGATATGCGCCAGCGCGCGCCCGTACTTGGTCGCGGCGCGGAGCAGCGTTTCCTCGTCGAAGCGCAGCGCTTGTGCGCCCAGGTCAAAGTCACGCCCCAAAAAGCGCGCCCCGAGGTCTTCCGGCGCGCTGTCAAGCTGCGCCCACGGCAGCGCCGCGACTTTGGCGCGCAGCGCGGGCAGAGCGTCCGTATCCGCCGCCGGATCGACGTGATCGCCCGGATCGATGGTGAAGAACGAGTAGCCCGCCTCGACAAACGGCGCGATCACGTCCGGCGTCTTCAGGTGATCGGCATCTGCGCCCCACACCGCGCGCCACCCGGCCTGGAACGCGCCCCAACGCGCGTCGTCCAACACCTGCTGCGGCGTGCGCCCGGTGCGCGCGTTCTCGCGGACGGACTGCTGCGCGAAGATCGGCGCGATGCCCGTCCCCTCGGCGGCCTGGGCGTGACCAGAGGTTGCGAGGCCGAGCCGGTCCCCAAACCCGGCGGACGTGCGCAATCCAAGCGGCACGGGGTTCAGCCACGGCAGGCGCGCCGCCAACGCGGCAGCGTTCTCGGATGTCAGCGCGCAGAGCAGCGTGTCCCCTAGCCGCTCGCCCGCGAAGCCTGTCGCATCGCCCTTCACGCCGAGCAGCTTATCGCCGCGCACCGTATCCTGCGCCAGAAAGTAGGTTGTCCCCTCGTGCGTGACTACCGATTGCTCGTAGACCGTCAGGCCGTCAAACGTCCCTTCAATCATCGCTTCGCCACCTGTCTCACAGCCTGTAGCTGCGCTTTGCCAGCCCGTAAGCCAGATCGGTCATCATCTCGTGCGCGTCCGCCTCGTCGATCAGATGGCGGACGACCATGCCTGCCAGCCAGTTCGCACCGGCCCGGCGCCAGACGTCGTGCCGCGCCGGGATGGAAAGGAACGCGCGCGTGTCATCGTTGAATCCGGCGGTGTTGTACAGCCCAGCAGTTTCCATCACCTGCTCGAAGAATCGCTGCATGCCGTTCACGCTGTCATGGAACCACCACGGCGGCCCCAGGCGCAGCGCGGGATAGTGCCCGGCCAGCGGCGCAAGCTCGCGCGCGTAAGTCGTCTCATCGAGCGTGAACAAGATCAGTGTCAGGCGCGGGTCGTTGCCGAACGCGTCCAGCAGCGGGCGCAGGTTCCGCGTGAACTCGGCGGTGATGGGGATATCCGCCCCTTTGTCGCGCCCGAAGTGCTCAAAAATCAACGCATTGTGGTTGCGCCACGAGCCGGGATGAAGTTGCATCACCAGCCGGTCCTCGGTGCTCATGCGCGCCATCTCGATCAGCATGTGTCCGGTGAAGGCGCGCGCGTCGTCATCTGACGCCTCACCGCGCAGCGCCCGCTCGAAGATCGCGCCCGCCTCGCGCTCCGAAAGCGGCGCGGTATAGGGCGTCAGCGCGGCGTGATCGGTCGCGGTCGCGCCAAGCGATTTGAAGAACGCGCGCCGCTGCTCCAGCGCCTCGATGAACGCCGGATAACCGGTGATCGCTACGCCGGACACTTCGCTCAGCCGGTCGATAGAGTCCCGCCAGCCAGGGCTGTCGAGATTGACGACGGCATCCGGGCGGAAGGTTGGGCGGATGTCGCCGTCCCAGCCGGACGCGCGGATCGCCTGATGATGTTCCAGCGTGTCGGTCGCGGTGTCGGTCGTGCACAGCACTTCGACATTGAAGCGCTCGAAGAGGCGGCGCGGCTGCATCTCTGGCGTGTTGAGCGTCTCCGCGATCTGGTCGTAGAGGCGCTGCGCGCTGTCGCCGTCCAGCCGCTCGTCAATGCCGAACACCTCAGCCAGCTCCTGCGTCAGCCAGAGGCCGGTCGGCGTGCCGCGAAACAGGTAGAAACGCTCGGCGAATGTTTGCCAGATCTCGCGGTGATCCGTCTCGACCGGCGCGCCATCCAGGCGCGGGATACCCAGGTCTTCGAGCGGCACGCCCTGCGAGTACAGCATCCGGTAGACATAGTGATCGGGGATCAGCAGCAGGTCCACCGGCGTGCCGAACGAATAGTCTGGATCGGAGAACAAGCGCGGATCGACATGCCCGTGCGGGCAGATCAGCGGCAGATCGCGCGCGGCGCGATAGAGTTCCCGCGCGACCTCAATCTGCCGCGCGTCCGGTCCAAAATAGCGATCCTCATGCAATATCAGACTCATGACGTATGCTCCCAATCGCGAGCTGCTTGCAGCAGCGCGTCGATATTCTCCGGCGGTGTGCCGGGCGCGACGCCGCCGCCAAAGGACAGAATCAATCCACCGCCCGGCGCGGCTTTGTCCAGGCACGCGCGCGCAGCGGTGTACACCTCGTCCGGCGTGCCGCGCACGCCCAGATCAAGCGGTGCGACGTTGCCCATCAGTGCGACGCGGCGGCCCATCACCTCTTTGGCGGTGGCGATATCCGTCTCGTGGCTGAAGTTAAACACGTCAAAATGCGCCTCAGACAGCGCAGGGAGCAGATGCTCGCACGGCGTGTCGTTGTGATACACGCGGATCAGCCCCTCGAACGCGTCAAAGATGCGCAGCAGGTGCGGCTCGATCAGCGTGTGGTAGTGGCGCGGCGATACCATCCCAACCAGGTCGTCGAGCAGCATGATCCCTTCTGGCGCGTGGACTGCGTCAAGCTGCGCCTGCAGCCAGCGAATGATCGACGTGCTGATCACATCCAACACGTGACTCGCGCCGTCCGGGTCGATCACTAACCCTTCCATCAGCGGCAGCACGCCCATCAGATACGAGGCGACCGTCATCGGCCCACGCGCGCAAACCATCCGCACGCCCAACCCCTCAGCTTGCAACCGCTCGTCCAGCGCCTCATACTGGCGCACGACAAACGGCATCAGCCCGTCCTGGCGTGGGTCGGCAGGCTTGATCGCGCTCACCCAGAACTCCAGGTCGGTGACGACCGGCTCGATCGAGGGCGGGCGATCCGCGTAAAAATGCGGGATCGCGCCGAATGCGGACGGCTCCGCCGCCATGCCATATTCGATCCACCAGCCGGGGATCCACACCGCATCGGGGAACCGCTCCGCCAACCCGCGATTGATCGCCAGCCACTGGTCGAGGAAGAGGTAGTAATCTCGCGTGTCGATCCCGGCGTAGCCGGGCAGCCAGGGGCTATCCACAATCAGCGCGACCGGGACCTGATCCGGCTCTCCGCGCCGCGCCGCCAGCGCAAATCGCTCCCAGGAAGTGCTCATAGCAGCCTGCTTTCTCTAAGCGCCGGTGCCTGCCGCATAGTCGCGCAGCGCATCCCACATCGCAAGGATGTTGGCGGGCGGGGCATCGGCTTGAATATTATGCACCGCGTTGAACACGTAACCGCCGCCGGGCGCCAGCGCGTCGAGGTTGCGCCGCACGTCATCGCGCACCTGCTCCGGCGTGCCATGCGGCAGCACGTCTTGCGTATCGACTGCACCGCCCCAGAACGCGACATCCGCGCCGAAATCGCGCTTGAGCGCAGCGGGATCCATCCCCCGCGCGCGGACGTGAATCGGGTTCAGCACCTCGGCGCCGATCTCGATGTAGTCCGGGATCAGCGGGCGGATGTTGCCGCACGAGTGGAAAAACTGCTTGGTGTGCGGCGCAAGCTGCTTGATGCGCTCGAACAGCGTCCGCACGCGCGGCTTAAGCTGCTGGCGGAACATCGCGGGGGAGATGATCTGCGACTGCTGCGTGCCATAGTCGTCGGCGTAGGTCACCACGTCGACCACGTCGCCTAACGCAGGCAGCGCCATCTCCCAGAACGCGAGCTTGAGTTCCAACAGCTTGTCGAACAGCACCCCAGCCAGCCCTTCGTCGGTCGCCATCATGATCAGCAGTTCCTGCATTCCGACGATGCGCTGCGCCATCTCGAAGATGCCCGCGAACGCGTCCTTGATCACGACCGCATAGCCCTGCGCGCGGAAGGCGAGCGCCTGCTCGCGAAGCCCCGCGATCCGCCGGGGATCGCCCATATCCGGCCAGGCGTGGTTGCGGATGTCCGACGCGCTGATCTCCGGGCTTTCGAGCGGCACGCGCACGATACTGTAATACAGCCCTTCCGGGCGCGGGCGGTGATGCGTGATGCCCCATTCATCGTGGTAGCGCCAGTATTCGCCTGCTGGCTCCTCATGCACCTGCCAGTTGTGGCTGTTGAGCGGAAACAGCCCGCGCGTGTCAACATCCAGCCGCTGCAACAGGTCGTCTTCGGGCAGCGCAAGCTGCTGGATCGTGTCGCATAGCACCGGCTCGACCGGCGGCAGATCGAGCGCCGCCCGCAGCCCGCGCGCCGCGATGACGTGGATCCCGGTAACTTGCGTGCTACCCAGGTCGATCGGGATGCGATCTGGCTCATGGTGGTTGAGCGCCGCCAGCACGCGCTCGCGTGAGGTCATCGTTTCGTCTGTCATGATCGCAGAAAGTCCTCTCGGATGGGCGAAAACGTGTCCACCAGCCGCGCCCGCGCCGTTTTGAGCTGGATGGTGTGCGGCACGTCCGGCGGGACGGTGATCAGATCGCCCGTCTTCAGCGCGTGCGGCTCGTCACCGAGGAAGAATAGTAGCTCTCCGTCGGCGACGTACGTCACCTGCTGGTGCGGGTGGCTGTGTGGCGGATCCGGCGCGGCGTGCGGCCCGTCCTCAAAATCGATCACGACGACCATCACGTCGTCGGTGTGCGCCAGATAGCGCTGGCGACCGGGCGCGATAGGCTCAGGTGTGGTTTCGTTGCGGCGAACAACGCTCATAACTCGCGCTCCTTACAACTCGATCAGGTAAATCTGCACGCGCCCGCCCTTATCCGACGCGTAGAGGATACGGCTGCCGTCCCAACTCCAGGTCGGGTGACAGTGGCTGCTCTGCGTGTGCCACGACGTACCGTGCGCGCACAGCGTCTCCAGCCGCGCCTCATCCCCGCTGATGTCGATCAGGACGAGGTCATCCACGTCGTCTCCCACCAGGACAGAATTATCCGGGTTGGCGTGGTAGTGGTTGCAATAGAACGGCATGTCGATCTTGCGAACCAGCGTGCCGGTGCGGTCGATCAGCCCGACGAACGGGATCATCGCGTTCTGGTTGACCGGCACATCGGTCGCAATCGCCTGCGTGCGGTGCGAGGTGATTGTCCCGTCGTGGCCGGGGCCACGGTCGTCGAAAAAGACCAGCCCGTCTTGCGTCCAAAACTCGTGCCCGATCGTGTCATCCTCGCCTTGGCGGAAGCACGGGCGCGCCTGCCGCGAGATGAAATCGAGGAACCACATCCGCTGCTGGACGAGGTTCCACGGCCCCTCGTGGCAGAACATCCCCAGCGTTGGATCGTCCGGCGAGAACTGGAAATGCCCAAGCTGGTGCGTGTCCTGAAACACATCGTGCCAGCCGGAGCCATCCGTATAGGCGACCGTGATCCGCCCGTCCTTGATCATGTAAAACCGCTCTTTGAACCCGGCGTAGTTCGCACCCCGGTAGTGAACGTGCGCGTCCGTGACCTCGTTGCGGCAGAACGCGACATAGCGCCGGTTGGACGCGATCGAGGGTACGCTGCTGAGCTCAAACCCCGGCTGCCGCTCATAGAGCGTCTTTAGCTCGCCGCTTCGCGAGTCCAACAGGCGCACGCGCTCGTCGGCGGTGTGGTAGGCGATCAACGCGCTGTCGGGCGTTTTGGTAACGGTCCCGGCGCCGTGTAGCACATCATCCGACAGCCGCACCATCTCGCCGGTGTCGAGGTCCATGCGAAAGAGGCTGTATTTCGGGTCTTCGTGGGGCGCGCGGTCCTCACCAGAGTCGCGGTCGGAGAGGAAGATAATCCCGTTCCGGGCGCAGTCAAACGAATTTTCGGTGAAATACAGGTGGACATTGTTGCCAGTCGTCGTTAGTTGGGTGATGGTCCGCCCGGTCTTCTCGTCTTTGAACGTGCGGCGCTCGCTCGGCCAGTGACTCATATTGCCCCTTCTTCAGTCGTTCCAATATAAAGACCCGCGCGGGTTGCGCGCGGATCGAATTCCGCGGCGGGCGGCGCCTGCCAGCGCGTGCGGTCGTCCTGGGCGGGCGCCATAGCGGTTTAGCTCACGCCAACGAGATCAAGCTCTTCCGCAAAGTGACACGCCACGCCATGCCCGTCACCAGACTCGCGCCAGGGCGGCACCTGCTGCTTGCAGATGTCCTGCGCATAGCGGCAGCGCGGGTGGAAGTGGCAGCCCGGCGGCGGATTGGCTGGATTCGGCACGTCGCCGGTCAGGATGATGCGCTCGCGGCTGATGTCCGGGTTGGTGGACGGCACGGCGGAGAGCAAAGCTTCGGTGTACGGGTGTAGCGGGTTGCGATACAGCGTCTTCGAGGGCGCCAGCTCCACCACGCGGCCCAGGTACATCACCGCGACGCGATCGCTGATGTGCTGGACGACCGACAGGTCATGCGCGATGAACAGATATGTCAGCCCAAAGGAGCCTTGCAGGTCTTGCAGCAAGTTGACAACCTGCGCCTGAACCGACACGTCGAGCGCGGAGACTGGCTCGTCGCAAACGATCAGCTTGGGACGCAACGCCAGCGCGCGCGCGATCCCGATCCGCTGCCGCTGCCCGCCGCTAAACGCGTTCGGATAGCGGTTCATGTGCTCTGGCCGCAGCCCGACGCGCCGCAGCAGATCGCCTACCTCTGCCTTGAGTGCGCTACCCCGCAGCTTTGTGTGGATCACCAGTGGCTCCGCGACGATGTCGAGCACCGTCATGCGCGGGTTGAGCGATGAATAGGGGTCCTGAAAGATCATCTGGACTTCGTGGCGATAGGCGCGCAGCGCGCGCTGGCTCAGCCGGGCAAAGTCAATCGCCGCGCTGGCGGGTGCGTCCGCGTTCGGGTGATAGAGGATCGTGCCCTCTGTCGGCTCGTAGGCGCGTACGACGCAGCGCCCGAACGTCGTCTTGCCACATCCGCTCTCGCCGACCAGTCCCAGGGTCTCACCGCGACGAATGGTCACGCTCACGCCATCGACCGCGCGTACGTACCCGACCGTGCGCCGCAACATGCCGCGCTTGATCGGGAAGTACATCTTCAGATCCCGGATCGCAACAAGAGGTGTCCGGGTGGTGGTTTCCGTAGTAGCCATTCGCTCAGTCCCCGTAAAGAGTGCAGCGCACCCAGTGATCCGGCTCGACTTCGATCAGCGGCGCGCCCGTCCCCTCGGTACATGCCGGCGGTTTGTTCTTCACCGGGCAGCGTGGGTGAAATGCGCAGCCGTGCGGGATGTTGAACGGATCCGGGATCATCCCCGGAATCGGGTGCAGGCGGGTTTGCTGCTGGTCGCCCATCGTCGGGACCGACTGCATCAGGCCGACCGTGTACGGGTGCGCGGGACGCTTGAACAGCGTCTTGCGCTCCGCGATCTCCACGATCTTACCCAGATACATCACCGCGATCCGGTCGGACATCTCGTTGATGATGCCGAGATTGTGCGTGATCATCACGATCGCGGAGTCGAACTCCTTTTGCAGCTTGCGCATCAGGTCCAGAATCTGCGCCTGGATCGTCACGTCCAGCGCGGTCGTCGGCTCGTCGGCGACCAGAAGCTGCGGATTGCAGCTCAACGCCATCGCGATCATCGCCCGCTGGCGCATCCCGCCCGAATACTGGTGCGGGTACGAGCGCATGAACTCGCGTGCGTTGCCGATGCGAACCGCGGTCAGCGCTTCGGCGGCGCGATCCTCTGC
>CAZVCM010000114.1:0-12239 GCA_964626105.1 uncultured Thermoflexus sp.
GGCCGGTTGACGGTGCTGAACGGGATTGATTGGGATTCGATCTCCAACCGGTCGATCACGCGGATTACACGGATCGTCATGCCCTCTTCAAAGCGCGCTTCGAGCGGCGGCTCGGTGAGGTCTTCGCCCACCGGCGCCACGCCGACCGCCGCCAGCACGTCGTCGACGGTCAGCCCGGCGGCACGCGTGCGTAGCGCGCGCCCATCGACCACGATCGTGACCGGCAGCGATCGGCGCAGCGTGACCGCCATGCCATCCTCGACCGTCGCGCTCAGGCCCGGCTCGACCGTATCCGCCAGATACAGGTCGATCCCGGCGTCGTCCAGCGCGCGCCCAACTTCACGCTCTGTGGTGTGGATCACCCGCACCGTGCCATTCTCAAACACGCGAAGCGTCGCGCTGCGCAGCACCAGGATACTGGCAGGCGGCAGGTCCCAATGCGTCCGTTCCAGGGTGTCCAGCCAGTAATCATGCCCGTCCACGCGCACGATATCCCGCGCGCTGACGTCGATGCCTTGCTCGCGCAGAATATCGAGCGGGTGAATCGCCACCGTCGTCACGCGGCGTACTTCGCCATCGGCCTCGATCACGACGCGGTGCGCGCGGTCGATCGCGATCGTCATGCCCGCTTCGAGCGGTGTGTCGGGCGCAGGCGAGACGTGATCGCCCGGCACGAGCATCACGCGGCGCTCCGCCAGCAAGCCGCCGACTGTCTCCGCGCGCGAGGCGACGCGTTCCACCTGCCCGCCGATCTCCAGCGTGACATCCTTGTACGTCACCCGGTAAATCGCGTACACCGCTCCGGCCATCACCAGCGCGATCAGCACTCCGGCGATCAGGCGCGCAAAGCGGCGGGTGGGATAGCGAGTCGGCACAGGGGGAACAGTCACAGATTCGTATCGTCCCTTAAAACAACAACGGGGATTGCGAGCAGGTTGCTCGGGCCAGGCTCTCCTGCGGCACCCAGGGTGAAATCCTTAGTGCTGCTGCCTTCCGGCCCTGACACGGTTCGGACGCCCTGCCGCGCAGGACCCAGTCCGAGCAACTTGCCAGCAATCACCCGCTGGACGAGCATGCAAAGCGCAGCCTCGTATCAGGCGACGATGGTGGTCGTGCGATCCCGCAGGATCGCGTGCATCTTAGCGGATTCACCGGGCGTTGTCAACCGTCGCGCAGGCGGCGAGCGAGGTTCTAACGAGCTTTTAGCAGTGAGCGATTAGCGATTAGCTAGACACAAAAGCAGTAACAAAACGGCCCAGGGTCGCGAGCATGAGCCAGGGCCTGTCGCGCGTGGGGATTGCTCCGCGCTCTCTGCTCGTGGCTAATCGCTAACGGCTAACCGCTAATCGCTGCTTTTTCAATACGCGTGGTTCTGCACCAGATCGAGCACCGCGACGTTTGTTTCACACGTGCTGCCCGTTTCGAACGTGACGTCGGGCGAGATCGCCGCGCCGGACGGACCGATCACCGTCAGCGTGTAGGCGTCGGCGCGCGGCTCGGTCCCTACGCGGATCTCGAACCCACCCGCGCCCCAGCGATCGGCGCTGCCTGAGAATACAACCTGCCGGAAGCTCTCGCCCTCAACCGCGATCGCCAGCCCAACGACCGGATCGCCGCTGAGCGTGGTCAGCGTCCCGGCGACACCGCGCCACTCGCAGCCCTGGTCATTGTCGTTCGCCTCATAGCGCACCTCGCGCGGATCGAATGGGAAGGGCGAGCGCGTCGGCAATGCGGGTCCGGAGCCAACGCTGCCCGGAATCGCGCCGCCGCTGCCATCGTCCAGCGGCGCGGGCGTCGGCGTTTCGAGCGCCAGATCACCCGCCGGAAGCTGCGACAGCGCGCCAGAGAGCACCGGCGTCGGCGTGATGGTCGGTGTCGCGGTAGACGTGGGCGTGGCGGTCGCAGTCGCGGTGGCCGTTGCGGTGGGGGTCGAGCTGGCGGTCGGCGTCGCGGTTGGCAGCGGCGTATCGGTAGCGGTAGGCGTCAGCGTCACGGTCGGCAGGATGACGCGCGGCGCGATCGTCGGCGGGGGGAAGGGGTTCAGCGGCGTCTGCGGATCAGCGAACAACAGCAGCAAGAACCCCAGCGCGGCGACCGTCAGCACCATGAACAGCGCCGTAATCACATCGTAGACCGGGGAATTGCGTTTCGACGCCATAAAACTCTACTTTCTGCCAGGCAGCCTTGCCTAATATGTCCGTGTCTGGACGAAATTTATCAGCGCGAGATTCTGCGCGCACACACCTGGGAACAAGACCTCTACCGGCGGCGAGACAAGTTGATCGTCCGCCCAGAGAACGACTGTCACACGCTCGGCGCGTGGCGCGCTACTCAGGCGAGCTTCCCACCCGGAGGGGCCGTAGTCGGTGTCGGTACCCGCGAGCACGGTCTGCTCGCCGCTCGCGTCTCCGCGAACACGCACCTCGACGCCGACGACGGCCTCCCCGCGCTGGTCCACGATCGTTCCGGCAACGCCCTGCCACTCGCAGCCGGTCGTCCCTTCCGCGAAGCTGTCCCGCAGCAGCGGCGTGCCCGGCTGCACAACGAACGGGTATGGCGCCAATGTCGGCGGGACGGGTCCCTGCGGGGTCGGCGTGACCGTATTCGTCGGGCGCGGGCCGGGCGTCAGCGTGATTGTCGGTGTGGCGGTGTGGTTCGTCGCCAGCATATCACGCGTTGCAAGTGGCGTAAAGCTAGGGAGCGCGGCTAGCGCTGCGCTCCCGACTGCGTCATCTTCGGTCTCGGTCGGCGGACCGGCCTCACCGCTTTCCGGCGTATCCTCCGGCGGCGGCTCAGTAGGCGCCGGAGTCTCCATTTCAGGCAACGGCTCCGTGAAAGGCGGCGCCTCCAATGGCTCGGTGGGTTCCGGCGTGGGCGTCATGGTCGGCTCAGGTGTCTCCGTCGGCTCAGGCGTGTGCGACGGGGTGAAGGTCGGCAGGAACGGCGTTGGCAACTCCTCGCCCAGGTCCGGGATCAGCGTCGGCGTGGGCACGTCGGTCGGCGGCAGCAGGAATGGCGGCTCGGCCATATCCCCCGCGATCGCGACCGCGTAGACGATCACGACCAGCGTGAGCGCCACGAAGACAAACGTCACCAGGTTAAACAGTATGTTGGCTCCCCGCATCCGGTTGCAGCCCTCCCCTGTATGAGTGACGCCAAAGCGCCCCATCCGCTAAAAGACGCTAAAAACGCTAAAAAATCTGAATGTCCGCCGCCGCGCGCTGCTGGTCCAGCCAGTACAGGAACGCCTGCTCGCGCCGCTGCGCCAACCCAGCAGCGTCCAGCGCGCGCCCCTCGGCGACTTCCAGCGTCTGAATGATGTGATAGCCGAGACTGCTGCGGACCGGCTGTGGCGCCAGCTCGCCGGGTTGGAGCGCGAAGATCGCCGCCTCGACTTCCGGCTGAAGCAGATCGCCCGCGCCCACCCACTCGAGGTCGCCGCCATTGTGACTGCTCGACGTATCCAGCGAGTGTTGCTGCGCGAGGTCTTCAAAGCTCGCCGCGCCAGACTGAATCTGCGCCAGCAGGTCGCGCGCCAGGGCCTCGTCTTTGACCAAGATATGCCGCGAGTGAACCTGCTTCTCGACGGTGGACACATTGGCCGTTACCATCTGGCTGACTTTGCCCCAGAGCAGCATCTGGCGCGTCGCCTCGCGGTATTCTTCCATCGTGTAAAGCTGATCCGTCAGCACCTGCTCGAAAGACAGGTTGTTCGCGGCGGCGAGTTCTTCTTGAATCGCCAGCTCGTTGTCGATCTCGGCGTCCGTTACCACGATTTCGCTCTGCGCGGCAGCCTGCGCGATCAGCATCTGGTCGATCAGACTCTCTAGCACCATGCTGGTGAACGCGTCGAGCGTGGCGGGTTCGACCGTTAGCCCTATCATGCGGCGGTCGCGCTCGCGCTCCAGCTCCGCGACAGTGATGGACGCGCCGTTGACGGTGGCGGCGAGTTCCTCCCCCTCTGGCGAAAGATTGGTGGGCGTAGGTGGCGCCTGCGCGACCTGCGTCGGCGCGGGCGCCTCGCCTGCGGGTGGGTTGTCCGCGGGCGGATCGCTGGTCGCGCCCTGGGCGCTCTCGTCGCTGCAGCCCGTCAGCAGCACGACCAGGATCAAGGCGAACAGCGCGGCGATCAACCGCCGCGACAGGAAAGGTTCCTCAGAATGGTAGCGCACAATCGTTCCTCAAAGAGCCTGCAATAAACCGGTGGCCGGGCATAGCCGACCGCTCTTATTATGCAGAGGCGGGGGGTTGCTGGCAAGTAGAGCGAAATATCGCCATAGGCAGCGATAGCGCTGCGGAAATGCAGCTAAGGGCAGCCGGAACTGATTAGGAATCAGTAGCTGTGAACAGGTTGAAACCCGGCGTTGTGGGGTGGGGCGGAGCAAGCTCCGCCCCTACAAGACCTCATTGACGCGCCGGTTACCCCCCGAAGCGCATCACGCGCTCTGGATGAACATAACAACGGCGCGGTTTTCACCCTTGCTCGCTTACGCCATGCAGCAGCCCCACCGCTGCGCTCACACCTCGCGCACGAACGCGAACGTCATCGGGCGGCGCTTGGTCTCGTTGTAGAACAGCCGCGAGAGCGCGTCCTGGATCGCGCGCGTCAGGTCGCCGCCATTGGTGGTGGCGATGATCTCCTCGATCACATGCTCGGCAGCGGTCACCAGGTCCGCGGCCTCGCGCAAGTACACGAACCCGCGCGAGACAAACTCAGGACGCTCGGACAGCTCGCCGGTGTCGCGGTCGATCAACACCTGCACCGTAACGAACCCGTCGCGCCCCAATATTTCGCGATCGCGCATCACGATCGGGCCGACATCGCCCACACCTGCGCCATCCACGAACACGTACCCGCCGGGCACGCGCTCGCCCACTGTGAGCGTGTCGGGCGTCAGCTCGATCACGGTGCCGTTCTCAACGACCGCGATGTGCTGCTCCGGGATGCCCAGCGACTGCGCGAGGCGGCTGTGCTCGGTCAGATGGCGCAACTCGCCATGAATCGGGACGAAGAACTTGGGCCGCACAAGGTTGATCAGCAGCTTCAGTTCCTCGCGGCTGGCGTGGCCGGAGACATGCACCGGCAGCAGCGGGTCGTAGATCACGCTCGCGCCGCGCTGAATGAGCTTGTTCATCGTGCGGTGGACCAACTCCTCGTTACCCGGGATCGGGTGGGCAGACATGATCACCGTGTCGCCGCGCTCGACTTCCAACACGCGATGCCGTCCCCAGGCCAGCCGCCCGAGGACCGCCGACGGCTCGCCCTGCGTGCCGGTCGCCATGATGACCAGCTCGCTCGGCTTCATTTTGTTCGCCTGCTCGATGTTGACCAATAGATCGGGCGGCAGATTGAGGTAGCCGAGCCGCGTGGCGACCTTAATATATTCCTGCATGCTAAAGCCCGCGATCGCCATCTTGCGCCCGTGGCGCTCGGCGGCGGTCGCGACTTGCTGGATGCGCGAGATCAGCGAGGCAAAGGTGGCGACGATAATCCGCCCGGTGGCCTGGCGGAAGACTTCCTCAAACGCCGCGTCAATCACGCTCTCCGAGGGCGTCCAGCCGGGGTTGTCCGCGTTCGTGCTATCCGAGAGCAACGCGAGCACGCCGCGCTGCGAAAACTCCGCCAGCTTGGCGAAATCGGGCGGCCAACCATCGACCGGCGTGTGGTCGAACTTGAAATCGCTCGAATGGACGATCAGCCCGACCGGAGTCGTGATGCCCAGCCCGACGCCATCCGGGATGCTGTGGCAGACGTGGAACGTCTCGATCTCGAAGATGCCAAGCTGTAGCCGGTCTCCCGCCTGAAAGACGTTCAGCGGGTGATCGCCATAGCCTGCCTGTCGCATCTTCACTTCGAGCAGCCCGGCGGTCAGGGCTGTCGCGTAGACCGGCGCCTTGATCGCTTCGAGCACGTGGCTGATCGCGCCGGTATGGTCCTCATGGCCGTGCGTAACGACCACTCCATGCACGGTCAGCCCCTCTTCGAGCCGGTTTATCACGTACCCGAAATCAGGAATGATGTAGTCGATGCCGAGCATGTCGTTCTCAGGAAACATGATGCCCACGTCGATGATCACGCCATCGTCGCCGTACTCAAGCAGCATCATGTTCTTGCCAATTTCCCCCAGCCCCCCCAGGGGGACGATCTTCAGTGGTTGCATGGAACCCGCACTCCCCTTTTCTGCAGTCGATGCAGTGTCGAGTCAATCAGCCAACGCGGCGCGCTGGTGATCCCGGCCAAATAACACAAACGGGGTCAAACAGACCCCGCCACATCCCTATGAATCGCTCGCGCTGGCGAGCAGTCCGGCCAACAGGCGCGCATCACCGCTGACGGTTGCTGCGCACAGCCGCCCGATCATGCCACACCAGACGCCGTCAAGAACCGTGCTCTACTCCTGTTGCACGCAGACCGCGCACAAGCCGCGCGGGGTTTCTTGCAGCATAAAGGATACCATATCGCCCTGGCGCAGCGACCGCACCCCCTGACCGCGGATCGCTGAATAGCGTACCGGGATCTCCCGTCCATCAGGCAGCGCGATCGTGCCGGCTCCGTCGAAGCGATCGAATGCTTTGACCGTCCCCTGATAGCGTTTGGTTGCAAGATCCATAGCGCAAAATCCTTCAATCATCATTGATGTATGCTTCGATAATCGCATCCTAGCGCAGAGTAGTTAATTTTCGATAAAAATGTTGAAAATATTCCTCTGAGGATGCATAAAGTACGACTATAGCATAGATTGTCAGTCTGTAAAATCCCCATCGGGCGCTCGCTTATACGCGCCAGTAGGAAAATTGTCATGCTCCGTGAAATCCGGTACAATGAGCGAACCGTTAAGTAGTTAGACGTTTGCCCGTCTCACTGAAGTCCTTAGGGGGCTGTCATGCAACCATCTCACCCGCAAGATTTAGCTCCGGACAGCGAATTGCTCTCGCAAAAACCTGACGTGGCGGACATTATTAAGGTCTCGGCTCGCTCGCGCTCGACGGCGGTGGCTGGCGCTATCGCAGGCGTGGTGCGCGAGCATGGACGTGCCGAAGTGCAGGCAATTGGGGCAGGGGCAGTCAATCAGGCCGTAAAAGCCGTAGCGATTGCACGTGGTTACTTGAGCGAAGACAATATCGACGTCATCGCCATCCCCTACTTCACCGAAGTCGTCATTGACGATCAGGAGCGCACCGCTGTGCGCCTGGTAGTCGAGCCGCGCTAGCTGTAACGTTCGCAGCAGACCGCAGCCGATCCCGCGTACCTACGGGATCGGCAATTCAGGTTGGCTCCATTTTACGCGCGGCGCATATCAGCCCTCTTGCTGGGCGATCAGGCGCAGTGCGTCCACATCATGCAGGATCAGCCGGCGCGGGCCGGTCATCCCGATAATCCCGTCCCGGCTCCACTCGGTGAGCATCTGCATCACCCATTCTTCGCTGGTACCGATCGCGGCGGCAATGTCCTTGCGGTTCAGGCGCGAAGTCACCACGCCTGTTTGCGCCTCACCATCGCGATCCGCAAGAAACAGGATCACGTGCGCCAGACGCGACGCGCTCCCACGCACCTCGACCGCTTCCGCCTGGAATACCGTCTGCCGCAGCCGCGCGCTGACATTGCCCAACAGCGCGATCGCAGATTCCGGGTGCTCCATCAGACGCTGGAGAAATGGCTCGCGGTCCAGCGCGTAAATGTCGCTATCGCTTTCCGCCTGGGCGTACGCGCTGCGCGGGCGGCCATCAAGCAGCGTAAGCTCCGCGAGCACGTCGCCCGGGCCGAGCACGTCCAGCAACACCTGCCGCTCGCCCTCGCCCAGCGTATACACGCGCACGCTGCCGGTTTCCACGATGAACATCGAGTTGCCGGGGTCACCCTTCTGAAACAGCATTTCGCCCTGCCGGAGCCTGAAATGGCGCACCTGATCGCACACCGCGCCCAGCGCATCCGGCGAAAGACCGCGAAATAGTGGGACCGCGCCCAGACAATCGATCAATTCTTCAGCCATACGAGCTGGCTCTCCTCTCTGGCGGGGCGCTGCATCGCAGACCGCGCCCGTTTCAAGCTATAATGCGGCAGTCCCTCAGGTTTTGTCAGGCGAACGGTTGACTTCATGCCCCGTCTCAGGTCCACATTGCCTCTTTCGCGCCCGGCGCATGCGCTGGCTGCTTTGGTGTGCGTTTCGCTGGCGCTCGCCTACGCGCTGACGCTTCAAACGCACATCGCGGGGAGCTTCAATGAGCAGCTTTCGCCGACACTACGTCTCAAGAACGAATATATCAAAGATGTCAGCGAAATCCAGGTGGCGCTGAACGTGTGGGGGACCGTGCATCACACCGGTTATCCCCTGTTCAGCGTGCTGGGCAACCTGTTCACGCTGCCGCTGCGATTGCTCAGCCTCGAGCCCGCTGCCGCCGCAAGTTTATACGCATTGGCGTGGGGCGTTGTCGCGTTGGGCGCATTTGCGTGGCTCGTCCACCGCCTCACCGGGCGGATCGCGCTCGCCGCGCTGAGCGCGGGCGCGCTCGGCCTGACCCGATCGATCTGGCTGCACAACGTCGTCGCGGAAGTGTACAGCATGAGCCTCGCGATCGCTATGGTGCTGTTGGCAATCGCGCTGTGGCCCGGGCCGTGGCGCGGTACGTGGGGCTTGCGCCGTCGCTTCTTGGCGCTGGCGCTGCTGGGCGGGATCGGCGTAGCGCATCACCGTGCGGTAGCGTTTATCGCGCCGGGGCTGCTAGCGGCGGTGTGGCTGCACCGCGACGACGAGCCAGTTCGCTGGCCGCGCACGCTACTGATCGCGCTCGGACTGTTTCTGCTCGGCTTTATACCTTATATCTATATGCCGCTGCGCGCATGGCAGGGCGCCGAGTGGGTCTATGGCGAGCCAGAGACGTTGCGTGGGCTGTGGATCGAGTTCACCGGGCGCGAGGCGGACCGGCTGATTACGCTGCCGCCGGATGCTGCCGGGTGGCTGGATAACCTCGGGCGTGTGATCGCGATCCTGGCGCGAGAGCTGACGCCGCCCGGCCTTGTCGCAGCCCTTGCCGGGACGGGGATCGCGCTCAAGGTCTCCCCGCACCGCGAGGCGACGCGCTTGATGGCGCTGGCCGCGCTGGGGCCGCTCGCGTTCGCGGTCGCTTTTCATAGCGCCGTGCTGCCCGAAGCGATCCTCATGCCGGTTGTCGCCGCGCTGATCTTCGAGGTGGCGCTCGCGCTCGACTGGCTGGCGAGCGTCCGTCCCGCGCTGTGGCGGGCGAGCGCGGCGGTGCTGGCGGTGTGGATGATCGTGTTAGGGGTTGCGCATGGCCCGCTGGTGCGCGAGTTGGTTCGCGAGCCGAGCGGCGTGCAGACCATCGAGCGACTGGCGCGCATTCCGGCGGGCGAGCAAGTAGCCGTGTTCTACCCTTGGGGGCCGCGCTACGCCGCTGCGTCGTACGCGCGCCTGGTAACCGGAGAGCGCCGCGATCTGTTGATCGTCGATCACAAAGCCGATCTGCGCGCGCTGCTGGACGAGGGCGCCACGCTCCTCACCGAACCGGAGACCTTTTACACGTTCCCCCCACCCTGGGACAGCGCCTACGGCCCGGGCGCGGGCTGGTGGGCGGACCGGCTTGGTACCGTCGCGCTGCAGTCCGGCCCGCCAGGCTATGTGGCGATCGCGCGCGAGCCAACGCAGACAGCACGGGGAGATCCGCCCAGCACGGTGTTGGCGCACGGAATCGCGTGGCGTGACGCGTGGCTGACCTGCGACGCGGACACGATCGCGCTGCATGTCCGCTGGCACGCGCAGCAGAGTCCCGCCACCTCGCCGAGCGTGTTCGTCCACCTGCTGGGCGACAATACGCCGCTGCCGCTGGCGCAGGCAGACCGCAGCGCGCCGGTAGACGGTCTCTACCCGTTCAGCCAGTGGTCAGCGGGCGAGGTTGTCCGCGATGTGTATGTGCTGCCGCGCCTGCCTGGGGCCGTGACCGTACGCTTCGGGCTCTATGAGCAGGACGCGGGCGGCGCGTTCACTAACTACGAGGCGGCGGCGCTGCCGCTCGAAGACTGTTCCCTTGACATCCAGGACTGACATGCCGATGCCGCGCCAGAGAATCATGCTATACTTTTCCCACTCTCTTTAATAAATCTCTTAGGAGCGAGGCAGAATGCGCGATTTCGTGTCCCGGCGTGTGCAATCCGTTCCCCCCTCTGGCATCCGGCGCTATTTCGACATCAGCGCCACGATGCACGATGTGATCTCCCTGGGGATCGGAGAGCCGGATTTTGTTACCCCGCAACCCATTGTTCAGGCTGGTATCCGCTCGTTGCAGCACGGCGACACCCATTACACCAGCAACAGCGGGCTGGCAGAGCTGCGGCAGGCAGTCGCTGATTATCTTGAGCGGCTCTACGGGATCAGCTACAACCCGGACACCGAAGTGCTAATCACAGTCGGCGTCAGTGAGGCGCTCTATCTGGCGCTGCTTGCGCTGATCAACCCCCGCGATCAGGTGATCGTCCCAGAGCCATGCTTTGTCTCGTACACACCCGGCGTGGTGTTCACCGGCGGCGAGCCGATCGTCATTGGGACCAGCGCCGAGAACGATTTTCAGGTGACCGCCACGGAGATCGAGCGCGCGATCACGCCTGCCACCAAGGCGCTGCTGATCGGCTATCCGAATAACCCGACCGGCGCGGTGCTGACGCACGAACGCCTGCTGGAGATCGCCAGCGTCGCCGAGCGCCACAACCTCTTTGTGATCTCCGACGAGATTTACGACCGGCTGGTGTACGGCATCGAGCACACGCACTTCGCCACGCTGCCAAACATGCGCCCGCGCACCGTTGTCCTCGGCGGCTTCAGCAAAAGCCACGCGATGACCGGCTGGCGTCTCGGCTACGCCGTTGGCCCAGCGGAGATCATCGCGGCGATGCGAAAAATTCATCAATATCTGATCATGTCCGCTCCCACGACCGCGCAGATTGCCATGGCTGAAACGCTGAACGTGGTAGATGACGAAGTTGAGCGGATGCGCTGCGAGTACGACCGGCGGCGGCGACTGCTCGTCAATGGCTTCAACGAGCTGGGGCTGACCTGCTTCGAGCCGCGCGGCGCGTTTTACGCCTTTCCGAGCGTGCGCGCCTCTGGCCTGGATGAAGAGACGTTCTGCCAGAAGCTGCTGGAAGAGGAGCAGGTCGCGGTCATCCCCGGCAGCGCGTTCGGTGCGTCGGGCGCGGGCTTTGTGCGCGCGTGCTATGCAACATCGTACGAAAAGCTCGAGAAAGCGTTGGAACGAATGTACCGTTTCATGCAGCGCTACGGCTGAAGTTTCGCCGCCTGAAACGGGTGCGTATGTTAATCGGATCACGAGGAGTAGCGCCGTGAACCCCGAAGATCGTCAGAGAATGTTCGATGCGCTCGACCGTGTCATGCGCGAGCACGACCAAACGCGGCAGCGGCTGGACGCCCTGCTGCGTGACTTTTCGAGCCGGTTGTTTTCTGCGCTGGAAAAAGCGCTCGCCGAAATCAGCGCGCGGGGAACGCCCGGCATCGGCAAGTCGCGGCGGCTGTCGCATCCGTCCGGCGGGGGCCGCGAAGGGTTGCAGATCTATATCGAGGACTGGAGCATCATCTTCGTGCCAATGCTGAGCTTCGCCCGGCCTAACACCGCCGACGAGGCGCGCATTCCCCCGTACCAGTTCAAAGAACTCTGTGGCCGGATCGGCGTCTTCCTGACTGATGACCCGCAGGGCACCGCGTTCTACGACTTCATCATTTTTCAGGATGCGTCGTGGTTCGCCTGGGGCTATGGCTGGCCCAAACAGCAGGACGCGATTGAGAGCACCGACTTCGAGGCGCTGGCGTGGGAGCTGCTCCATAGCTTCACGCGGGATATCGCCGTGACGTGGAACACACGCGGCGAAACGTCCCTGGCGACGGCCCTCGACCCCAAGCATCGCGGCTATACCTTCGGCCTGCCCGGTGACGAGCGTCACGGTAGCTGACCTGACCTGCGACCCGCCGGATAGCATCCCGGAGCGCTGTCTCCGGGATGTTTTTTTGGCGATTCGATCCCGACTCGAATCCCAACAAAAAAACGAAGATTCCCACAAAAAATGCACCAGCGATGGGATTCAAGGGCTTGTGATTCACGTTTGGGCATAAAGATCGCCAACCTTAAAGTTTTGTTTTTCGACTCGAATTTTAAGGTGGGATATACCACGTTTATCCCACTTAACCCGCATTCCCCAACAAGTAGCCCACTCTCAA
>CAZVCM010000115.1:0-12152 GCA_964626105.1 uncultured Thermoflexus sp.
CCAACTGCTAAGCGCTAACTGCTGCTCTCGTTCTACAGTTTATAGCCGAATTGTCGTAATATATCCTTTCGCCAGGCGATCCCGTCGTCGTCTTCGGTGCCCTTCGGCGTGAAGCCGTCGATCACGCCCATCACGCCGCGCCCCTGCTCAGACTCCGCGATAACGACTTCGGTCGGGTTCGCAGTCGCGCAGAAGATGCGCACTACTTCTGGCACGGCCTGCACCGCTTTGAGCACGTTGATCGGAAAGAAGCCTTCGCCCAGGAACAGGATAAACGTGTGTCCCGCGCCAATCGCCTGCGCGTTCTTGATCGCGTAGCCGATTAATTCATGATCGGTCCCGGTCCAGCGGATCAGCCGGTCACCCGACGCTTCGCAGAACGCCAGCCCAAACTTGATACCCGGCACCGCGTTCACCAACGCTTCGTGAATATCTTCAACCGTTTTGATGAAGTGGCTCTGGCCGAGGATGAAGTTGATTGGTTCCTGCTTTTCAATCGTTACGAGGTCAATTTCCAGCTTCATCAGGGGATCATCCTTTCGCCGTGTGGATTGCGCTGCTGCAAGCATAGCCCATTCGCCGCCGGAGACAAACAAAAACCCGCCGGGTGGCGGGTGCAAATGCGGGCAATTCGGCGCGCTCAGGCGTCGTGGCGCTCGATTTCCAGCGTGTCGCGCTTGTCAGCGCCAGCCGGCTGATCCAGATCGTCACGGTCTTCCCAGCTCACGATCCAGATGCACAGCCCAGCGACCGCGATCGTCGCGACAATCAGCGCGACCCAGTTGGTTGCCGTCAGGCCGACATCGCGCGCCTCGTACACCAGCAGCGCGATGCAGCCAACCGACAGCACAATCCACGCGGACAGACGCGGCCAGCGCTCGATCAGAGCGATCAACGGGCCGATCACGGGTTGGTTTCTCAGGCGATCCACAGCGTTTGCCTCTCTGCTCGGCGCGGCCTAAAGCGGCTTGAGCACTCGCTCGGCGCGCAGTTTTTTGGCGAAGATCACGGTCCCTGCGGGCTGCGATTCGCGCGCAGCTTCGCGCCAGGCCGGGACCTTGATCTCCTCAATTTTCATCTGCCGGTAGCCTTGCTGACTCACCGATTCGACCATATCGCGCGGGGCATTTTCTGGCAAAAAGATATACCCCAGCTCCGACTGCAGCGCGCGCGACGCTTGCTCGACCGCATCCACCAGCGCGGCGACCGTCGGGCGAGCGGGAGCGCCCCGCATCAGGAACAACTCGTCCACGCGCGTGACGAGGTTCTCCACCACGAAGCCGACCAGCCCTAGCGGGCGGCCTTCGCTGGCAGCCATCATGTACGACCGCTGCCCCAACGCCATGATCACGTCCTCGCGGCTGAGTTGCTGGCCGTTGCGCTCTTGCAGCACGGCGGCGATCTGCTCGGCGTTGTGCGGCATCCCGCGCAGGATGTCGATCGACGTGATCGCGCGCTGCCCGGCGGGCTGCTGCCCCGGCGCGACATCCACCCGCCGCACCAGTTCTTGCACGTCGGCCTGCTGCATCAGCGCCTGCACCTGCTTCCACGCGGTGCGAACCTGGCCCCACGTTTCGTCGAGCGTGCCTTCGTTGTAGACAATCACATCGGCGCGCGCAAGCTTCTGTGCCTGCGGATTTTGCGTGCGGATACGCTTAAGCGCAGCTTCGCGGTCCAGCCCGCGCTTGGCGAGACGCTCAAGCTGCGTCTGCTCGCCCGCGTCCACCACCCACACCGCGTCGAGCCGCTCGGCCAGCGGGCCTTCGAGCAGCTTGATCGCTTCCACAACCACGATTTTGTGCTTGGAGCGCGCGATCAGCGTGTCAATGGCGCGGATGACAATCGGGTGCGTCAGCGCTTCCAGGCGTTTCAGCGCGTCCGGGTGCGAAAAGACGACCGCGCCCAGTCGGCTGCGGTCGATGCGTTTATCGTTGTCCAGAATCCACTGCCCGAACGTCAGCACAACTGGCTTGTAAGCAGGCGCGCCCGGTGCCATCGCCTGGTGCGCGAGGCCGTCGGCGTCGATCGTGTACGCGCCGAGATGCTCTAGCATTCGCCGGACCAGACTTTTGCCGGTTGCGATGTTCCCGGTCAGGCCGATTACATATTTATCTTTCGAACGGCCCACGGTTCTCCTCCACGAGGGCTGGCAAGCAGTCCGTTCATTGTAGCCGGACACCCCACACGGAGCAACCCGCGCAGCGGCGCGCGGACTCCACGCAGCTTAACGCTCTCATTATAGTACGACAATGCTTTTGCGCGCTAAGACAGCGCGCGCCAGGGTGGGCGCGGGCCATCTGTTCGCGGCCACTGGGCGGAAAGTGTCTCTCCCGGCGCGGCAATCACCTCGACGCTGAGACGGTCGGCCTGCGCGCTGATCAGATGCAAGCGATCACCCGGCCCCAGCGCGCCGCGCAAGGCGTCGAGCTGCGCTCGCACAGCCGCTTCCTCGACGATCACCAGCTCGGCGCTGGCGGTCATGTCAAGCGGGTGCAGGCGGCAGGTTTTCAGCACCGCTTCGAGCGCGGCGAACCGTTCTGGCGCTGCGCCATCAGCGTGAAGCGTGATCCACAGCACGCAGCGATCGGGCTTGATCGGGGGGAACGTCATCGACATGGAAACCATCCTCCCTGCTGGTGTGCTATCAGTCCCATCAATTTGTGAAAAATATCACTATGAACCTTTACCGAACTCGCGCATCATAAATCTACCTGCGAAAAAGTCACTATTCTGTGACGATTCCCGTCCTGTCTATCGCGAAAGGGTACGCGTGATGCGCAATCGTGCGGAAGTAACGCTTCCGTCGGACGACAAACGATGGCGGGTGGTCGAAGCGACGATGCGGCGCAACGGCTACCGGCCTGATGCTCTGATTGAAACGCTGCATACCGTCCAGGAGTCATTCGGCTATCTGGATAACGAAGCTCTGCTCTTCGTGTCCAACGCGCTGCGGGTGGCGCCCAGCCAGGTGTACGGCGTCGCCACATTCTACCATTTCTTCAACCTTAAGCCGCAAGGCAAGCATAGCTGCGCCGTGTGCCTGGGCACCGCCTGCTATATCAAGGGGACTGGCGAGCTACTGGACACCATCCGCGAGACGTACCACGTCGAGCCCGGCGAAACCACTGACGACGGCAAGCTGTCGCTGCTGACGGTGCGCTGCGTGGGCGCGTGCGGGCTGGCTCCGGCGCTGGTATTCGACGGCGAGGTGATGGGCAACGCGACCGCCGAGTCTGTCCATGCCAAGATCGAGGGGTATCTGAGCGATGATGACGTATGATGAACTGACCGCCACCGCCGCCGAAGAAGTCTCTCGGCAGCAACGGTATCCGCATTGCTTGCGCGTCTGCATGGCCGCCGGATGCCTGTCGCAGCATCACGACACGATCAAAACCGCGCTCGAAGACGCCGTGAAGGCGCAGGGCCGCGAGGACGAGATCCAGATCAAGGGCGTGGGCTGCATGGGGCTGTGCGCCGCCGGGCCGCTGGTGCTGGTCGAGCCGGAAGGCGTGCTGTACGAGCGCGTCGCGCCGGAAGACGCCCCGGCGATTATCGAGGCGTTGGGCAAGCAGCCGGTCGAGAAGCTGGTCTGCCCGACAGATGTCCCGTTTTTCGAGCGACAGGTGAAGGTCGTGCTGGAGAACTCTGGCGTGATCGACCCGGAGAGCCTGGACGAGTACATCGCCGCCGGCGGCTACGAGGGCCTGAACCGCGCGCTCACTGAAATGTCGCCCGGCGACGTAATCGCGGAGATTGTCAGGAGCGGGCTGCGCGGGCGCGGCGGCGCAGGATACCCGACCGGCCTCAAATGGTCGACCGTCGCCAAGGCGATCAGCGATACGAAGTTTGTGATCTGCAACGGTGACGAGGGTGACCCCGGCGCATTCATGGATCGCAGCATCCTCGAAAGCGACCCGCACCGCATCATCGAGGGTATGGTGATCGCAGGGTATGCGGTCGGCGCGAATCGCGGATTTATTTACGTCCGCGCCGAATACCCGCTGGCAATTGAGCGGCTGAAGCTCGCGCTGCGCCACGCCAAGCGCAACGCCCTGCTCGGCGACAACATCCTGGGCACCGGCTACAACTTCAACCTGGAGATTCGCCTCGGCGCGGGTGCGTACGTCTGCGGCGAGGAAACCGCGCTAATGGCCTCAATCGAAGGCAAGCGCGGCATGCCACGGCCTCGCCCGCCCTATCCCGCCGATCACGGGCTGTGGGGCGCGCCGACGCTCGTCAACAACGTCGAGACGTTCGCCAACGTGGCGCCGATCCTGCGGCGCGGCGGTGACTGGTACGCCAGCATCGGCAGCGAGACCAGCAAGGGGACAAAGGTCTTCGCGCTGGCCGGGCAGATCCGAAACACCGGCCTGATCGAGGTCCCGATGGGCATCACGCTCAGCGAGATCGTCTACGAAATCGGCGGCGGCACGTCCAATGGGCGGGCGGTGAAGGCGGTCCAGACCGGCGGCCCGACCGGCGGCTGCATCCCGGAGACGTATTTCGAGACGCCGGTCGATTACGAGTCGCTGACGAAGCTCGGCTCGATCATGGGATCGGGCGGCATGATCGTGATGGACGAAACTTCGTCGATGGTCGATGTCGCCAAGTATTTCATGGAATTCTGCATGACGGAGTCATGCGGCAAGTGTATCCCGTGCCGGGTGGGGACCGCGCAGATGTACCGGCTGCTCGACAACTTCAGCAAGGGCTGCGCGACGGAAGGCGATCTCGAGTTGCTGAGCCAACTGTGCGATCTCGCGCGCAACGCCAGCCTGTGCGGGCTGGGGCAATCCGCGCCAAACCCGGTGCTGAGCACGCTGCGCTATTTCCAAGATGAATACCTTGCCCGGATGATCCCGGCCGAGCCGGTCATTGCGCCGGCCCTGGACGACCCGGCGTCATAGAGAGGGACTCAATGGCTACTCGTTCTCGTATCAAGACGCTCAAGATCAACGGGCGCGATGTCAGCGCGCGCGAAGACGAGACAATCCTCGACGTGGCGTTTGAAAACGGCGTCTTTATCCCGACGCTGTGCCACATCGAAGGGCTGGCGATCTCGGGCGCGTGCCGCTTGTGCCTGGTCGAGGTGGCGGGGTGGAATCGGCTGGTTCCGGCCTGCGCCACGCACGTCGAAGAAGGCATGGAGATCTCCACCGACTCCGAGCGCCTGCGGACCTATCGCCGCATGATCATCGAGCTGCTGTTCTCTGAGGGCAACCACGTCTGCGCGGTGTGCGTCTCCAACGGCAACTGCGAGCTTCAAGCGCTGGCGCAGCGGTTGGGGATGGATCACGTACGCTTTCCGAATCTGCAATCGAATCGCCTGGTCGATATGACGCACGACCGCTTCGTGCTCGACCGCAACCGCTGCATCCTGTGCCTGCGCTGCGTGCGCGTCTGCGACGAGATCGAGGGCGCGCACACCTGGGACGTGAAAGGACGTGGCGCGGACGCTCGCGTGGTGAGCGATCTCGACACACCCTGGGGCGACTCGCAGACCTGCACAAGCTGCGGCAAATGTGTCAACGTCTGTCCTGTCGGCGCGCTGGTCAAAAAGGGCCGCGCGATCGGTGAGATGGTCAAGCGCCAGGACTTCCTGCCGTACCTGTCGAACATGCGCGAGGTGAAAAAGTAATGAGCAAAGTCACGGTAGCGACGGTCTGGCTGGATGGCTGCTCTGGCTGCCATATGTCGCTGATCGACATGGACGAGCGCCTGATCGAGCTGGCCGACCGGATCGAGGTCGTCTACAGCCCGCTGGTCGACCGCAAAGACTATCCCGAGTGGGTCGATGTAGCGCTGGTGGAAGGCGCGATCAGCAGCACGGAAGACCTGGAGAAGATCAAGAAGATCCGCGCACACACCGGTGTGCTGGTCGCGCTGGGCGATTGCGCTGTCGCGGCGAACGTCCCCGCCATGCGCAACCGCTTCCCAGTCGAGGATGTGATGGCGCGCGGCTACTTCGAGACCGCAGCGATCCAGGAGCAGGTCCCGGACCAGTTTGTGCCGAGCCTGCTGCCTGTCGTGCGTCCGATTCACGAAGTCGTCCCGGTCGATGTCTTTGTGCAGGGCTGCCCGCCGTCTGCCGACACGATCTACTACGTCATAACCGAGCTGCTGGCCGGGCGCGAGCCCGCGCTGACCGAGCGGACCCGACCTGGGGCCTAGGAGACTGCCGCATGACACAGCAAATCATCATCGACCCGATCACGCGCATCGAGGGCCACTCGAAGATCACGATCCAGCTTGACGAGAACGGGCGCGTCGAAGATGCTCGCTTCCACGTGACGCAGTATCGCGGTTTCGAGAAGTTCATCGAGGGCCGCCCGTACTACGAGATGCCCGGTCTGATGGGCCGCATCTGCGGGATCTGCACCATCAGTCACGAGATGGCCTCAGCCAAAGCCTGCGATCAGATCCTGGCCGTGCGCATCCCCGAAACCGCGCGCAAGCTGCGTCGCATCGTCAACCTGGCGTCGATCTTGCAGTCGCACGCGCTCAGCTTCTTCTACCTGTCGTCGCCCGACTTTCTGCTCGGCATGGAATCCGACCCGGCCAAGCGCAACATCTTCGGGCTGATGCAGACGCACCCGCAGGTCGCGCGGGACGGCGTGCGGCTGCGCCAGTTTGGGCAGCAGATCATCGAGTGGATGGCAGGCAAGCGCCTGCACCCGACCTGGATCGTGCCGGGCGGTGTCAGCAGCCCGCTGGCGACTGATGTGCGCGAACGCATCCTGAGCGAAATCCCGGAGATTCTCTCAATCGTCCAGCATAATCTCGACTGGTTCAAGCGCTCGCTGGACGAGTATGCAGACGAAATCCGCACCTTCGGCAACTTCCCGACGCTGTTCATGGGGCTGGTGGACGACGAGGGCGGCCTGGAGCACTATCACGGGATGCTACGCGTCGTGGACGAGCGCGGCCACGTGCTGGAGCCGGGCCTTGACCCGACGCGTTACTTCGACTACATCCAGGAAGCGGTCGAGCCGTGGACCTACATGAAATTCCCGTACTTCACGGCGATGGGCTACCCCGAGGGCGTGTATCGCGTTGGGCCGCTGGCGCGCCTGAATATCGTGGACACCTGCGGCACGCCGCACGCCGATCAGGAGTGGGCAGAGTTCCGCCAGCTTGACCGGCGCGTTGTGCTCAGTTCGTTCTACTTCCACTATGCGCGCCTGATCGAGTGCCTGTACGCCGTCGAGCGCATCGAGCAACTGCTCAACGACGACGATATCCTCGACGAGCGCGTGCGCGCCTTCGCCGGGCCGAACGCAGGCGAGGGCATCGGCGTGGTCGAAGCGCCGCGCGGCACGCTGATCCATCACTACAAGGTGGACGAACAGGGTCGCATCACCTGGGCGAACATGATTGTCTCGACCACGCACAACAACCTGGCGATGAACCGCAGCGTTAAGCAGGTGGCGCACCGCTACGTCGTCGGGGACAAGCTGACCGAAGGGATGCTCAACCGCGTCGAGGCTGTGATCCGCACGTTTGACCCGTGCCTGAGCTGCTCCACGCACGCGCAGAACGAACTGGCGCTGCAGATTCAGCTTGTCGGGCCACGCGGCGAGCTGTGGGACGAGGCGATTCGCGGATGATGATCCATGGTGACGCGGCGCGCGTGCTTGTGATCGGCTATGGCAACACGCTGCGCGGGGATGACGGGCTGGGCCAGCGCGCTGCCGAGGCGCTCGCACAACGGGCGCTGCCAGACGGCGTGGAAGTGCTGAGCTGCCACCAGCTTACGATTGAGCTGGCGGAGAAGGTCAGCCGCGCCGATCTGGTGCTATTGATTGACGCCGCCGCCGGAGATAGGCCAGGGACCATCGTCTGCGAGCCGCTTCAGCAGGTGCCTTCTCCGCCAGGGCCGATCATCCACTCGCTGGAGCCTGCCGCGCTGCTAGCGTGCGCTCACGCGCTCTATGACGCCACGCCGCGCGCCCTGCTATGGACCGTCACCGCGCGCAGCTTCGCGTTCAGCGAGACGCTTTCGCCCGAGGTCGAGCGCGCCCTACCCGCGCTGGTGCAGCAGGTTGAGGCGTGCATCGCGGGCGCGGCCCTGGCGTGCGACTGACGCAATACACAACAAACAAAAACACATCGGGGCTGTGCCACACGCACGGCCCCGTGATTTTTCCGCGTTAGGCTTCGTCCTCGAGCCGCTCGCGGATGATACGCAGATAGAGTTCTTCGTAGAGATCGGCCACGCGCTGCCATGTGAACTGCTCCTCGACAAGCCGCCGCCCATTCTCGGCGAGCGTCGCGCGCAGGTGCGGCGTGCGCAACAGCAACAGAATCTGCTCGACAAACGCATCGTCGTCGGTCGCCAGTAGCACATGCTCCCCGTCGCGCACGGGGATGCCATCGCAGCTCAGCGGCGAGGCGACGACCGGCGTCTGCATCGCCAGCGTTTCGAGAATTTTGTTCTTGATCCCGGCGCCCATCCGCAACGGGCTGGCGTACAACAGCGTGCTCTCGAAATAGGGGCGCAAATCTGGCACGCGGCCCGTGATCGCAATGGACTCGCAGGCGTACGCACGCAATCTCTCGGGTGGGTTGCCGCCGGCGAGATACAGCCGCGCCTCGGGCACGACCTGCTTGACGCGCGGGAAGATGTCTCGCACCAGGCGCAGCGCCGCGTCGAGGTTCGGCGGATAGTCGTAGTTGCCGGTAAACAGCAGCGCCGGTTCGTCCGGCTCGTAACCGGACGGCGTGAAATAGTCGATGTCCACGCCGTTGGGGATCGTGACAGTCGGCGTGTTCGCGTCTAGCGCCCGCAGCGCATCCGCGTCGCGATCGGTCAGCACGATGACGCGATCGTAGCCCTCGAACATGAACCGCTCATAGCGCCGCGCCATCCCCTGCCGCAGCCGGGCCGCCATCCGCGCCACAGGCGATCGTGCCTCGGCGATCGCGCGATCCAGCCACAGGCTGTATGACTCGTACGGCACGATCACGTTCGGCAGCGGCGCGACAAGCTGCCGATACTCGTACACCTGCACGCCGCCGAACAGGTGCACCACGTCGTAGGCGCGCTGCGACAGCTTCTCCTTGATCGCGCGCCACATCTCGGGCGACCAGCTTTGCTCGGCGCGGCTCGGGAAGCGGCGGGCCGGATTCTGCGCGCGCAGCCAATAGCTCGCCGCTGAGCGGCGCGGCTCGGGGATCAGCGTCACGCTGCGAAACTGCTCCTCGTAGCGCGGGACGTCCGCCAAATCGACCGGGTTGTCGTAGAACGCCACCAGATCAATCGAGTGGCGGCGCGCAGCGAGCTCCCGCGAGACGTGGAACGGAATCAGCCGATCCCCGTGATAGAGCGGGAATGGCGGGCAGCGCGAGATCAGCAAGACGTCCATCACGTCACACTCCCGATCGCGCGCTCAAACACCGCCGCGATCTGCGCCGCATAGCCCGCCGCTGTGTAATGCGCCAGCACGCGCTCGCGCCCTGCCGCGCCCATCCGCGCCCGCAGCGCCGGATCGCGCAGCAACCGCACAACACGCTCCGCCAGGGCATCCGGGTCCTCAGGCGGAACGAGGAAGCCGGTCTCGCCTTCGACCACCGTCTCCGCCGGGCCGCCGTTGTCCATACTAACCACCGGGCGCGCCATTGCCATGCTCTCCAGATGCACCATTCCCAGCGACTCGAAACGCGACGGGCAGACGATCACGTCCGAGGCAGCGATCACCTCGCGCGCATCTTCCCAGAAGCCGAGATACGCCAGCGCCGCGCTGAGCGCCGGGTCCTCACGCGCCGCTTGCAAGATCGACTGCTTGTACGCCTCGTCCTTCGACACGCCGAATACGTTCTCCCCCGCGACGACAAAGCGCGCCTCGGGCATCTGCGCCAGCACGCGCCGCGCCATCTGCTGAAAGATATCGTGCCCTTTCACACGTTGGAAGCGCGCGATCATCCCGACGAGTGGCACATCCGGCGCGATATTCAGGCGCGCGCGCACCGGCCCGCCATCCACGCCCGGATGAAACACCGCCGGATCGACGCCGGGTACGATTACGCGCACGCGCTCGCGGGGCATGAACGGCTCCGCGCCAAGCCAGCGATCGCGCACCGCCTCGGTGATCGCCACGATCTGCGTGAGGTCTTCGCGGAAGAAGCGCCGCTGCCAGGGGTGCACCGGGAACCACCAGCCCATCGCGTTCCAGATTACGGGGATGCGGTTGGCCTGCCCCGCCGAGACTGCGAACGGCAGCGAGTGATAATCCGTGTGAATCGCGCTCGCGCTAATGTCGCGCGCGAGCGCCGCCAGCCGCCGCGCCGCCGGGAGCCGCATCCAGACTGGCGGCAGGAACCACGTCGGCACGCCGCGATAGGGGACGATATGCGTCCGCACGCCCAACGCGCGTGCCGCCTCGGGAAGCTGCCCCTCGCGCGGGGTCGCCAGATGCAGCGCCCATTCCGCCGGGTCGAGCGCGCCCATCAGATTGAGCTGGACGCTCTCGCCGCCGCCCAGGCCGGTGTACGCCGAAACAAACAGAAGCGTGTGCGGCATGGCGGCTAGATCGCGTACCGATCGGGGTCGAAGAGGTGTAGATGCGCGCGCACCCACTCAATCGTCAGCCGCAGCCCTTCGTCCAGCGAAACCTGCGGCTCCCACCCGATCAGGTCACGCGCCAGCCGGTTGTCGGAGCGCAGGCGCAGCACCTCACTTGTCTCCGGGCGGACGCGCTCGGCGTCCGTCACTACCGGCACGTCGCGCCCGGTCAGGCGGATCGCGCGCTCTGCCAGCTCGCCAATCGTGATCGATTGCCCGGTGCCCAGGTTAATCGGGCGCCCGATCGCCTCGTCACACGCCATCGCCAGCAGAAAACCGCGCACCGTGTCGGTCACATACGTCAGGTCGCGGGTGGGATGCAGCGCGCCCAGGCGGACCTCATCCCGCGTCAGCGCCTGGCTGATAATCGTCGGAATCACGGCGCGGGCGCTCTGGCGCGGGCCGTAAGTGTTGAACGGGCGCACGATCCGCACCGGCAGCCCATACGCCGCGTGAAAGCTCATCGCCAGCGCGTCCTGCGCGACCTTGCTGGCCGCATAGGGCGACTGCGGGTGGAGCGGGTGCATTTCGTCAATCGGCTCGCGCTGCGCCGTCCCGTACACCTCGCTGGTGGACGTGACCATCACCTGCGGCGTCTCGAGATCGCGCGCGGCGGAGAGCACATTGAGCGTCCCCGTGACGTTGACCGCCACCACCTCGCGCGGGTGCTTGTACGAGTAGGGGATCGTGATCACCGCGCCCAGGTGATAAATCTGGTCCATGCCGCGCGCCGCTTCCCGCACCGCATCCGGATCGGGCAGATCGCCGTCGTAGCGCTCGACATGCGCCCGTACCTCGTCCGGCAGCAGTTCCAGGTTCCCGGCACGCTGGCCGGAGTTGTAGCGCACGAACGCGCGGACGTGCGTCCCCTGCCGGACCAGCATCTCCACCAGATGGCTGCCGATGAAACCAGCCGCTCCCGTGACCAGCGCGCGTTGTCCCGTCATCGAACCTGCTCCCTCTTTCGCGTGCGATCACCCGCGCAGCCGCTGCCGCAGCGCCATCGCCGCCCGCGTCGGGCGGACCAGCGCCGCCAGCACGCGCGCCCGCGCCGCGCCGAAATGCAGCCGCGTGTAGGTGATCAAGTCGTCAAAGTAAATCCGTGTCGCCAGCCGCTGAATCGACTCCGTGCTGGCGTGCTCGTCGTGGATGATCGTCGCGCTCGCAAGGTAGCGGATCGCGCAGCCCTCGGCGGCGATCCGCACGCACAAATCATCCTCGGTGAAATACAGCTTCAGCCGCTCGTCAAACCCGCCAATCCGTGCCAGCACGTCGCGCCGCGCCAGGATATTCGAGCCGGGCGCGATCTCCACATCCCGGTCAGATTCGCGATCCCACTCGGCGTACCACATCCGCGCGCGGCGGCGATCCCGCCAGCCGGGCAGCAGCGCGCCGACGAACGTGTAGCCGAGCACCAGGTCCGTGTAGGTTACCCGGCGCGAACAGTTGCGCTGGAGCGTTCCATCGTCGTACGTCATGCGCGACGTGACCGCGCCGAGCGACGGATCGGCGTCCAGCGCGGCGAACATCGCGGGCAGCGCACCGGGCAGCACCACCGTATCCGGGTTCAGAATGTGCACGTACTCGCCCT
>CAZVCM010000116.1:0-12124 GCA_964626105.1 uncultured Thermoflexus sp.
CCAACACTGTCATCTTTACATCCTTAAGGAATTCTCATTTAGTGTAACGTTCAAGAATTAAAGCTAACATAACAAGAAGTGAAAAAAATATAAAAATCGCGCAGAACATAGCGCCAAGACCGAAGGGGGTGCATGATGGCGTTCAAATCTCTTAAGGTGCTGATTCTCGACACTGATTATTATGCGCGGCAGGCGATCAATAGCTATCTCGCATGGGACCGGCGCACGCGCGTCGTACATCTGGCCGAGACGATGCAATCGGTCATCGATTACGTCAAGCGAATGCCGGAGATCGAGTGGCCGGATGTTGTGCTGCTCGACGCGGACGCCGCGAAGACACCCGACGATCTGGCGCGGCTGGTCAAGCAGCTTGAGGAGACGATCCCTGAAGTGATGACGCTCGTGCTGGATCGGGAGCTAGATCTGGAGACGGTGCGCGCGGTGGCGCAGGTGAACGCCGATGGTTACCTGCTGCGCGACGAGGTGCGGATCCAAATCGCCTGGGCTATCGTCTGGGCGCAGGATCATGACTTCGTGGTGACGGCTAGCGTCAAAGAAGCGCTATGCGACGAGTTCGAGTCGCGCCTGTTCCGCTCGGCCACCGTGCCGGAACGCCGCCAGTATCCCGAACTGACGCAGCGCATTCGCCAGGCGTTGCAGTTGTGCGTGGTTGAGGGGATGTCTGCCGAGCTGGCTGCGGATGAGATGGGCCTCAGCCCGCACACCGTTCGCAGCTACGTCAAAGAGGGCTATCGCGTGCTTGAAGCGTACGACGACACCGTCTATCCGTCGGATATGAGCCCACAAGAGCGCGCGTTTATGCGCTTCACTGCGCTTGATAACCGCGAAGACACCCCGCCTGACGAAGACCCGGTCGAGGAGTCTGAGTCATAGCGCGGCAGCGGTTGTTTCGTGCGCCAGCAGGCGAAAGACCGTGGTCTCCTTCGGCGCGTCGTCACCGCAGCTTCCATAAATCGCAAAATCGGCGGGTTCTTCCACCACACGCAGGTGATGGAGCATCCCGTTTTTCGCTGCGAACGTGACCGTCCACGCGCCGCGTGCGTCGGCATCCACGCCCCGCAACGTGAACGCGTCGAGCTCACGCGCCCCAGTCGCCTGCCGCAGATACACGTCCGCCGCCTGGATCGGCGCCTCATAGCACGCGCGCCCGCGCAGCAGGTCCGGCGTCACCAGCCCATCGCGGCAGTCGTTCATCAGCGCTCGCGCGCGCTGCGGCGGCACACGACCGTACACCGCTCCTTGCGGGAAGCTGATCACGTTCGGGGCGAAGCGATGCCCGCCAATGTGCGAAGACTGCCACACCGCCGGGCCGCCATGCTGCATCATCTCGACGTGCACTGGCAGCCCGAACAATGGGCAGCAGCGATCCCGCCGCCCGTGCATGCAGATCGTGAACAGCGGGCGCGCGCGCCGGTACGCCTCGTAGCTCGCATCCCCCTGCGCGATCGCGCCGAGATCCAGCTCCAGCAGCGCTTCGTAGTCGTCCAGCACGAACTCGTAGAGCGCCTGACGGTCCGCGTGCGTCCGCGCGACGAAGAAGCGTAAGCCCCCTGAAACGAGGCGCGGGCGCTGGCGGATCAGCAGCAGGCGTGACTGGGGGATGAAGCGCAGGTACGAGTCCAGACGCGACTTCACTGGTTCTGGCAGATCGTTGTCTTTGACCGCGCGTGACATCCACCGCCCCGGATATTCGAGCAGGAACCAGGTCGTCATGTGCGGCGCGGTCGCGACTAGCGGCTCGCCCATCGCGCGGGAGACTGCCGAACAGTGAAAGTCCTCGCCGGTGGTATTGCCCATGACCTCGCGTGCTCCTTCTGTCACATCCGAATCCTTCGCGCTATCTCTCGCGCCCTAGAAAACGCTTGAGCGATGCCGCCGCGCTGAACTGCCGCATATAACCGAGATGCTCTGGCACGAACGGGCGCGGCGCGATGCCGAAATGCTCCACCAGGGCGTTGCGCTCAACAACGTTATCGATTTTCAGCAGGTCGAGCAAGCTAGGCGTAACCGGCGGGTTCGGCAGCCGCGCCATGATCGCGACCGCCGGGCGCAGCAGCGGCACGGGCACATGCACCAGCACGCGGCGCGTCCCAAGCGCCGCCAGCACGCGCCGCACGATCTCCTCGTAGGTGAGCACTTCTGGCCCGCCGATCCCCATCTCGCGCCCGATCGTGGTGTCGTCGCCCAACGCCCGCGCAACCGCTTCGACCAGATCGCCGACGTACACCGGCTGAAAGCGCGCTTTGCCATCCCCCACGATCGGGAAGATCAGCGGCGCCAGCTTGATCAGCCGCGCCTGAACATTCGCAAATTCATCGTCCGGACCCCACACTACCGATGGACGGAACGCTGTCCAGTCCAGCCCTGATGCAGCGACGTAGTCTTGCGCCTTGCCTTTGCTGCGCAAGAAGGGGTAAGGAAGCGCGCTGTCCGCCCCATTCTGGCTCATGTTGATGAAGCGGCGCACGCCTGCTGCCTGCGCTGCGTCAACCAGATTGACCGTGCCCTGCGTGTTAACCCCCTCATACGTGGCGCGGCCCTTCTCCATCGCGATCGCGACCAAATGCACGACTGCCTGTACGCCTTCCATCGCGGGACGCAGCGTGTCGGGCCGCGTTACATCGCCCGCCACGATCTCGAGCCGGTCGCGCAGATCCGCCAGTTGGGCGGCAGCTTTCGCGGGGGTATGCACCAACGCGCGGACCGGCTGATTGCCCGCGACCAGCCGCCGGACCAGCGCGCTGCCGATCGCCCCTGAAGCCCCTGTGATCAGGTACATGCTGCGTTCATCCTCTCAGAGAAGCGAGTCCCCAGTATGCGACCGGGCCGGGATTCACACCCCAGCCCGGCGGTTATTTGTGCGATGGATCGCGATATATTCCGGCTAGACCCGCGCGCGTCGCCCCGTGAGGAGCGAGATCACAAGCAGCACCAGGAACACGACGAAGACAATCTGCGCGATAGTGGCTGCTACATCAGCCAGCACGGCGAACCCCAGGATCGCGGCAACAACCGCCACAATCAGAAACAAAACCGCCCAGCCTAGCATAAAGCATCCCTCCTGATGATCTCAATACGGACTCAAAACCAAAGGAGGCGACACGCGCAGAGTCTCCACGCGCCCGATGAATCTCCTCAACAATTCACTGAGGAACACTCCTACAAAAGTTATGGCATATTCCCGCTGCAAACGCAACAGCCACTCGCTTAGGGATGCGTGAAGAAGCCGCCCCACGGCGTCTCGAAGCTGAACACCGCTAGCAGCATGGCGAACACCATGTAGAAGGCGAGCATCACGCCGCGTGCCGACCGCGAAAATGTGGCGCTGACGAGGTCGCGCGCGAGGACCGCTAGCCCCAGCCCGGCGACGAACAACACCACGTTGGCGTACACGATCTCGATCGCGGTAGAGGGCAGCGGCTGTAACCCCAGCGCCGAAGCGATGTACCACGCGAACATCGCCCAGGGTGCGAGCAGGTTGGTTAACAGGTTCGCGTCGAATACGCGCCGCCAAAAGTCCCGCCGCAGCGCAAGCTCGCCCATCGACACGAGCGTCCACGCGTAAAACGCGCCTTTCATGTGCTGCATGACCGACTCGCTGGTCGGCGCGAACACCCCGATCACCCGGTATGGCAGCGCCTCGTACGTGTAATGCAAGACGAGAAAGAAAAGATGAAAAGCAATGGTCTTCAAAAGAATGTAACGCACGTGAATTGCTCCCAGAGTGTTTTTGTATTTGAAGTAGCACGCTAGCCGGGTGCCTCAACGCGGATTGTGGCGAGCACAAGAAGATTTTCCGGCGCGGGATCACTGGGCGGCAAACGCTCGCCCGGCGCGTCGATCGGGTAGACGCCGATCGCGACGGTGTACTCCCCCGGTGCGCTGCCCGGCGGGATTGCCAGCCCGTGCGGATCGACCACGATGTCGCCGGGCTGCCAGCCGGTCGTCGGGGTGCGGTTGTTATTCGGCTCGGCGTCGTGCTGCGCGACGAGGGATCCATCCGGCGCAAGAAGCTGTGCGCTGATCTTGTATCGCTCCGCCAGTGGCGCGTCCGCCCGCCAGAACAGCGTCACGCCCAGCGCGTCGCCAGGGGCGATCGCCGTCGCGCTCAGCGCATAGCCGGTCAGTGTGAGCGTGTCGCCAAAGCGCACGTCGAGCGCGGTCTGTGGCGCGTCGGGCGGATCGGCCAGCACCACATACTGCGCCAGGCGGACATCGCCGTACCACTCCGACGCGACCGGATACGCGCCCGCGTCAAGCGCGGCCTGCACGGCGCGGTTTGGATCGCGCTCGTCCTCGCCCCAGAACAGCGCGAAAATTCGGTCATGGCGTGCCAGCAGCGCCGCGACCTCGGCGGCGGTCTGCGCGTCGTCCCCGCCCAGTCCGCGCGGCAGGCCGTACACCGGCGCGGGACCGTCGTAGTAATACGAAAAGACCTCGATCTGATTCGGCGCGTTGAGGATGATCACGTCGCCGGGTTGGGCCTCGCGCGCCAGCCGCGCGGCGATCGCCCGGTAGTCGGCGCGGGCAGCGGCCGGATCGTGGTAGAGCGTGTCGAGCGTGCGAAGCTGCGCCACGAGGATCACTCCGACTAGCAACAGCGGCGCGGCGCGCAGCCATACCCGCGTGCGGAACGCCCGCCACCAGCCCGCTGCACCCCCGGCCAGCCACAGCGCCGCCGCCACGCTGGCGGGAACAAGAAATTTCAGGTTTGTGGGGCGATAGGCGCCAGAAAGCAGCAGCCCGCCGACCGTTGCAACGACCCACAGCGGGGGAAGCAGCGCCCGCCACCCGCGCGGCAGAGCGCGACGGTGATGCTCGCCAAACAGCACGCCGAGCGCCAGCACGCCCGGCGCGATTAGCGCGCTCCACGGCAGGTCGCGCACCGCGCCGCCCACGGTGATCGCGCTCAGGCTGGCGCGCAGCCGCTCGCCCAGGGAGAGGGCCGTTTGCGCTTCGGGCCAGGTGGTGAGCTGATCCCACGCGGTCGGCAGCCAGGGCGCGAACAGCGCCAGCGCCAGCAGATTGAGCGCGACGTATACCATCAGCGCGCGCCGCCCCACGCCTGACCGCTCGCGCCACGCCAGCCACAGCAGGAACAGCGCGCCCTGCGCCAGCAGCGTGAAAGGATAGGCGTAATGCGTATACAGCCCTGCCGCGTTGAGCAGCGCGAGCGCCAGCGCCCAGGCCCAGGCGGCGCGGTCTTGTTCCACACGCGCCAGCCACTCAACGAATACCGCCATACTCAGCGCCGCCAGCAGCCCCAGCAGCGCGTACATGCGCGTTTCCTGGCTGTAGTAGATCGCCAGCGGGCTTAGCGCGACCAACAGCCCGGACAGCGCGCCCGCGCCTGCGCTGAACAGCCGCCTGCCCAGCGCGATCGTGGCGGCAACCGTCAGCACGCCCGCGAGCGCGGACAGCGCTCGCAGCGCCAGCTCGCTCGTGCCCGCCAGCGCGATCCAGGCTTTCAGCGCGAGGTAGTAACCGGGAGGATGAATGTCTCGCGCGGCGGCGTCGATCAGGTCGGGGACGTTTCGCTCCGCGAGGCGCAGGCTGTTTCCCTCATCGTTCCACAGCGATTGCGCGTCGATCCGGTAGAGGCGCGCGCCTGCCGCGATCAACAGCACGATCACCAGCGCCGGAAGGAGTCGGCGCGCCACAGTCTATAACCCCCAGCGGATCGCGTAGGCGCGCACGACGATCACCGCCACGCCGATCAGCGCCACCGCGCCCACCAGCAGCCACGGCAGCCGCTGCCGCGCGCTGAAATCAAGCACAACGAGGTCGTCCAGGCCGGTCCAGTCCTCAGCGGTGATCGCCAGCGTATGCTCGCCTGCGCCCAACCCTTCGGCGAGCGCCGCGCAGCCTGCCTTGTTCGCCGGAAGCGCGATCGTTTCCGCCGCTGTACCGTCGATCTGCGCGCGGACGGTTTGCGGCGCGTCAAGCGCGGCGTGGCACAGGGTCGCGCCCGTCCCTTGGATGCGGAAGGTGCGCGTCTCGCCTGCTGCGATTGTCTCTATCACAACGTGGATCTGCGCGCTGTGCCGGCCCGCGCCGATCGTCTTCGGCTGCGTACCGGTGATGTACGCCTTCAGCGACTCGTAGATGGGCGTCAGCGTGAAGTCCGGCTCGACCATGCGGAAGTAGTACCAGCTTGCGCCGCGCTCGGAGTCATCGGCGCGCTTGAAGTACCAGTAGTTGACCACGCCGATCCAGGGCCACTCCTCGATGGCGCGCGCGTAGGCTTGCGGCGCCCAGGCGGCGGCCTCGTCCATCGTCACGCGCCCATACCGCTCCCAATCGGCAATTGACGGGTCATCGGGCACCGGGTTCCAGCCCGCCTCGCTGATCCAGATCGGCTTGTGCGCGTCGTCGTTGGCAACCATCATGTCGCGGATCCACAGGTGGCGCGGATAGTTGATCGTGGTCTGGCGCAGGCGCTGGTCAGTCGGCCCGCTCCATAGCCCATAGCCCTGCACGCTCAGCACGTCGAAGCACGCGCCCGCCCCGGCCTGATACATTCGCTGCAAGTAGAGCAGGTCGTAGGCGTTACGCCCGCTGAGGTCAATCGTCGGGCCGAGCGCGCCGGTGATCACCACGATCGCCGGATCGATCGCCTTCAGCGCGTCGTGCGTGCGGCAGAGCATCTCGGTGTACGCCTCGGCGCTGACGGTTTGGTCGCCCCATTCGGGGTAGAGGTTCGGCTCGTTCCACACCTGGTAATGCGTGATGCGCCCCTGATAGCGTTCGGCGACCGCTGCCGCGTAATCGACGTAATCTTGCAGGTCGGCGGGCGGCGCGAAGTCGCCGGTCACGTCGGGCGACTGCGCCCAGTCCGGCGGGGTGCTGAGCCGCGCGATGATCTGCACACCGTACTGCGCGGCGAGGTCCACGATAGTATCGTACTTGTCCCACGCGCTGATCTCGTCCGGCTCGCCGTCGCCGTCGCGGTCGTGGCGGCGGTCGATGAAATCGCCCTTGCCGTCGATCTCGATGTCTTCCCAGGGGAACTGCTGGCGAATCCAGCCGAAGCCCGCCTCGCTGATCAGGCGCATCTGTTCCTCGCGCTTGGTCAACTCGACTTCCTGCTCCAGGAAGGTGTTCACGCCGAACGGGTTGACGTCCGTGTGCGCGATGTCCGCGAACAGCTCGGTCTGCGGCTGGACGCGCGTCCAGCGGGCAAGGTACTGGCCGAACCCGACGATCTGTCCGCCGGGATCGGTCTCGCCGGTCAGGCGCCAGAGGGCATCGTACACGCGCCCCTCGAACGCGAGGTCAAGCGCCAGCGCGCCAGCGCCGAGCACGAGCAGAGCAAGGAGCAGCGCCCAGGTCCGCAGGCGGAACCCGAACACGCGGCGACTCGAGGTGGAATTTGGGATCGTCATGCGGGGCATTATAGCGGAAAGAAGCGATTAGGCGTTAGCGAAAATCTCAGCGTGTGTTTGTGAACGTCGGGGGCGCTGACAGGGATCGTGAGATTGGGTTTCTTCGTGGGGACCGCGCTTGCTTGGCCCGCGTTCATTTCGATCGCTGACTTCCCGTAAGAGGCGCATCTTATTCACCCGATTCAGAGGGTATGGCGAGAGCATGGCGCGCGCATGATTTGCGGCGAATTCAGCGTCGGGTGCGCGTACAGAACAATGCTAGAATGAAACTGTCACGTATCAACCCCATTGAGGGGGGAGAAAAACAGATGGGCACTTCACGTTCGTTTATCTCGTTCGTGTTAGTGGCTCTTGTGCTCAGCTTGCTGGCGCCGGGGCTGGCTGGTGCGAGGCTGGCGCGAGCGCAGGATGGCTGTGAGGATGCGCTCCCGCCGCGGCTGGTGCCGGGCGAGCGCGCCCAGGTTAGCGAGACGGATGGGCAGCCGCTCAATGTGCGGGGGACGGCCTCGCGCGGCGCGGACCGCATCGGGCAGCTTGTCGAGGGATCGGTGTTTGACGTGATCGAGGGGCCGATCTGTGCGGACGGGCTGTACTGGTGGGCGATTGAGACACCCGAGATCGCAGGCATGATCGCGGAAGGCGCGGACGGCGTGTACTTCGTGGAGCCGCTTGGCGAGCCATTCCCGACCCCGTCGCAGGACATCGGGCCGGGCGCTGCGCCGGGCGCGGCCGGGCCGTTCGCCGCATGGGACTGGGATGCGCTCTCGGAGTCTTGGCGGGTAGAGAACCTACCCGATCCGATGCTGCTGACGGTTCCGCCGGTTTACGCGGGCGATCTGCCTTCGCTGCCGGTCAACTTGAGCGCGGTGCGGTTTGTCGAGGATGCAGCGTTGAATGACGCGCAATTGGCGATCCTGGCGGAGAATGGCTTTGTTGTCGTGCCCGCCGGATTCAAGCAGTTCCACGAGGCGTACGCCGAGATGGAGAACTGGTGGACTCTGCCGCCCACCTACGACTGGCAGGACGAGAACGCGCCGCTCGAATACGGACACGCGTACTTCGTGACGACTGATGCGATGCTGCACGTGCTGCACTACATCTTCGACAACCTGCTGACGGACCTGGAATACCAGCGGTTCGCCCCAATGATGGTGCGGGATGTGCTGGTCCCCGCGCTCGAAGCGGCGCACGCCCAGACCGCCGAGGCGGCAGGCACGCCGCTTGCAGACGCGGCGCGCGCGGCGGAGCTATACCTCGCGGTCGGGTTGGAGCTGTACGCGCCCGGTGAGGCTGCGGCGATTGTCGGCGCAGACCTGGCCGCCGAAGCCGAATCCGTCGCGGCGCTGGCGCTGGCCGGGGAGGGGCAGGTCGATATCCCGTTCCTGGCCGGATATCGCGAAGACTTCAGCCAGTATCGCCCGCGCGGCCACTACGCCGGGGACGAGGCGCTGGAACGCTATTTTCGCGGAACGATGTGGCTGAGCCGCATCACCTTCCTGACGAACGACCCATCGTCGACGCAGATCGCGCTGCTCTTGCTGCGGGCGCTGCAAACCGCGCCCGGCGCGCAGGCTGGGTGGGATACGCTGCACGACACGCTGACCTTCCTGGTCGGCCCATCGGATGACCTCGGCCCGCGCGAGTACGCGCCACTGGCCGAAGGCGCGTTCGGCGCGGGGTTGCCGCTCGACGCGCTGGCGGACAGCGCCCGGATAGAAGCGTTTCAGGCATCGCTGGCGGCGCTGCCGGGCCCGCGCGTCAACGGGCTGATCGTGCCGGATGACACAACCGCCGAAGACCTCGAATCGCTGACCAAGGGCTTCCGTTTCATGGGGCAGCGCTTCACGCTCGACGGCTACCTGATGCAGCAGGTGATGTACCCGTATGTCGGGACGCGCGAAATGCCGCGCTTGCTGCCGCTGGGGCTGGATGTCCCTGCCGGGATCGCCGGGTCGGAGACGGCGCTCGCGCTGGCGCATGAGGCGGGCGCGGGTGAATTCGCCAACTACGACGCGCAGATCATGAAGCTGGCGTCGGAGATGGCCGCGGTGACGGACGAGCAATGGCTGGAGAACACCTATGGCGGCTGGCTGTGGGCGCTGCGCCCGCTGTGGGAGCGCGTGCCGGGCGACGCGGCCTATCCGCCGTTGATGCAGTCCGAGGCGTGGCTGCGCAAGGACCTGCAAACCGGGCTGGCAAGTTGGACCGAGCTCAAGCACGACACGGTGCTCTACATCAAGCAGCCGACCGGCTTTGGCGGGGGCGGCCCGCCGCTGACCAGCTTCGGCTATGTCGAGCCGAATCCACTGGTCTTCGCGCGCATGGCAATTCTGTCGGGGATGCTGGCGCAAGGGCTTGAGGCGCGCGGCTTCACCGACGACCTTTGGGCGCCTGACAGCGTGCGCCGCCTCGTCGAGATGCTGAGGACGCATAGCCTCGAGTCTGCCCGGATGGCTGAGGTCGCCCGTAAGGAGCTGGCTGGAGAGCCGATCACCGAGGACGAGTACTGGATGATCTTCTACGTCCACAACTACCTGTTTACAGTGCTGTACGGGCTGTGGCAGGGCGAGGGCGAGCCGGACCCGGTCGCGCTGATCACCGATGTCGCCAGCAACCCGAGCGCGGGAACCGCGCTGCAGGAAGCGGTCGGCGACGTGGACTACATCTACGCCGTCGTGACGCTGCCGGACGGGACCCTGCAACTGACGCGGGGCGGCGTGTTCAGCTACTACGAGTTCGTGCACGATATCAACGATCGCATGACGGACGACGCGTGGCGCGCGCAGGTGGCGAGCGGCGATCTCCCGCCCCGGCCCGCGTGGACCAGCGCGTTCTTCAGCGAGTAAGCATGTCCTCCGGGGGATAGCACCCGGTTGCATGATCATCTAGCGGCGCACATCCATTACAGTCGCTGGGCACGAGGGCGGCGCCGCGCGCTCGGCCCACATCGGAGGGAGGAACCGATGAATCTGCAACTCTCGCGTGGGGCGGTGATCCTGCTGCTCCTGAGTCTCTTGGCCGGGTTGCTGCCGCTGTCGGGTCAGGTTAAGCAGGCAAGCGCCGGAGGTGCCTGGTCTGCGTGGCTATACAACGACATGACTGGCCAGCTTGCGCGCGTGCATCCTGATGGCACCGTCGAAACCTACGAGTTTCCGCTGCCGTTCGGCGTGAGCAGCCTGCCCTATGCGTTCGCCTTCACGCGTGATGGCGACCGGATGGCCGTCTGCCTGACAGACGACGCAGGTATGACCTCGGTGCGCGTGTACGACATCCGCGCCGCGCTTTATCGCGGCGTATATGAGGCGCCCGGCATGGTTCAGGGCTGCTGGCTGGAGCAATACAGCTTCAGCGAGAACGGCGCGCTGCTGGCGGTTGGCCTGTTCAACCACTATCCCGATCCGGCTGATCCGCGCCCGGAGTGGGAGCTGATCGTGATGAACTCTGAAACGGGCGCCGTGATCGAGCGCCTGACCGCGCGCGACCCGCAGATCGCCGCGCTGGGGATCGACATACGCGGGACGATCCCGGCGGTGGTCACGTTCGAGCCGCAGACGCCCGCGTTTCCTGGCGAGATCGCGTTCATGCCGGTGCTTTATGGCACGGAAGGGATGCAGGAATATCACAGCCTGATCTGGCGGCTGGATGATGGCACCGTGCGCGCGGAGGGCTATCACGGCAAGGGGGGGCTGGACCTGCTGCTGCCGACCGGCGAGTTCCTGTTCCTCGACCTGTATGACTTCCTGCCAACGGGCCGCCTCGAAGGGCCGGGTTACCTGTACAACGTGGTTCTGTATGGCGGGCCATCGGGTGACCCATACCCGGTCTATCATGGCGGCGAGGCAGTGTTGGGATCGCCCACGTTCATTGACGGCGGGCGCCGCATGGCCGTGTACCGCTACAGCCCGCCCGGCCCGCCGGACTGGCTCATGATCAACCGGGATGGCACCAGCGCCCCGCTGCCGATCAGCGCTGAAGCGTATCGGGTCTGGGGCTTGCCGGATGGCTACTTATATCTGACGGATCGCGCTCCTACGCCGGAAGCGCCAGCGCTGTATCACGCGCGTTTTCTGCCGGATAACTCCATCACAACCACTGAGCTATGGCGTGGAGTACTGGGTGACTTCTGGCGCGTGGTATGGGTGACGTCGCTGGCAGCTCCGGATGGGCTGGCGCCGTTCGAGCCGTTCCCGCTGCTGGGCGAGCCGCCCGTGATGACGCCCACCGCGACGCTGCCACCGGTCACCCCACTCACGCCGACGCTGCCACCGGCCATCCCGCTCACGCCGACACTCCCGCCGGTTGTCCCACCGCCCGGCCTGGGAGTAGGTGGCACCGCGCTGGTCCAGACGACCGAAGGGGACACGTTGCGCGCGCGGACAGGGCCGGGCCTCGGCTATGCGGTCGCGTTCCTCATGCCCAACGGCACGCTGGTCACGCTCCGCGAGGGGCCGGTCGCCGCGGATGGCTACTCGTGGTGGCGCGTTGAGGCGCCGGACGGTCGCTCGGGCTGGGCTGTGGACGGCGTGCCCGAGGGGTTGAGTGGCTGGTTGCAGACGCTTGTCCCGGCGGGCGGATAGCGCTCCCACCCCGAACATGAAAAAGAAAGGCGCAGCGGGATCGTTTCCGGTCCCGCTGCGCTTTGTGGGGTGGACCCCTGCCAGCCGGGTAGAGGCAGGGGCCTAGGCAACAGCGGAGCGGGCTTATCACCAGCCCCGCGA
>CAZVCM010000117.1:0-12074 GCA_964626105.1 uncultured Thermoflexus sp.
CTTAGCAGTTGGCCGTTAGCAAAGGCAAGAGCAAAGAACAGCGAAATGATCGGCAGTGGCTGGCTCACTCATTGCTAACGGCTAGCCGCTTTTATCCCGAGGCAAACCTGATGACCTACGATCCAGTAACTTTTGACGCGTATATTGACGAACACCGCGAGCGCTTTTTAAACGAGTTCGGCCTGTTCATTGCGCAGCCGAGCGTCGCGGCGGATGGACGCGGCATCCGCGAGATGGCGGCGCTGGTCGCCGCACGGCTCGATGCGACGGGCGCGGAGGTCACGATCTCCGAGACGGACGGCTCGCCGGTAGTTTACGCCGAGCAAGGCCCGCCCGACGCCGAACGCACCCTGCTGATCTACAACCATTATGACGTGCAGCCCGAAGACCCGCTCGACTTGTGGCACACGCCCCCCTTCGAGATGACGATTCGCGACGGGCGCATCTATGGGCGTGGGACCTCGGACGACAAAGGCGAGTTGCTCTCGCGCATCCAGGCAGTTGAAGCGTGGCGCGCCACGCAGGGCGAGCTACCCGTCCGTATCAAGTGGGTGATCGAGGGTGAGGAAGAAGAGGGCAGCCCCAGCCTCAACGCCTGGGCGCGCGCCCACGCCGCGCAGCTTCAGGCTGATGGCATTCTGTGGGAAGGTGCGGGCTACGACGAGGAGCAACGACCGCTCTTTGGCGCGGGCTGCAAGGGGATCGCGTATTTTGAGCTGCGCTGCACAGGGCCGAATCACGACCTGCACTCGTCTGTCGCGCCGATTGTGCCGAACCCGGCGTGGCGGCTGGTGTGGGCGCTGAGCACGCTCAAGAACGAACAAGACGAGATCACGCTCGATGGCTACATGGACTACGTTACGCCGCTATCGCCTGCCGAAAGCGCCGCGATCGACGCCGTGCCGATGGCGTTCGACGAGATGCGCGCGCGCTGGGGCCTGGACCGGTGGCTGAATGATCTGAATGACTACGACGCGCGCCGTCGCTACTACGCCGCGCCGACGATCACGATTTGCGGGTTCGAGTCCGGCTATTCCGGCGTGGGCTCGAAGACCGTGCTGCCATCCGAGGCGATGGTCAAGCTCGACTTTCGGCTGGTGCACGATCTGACACCGGAGCTTGCGCAGGACTTGCTGCGGCAGCACCTCGACCGGCGCGGTTTTACGGACATCTCGATCACGTTCCTGGGCGGCGAGGGTCCGGCCAAGTCGCCCCCGGGTAGCCTGGTGGAGCGCGCGGCGACCGCCGCCAGCCAGGACGCATGGGGCAAGACGCCGATTGTCCAGCCCTGGGCGGCGGGTAGCGGTCCGATGCACTCGCTCAGCACAATGCTGGGCATGCCGGTCATCTTCGCCGGGGCGACATGGCACCCGGATATGCGCGCGCACTCGCCCAACGAGAACATCTTTGTCGAGGACTACTTCGGGTCGATGCGGTTTATCGGCGCGTTTCTGCACCGCTTCGCCACGCTTGAGGCAGCCGGGGAGTGAGTTTGCTACACTCTCGGTAAACGGGCCGCAAGCCACAGCAGGAGGAAAGCGAATGGCACAACAGTACAGCGCACCGCCGGAGATGCAGATCGATCCCGACAAGCGTTACACCGCCACGATCAAGACCGACAAGGGCGACATCAAGGTCGATCTGTTCGCCCAGCAGGCGCCGCAAACCGTCAACAACTTCGTGTTTCTGGCGCGCGACGGGTACTACGACGACACGACGTTCCATCGCGTGATCAGCGGGTTCATGGCGCAAGGCGGCGATCCCACCGGGACCGGGCGCGGCGGGCCGGGCTACCAGTTCGCGGACGAGGCGGGCGCTCTGGCGCTGAAGCATGACGGCCCCGGCGTGCTGAGCATGGCGAACGCAGGTGCGAACACCAACGGCAGCCAGTTCTTCATCACGCATGGGCCAACGCCGCACCTCGACGGCAAGCACGCGGTCTTCGGCAAGGTGGCCGACGCCGAGAGCTTGCGCGTCCTGATGCAGATCCGCGAGCGCGATCCCATGCGCGATTCGCAGCCCGGCGACCGGATTCAGACGATCGCGATCGACGAGTCGTAGCGGCTCGGCGAAGACTGCTCGCAGGCGCGCCACCGACTATCGGTCGAGCGCGCCTTTTCGTGATCTGCAGTAATTCGTTGCTATCGGCGCGGCCACCCGCTAACATAGCCGGGACGCTGTGAGCGCGGCAGACTGAGAGGGCACGATGGACGAGCAACCCGAACACACGGAGATCATCAAGCGGCGCGGCCCGGATGACCGCATATGGTACATCGTCGCCGAGGCCCAGGGCATGACTGAGGCGGAGATCGTGGGCGGGCTGCTGCGCACCGCAGGCATCCCGGTCTATTTCTTCCGCGAGGCGCTCGGCACCGCTATGCCGGTGTCGGTCGGGCTGGTAGGTGGGGTGCAGGTCGCCGTGCCAGAGTCGTACTACGCCGAGGCGATGGCGCTGCTGGAAGGCGATATGGACGAGCTGCCCCCGGAAACAGATGCGGAGAACGATGAGTTCGAGGACGACACCGAGCCGTTCGACGAGGCGTAGCCGCGCGATGGCGCAGGAAACACCGCCAGCTGGCAGCGAGCCGGGCGCGCTGGCCGGGCCGGTGGCGCCTGGCTGGCCGGCGCCACGCGTGCGCGGGACGCGGCGGCACGCGCTGCTCGCGCCTGCGTTTGGGGCGCTGTTGCTGCTCGGCTGGTGGCTGCTGGCCGAATCCGGGCGCTATGCGCCGTTCATCGTCCCCACACCGGCGAGCGTCGCAGAACGCTGGTGGCGGCTCGTTGAGGACGGATCGCTGCTGCGGCATATGGGCGTCACGCTGCGCGAGGTGTTCAGCGGGCTGGTGATCGGCGTGGCGGCAGCTTTTTCGCTCGGTTACCTGATCGCCAAGAATCGCATCGCGGCTTACACGCTGACACCCTACCTCATCGCGCTGCAAGCGGTGCCGATCGTTGCGATCGCGCCGCTGCTGATCATCTGGTTCGGTGCGGGTATCACGAGCAAGGTGATCATCTGCGCGCTGCTGGTGTTCTTCCCGATGCTGGTCAACACGATCCTGGGCGTGCGCAATATTCCGCCTGATTTGCGGGACATGATGCGCTCGCTCGAAGCCACGCCGCTGCAAACCTTCTGGCACCTGGAGATGCCCGCTGCGCTGCCGATCATGATCGGCGGGCTCAAAGTCAGCGCGACGCTTTCGGTGATCGGCGCGGTAGTGGGCGAATTCGTCAGCGCCAGCGCGGGCCTCGGCTATCTGATCAATTTCGGACGCGGGACGTACGACACGCCGCTGGTGATCGCCGCTGTGTTCACGCTGACGGCGCTGGCGCTGCTGCTCTATGGCACGGCAGCGTGGTTGGAAGCGGTTCTGCTCGACTGGCGGGACGCGAGCTAGGACAGTGCGTGGCCCACGCCTCGACGCGCGTTAAGAAAAGGAGACAACCACTCTGTGAGCATCCGTCGATCGCCGCTGATATTGCTTGCGCTGGTAACGGCGCTGGTCTTAATTGTTGCCTTGGCTATCGCCATTCTCGCGCTGCGTGACGACGATGACACGCCATCCGAAGACCTGACGCCTGTGACCCTGTTTATGAGCTACGTGCCGAGCGTGCAGTTCGCGCACGTCTACGTCGCGGCGGAGCGCGGGTATTTCGCCGACGAGGGGATCGACATCCGCTTCGAGAACGGGTTCAACGAGGCGGATGGTGTGGAGCGGCTGGCGAGCGACGATCTGCAATTCGGGCTGATTAGCGGCGAACAGGTCATTCTGGCGCGGGCGCAGGATCGCCCGGTGGTTTACGTCTACGAGTGGTACGAGCATTATCCGGTCGGCATCGTCGCGCCGCAGGGTAGCGGCATCACGGGGCCGGCGGACCTTGCCGGGAAGGTGGTCGGCATCCCTGGCCCGCAGGGCGCGAGCTACACCGGGCTGCGCGCGCTTTTGCGGGCGGGCGATCTCACCGAGGACGACCTGGGCGAGCTGCGATCGATCGGCTTCACAGCGCCGGAGCACGTCTGCGAGGGCGCGGTGGATGCGGCGGTTGTCTACGTCGTCAATGAGCCGCTGACCATCGAGCAGCAATGCACGCCGGTCGACGTCATGCGCGCCTCGGATTACGCGCCGCTGGTGGCGAATGGTCTGGTCACCAACGAGGACACGATCCGCGAGCAGCCGGAACTGGTGCGCGGCATGGTTCACGCGCTGGTGCGCGGCGTGGCGGATGTGATCGCTGACCCGGACGCAGCGTTCGAGATCGCGGTCGAGGGCTATGTCACCGAGCTGGCGGAAGAACAACACGGCACACAGCGCCAGGTGCTGGAGAACTCGATCGCGCTGTGGGACGGCGCGGGCGGCGACACCACGCTTGACAAGTGGCGGGCGACGCAGGAACTGCTGATCGAGATGGACTTGCTGGCAGAGCCGCTCGACGATCTGAGCGCGTGCTTCGACATGCGCTTTTTGCCGGGGGTGGCTGAATGAGCGAGCGCGCAGGCGCAGGCGGCGCGCCGAGCCTGGCGGCGGACGGGATCACGCACGTCTACGCCAACGGATCAGGGCTGGTGCGCGCGCTGGACGACGTATCTTTGACGCTGCTGCCGGAGTCGTTTGTGTGCCTGGTGGGGCCGAGCGGCTGCGGCAAGAGTACGCTGCTGCGCATCCTCGCCGGGCTGGTCGCGCCGAGCGTGGGGCGCGTGCTGCTCGAAGGCAAGCCGATCACCGCGCCGCAGCGTCGCATCGGCGTCGTCTTTCAGGAAGCGAATCTGATGCCCTGGCGGACGGTCGCGGCCAACCTCTCGCTGCCGCTGGAACTGGCGCATGCGCCCGCTGAAGAAATCCGCCGCCGCACCGAGGCGATGCTGGACCTCGTCGGGCTGGCAGGATTTGCGGACGCGTATCCGGCGGGGCTATCCGGCGGGATGGCGCAGCGTGTGGCGATTGGCCGGGCGCTGATTCACGACCCTGAGGTGTTATTGCTTGACGAGCCGTTTGGGCAGCTTGACGCGCTGACCCGCGAGCAGATGAGCGGCGAGCTATTGCGCATCTGGGCGCGACACCGCAAAACCGTGCTGATGGTGACGCACAGCATCCCCGAAGCGGTGCTGCTGGCCGATCGCGTGCTGGTGATGAGCCCGCGCCCCGGCGTAATCATTTCGGATGTGGCGATCCCGCTGCCGCGCCCGCGCAGCCTGGAACTCCTGCACGAGTCCGCATATATCGCGCTGACCGAACAGGTGCGGCGGTGTATCAAGAGCAGCGTTTAGCAGAGAGCGATGAACATGAGCAGGGAGCATCCTGCGCTAGTAGCGGCAGCCGCTACCAGAGGCCCAACGCCGAGGTAATCGCCAGCGCAAGCAGCAGCGCCGTGATCAGCAACACCCACGCGACAAGCCGCCCGCTGTCTTGCAGCGCGGTGAGGCCGGACTCCTGCGTTTCAACCTGGCCGAGCAGGTCAACGCGCACGTCGAGATTGCGATCCTCGCGTGTCAGGCGCGCGGTGTAGGCGTCGCGCTCCAGCACACGCCATCCCTCGGCGAGGTACGGCTCCAGCGCCTGGCCAAGTATGCGCTCTGCCTCGCGCGGGCTGACGGGCTCGATCTCTTCGGGTGGGCCGGGATTCGGGTCGAGGCCGGACGGGCTGTTGTCGTGCAGCATCATGGCTCCTTATGCGCCGCGAGCAGGGCGCCACGTGGGACTACCCTCTTGCGCGGTTTCTCGCTATAGTCTGCGCGGTTACGATTTCGACTGTTTCAACTTTGTTGGTGGAGTATCTCCGTATGTCGTATTCTCGCAAGCGCAATCGACGGCTCGCCACTGCGATCGGGACGGTGATCGCTCTGATGATCGTGTTCACGTTTGTCCTCAGCCTGATCAACCCTGGGGTGGTCACGACCGATGACTTTGAAGATTTCCCGACGTTCACCCCGGCAGGCGTTGAGTTTCCGCCGCCCGATCCAAACCCCGCGCTGGACGGCGAGCCGCCTTATGTGCACAGTAGCGGCTATTTCCAGACATTCCGACCGTTCGGTACGGACTGGACTGTCGCGGAAGATTCCACCGCGCAGAGCGACACCGTGCTCAGCGTTGTGTTCCAGAGCAGCGAGCGGCTCGCGGTTGTGCATAACTATATCCGACGCGGCGTAGAGGTCGAATCGGTGCAGTCGCTAGATCAGGAATATCTGACCGAGGCGCACTTCGCCGAATCGTGGATCGACTACGAAAGCTGGGAAGAAACGAGCCGCACGGTCGGCGAAGATAGCGTCACGACCGAGTTCGCGCTGGTGTCAGAGGGCGCTGAGTATTTGGGGCGCGACATTACGCGGTTGGGCGAAGGTAGCTGGACGTTTGTGACGCGCATCGTGGTCCCTGGCAATAACCCCGGCCTGCTCGACACGCTGGAATCATACGTCGTCCCGGCGTTTGTCGGCTATCCGCAGCTTCAGGCGCTCCCGCAAGAGTGGCCTGCCTTCGCCGATCATGAGTTCGGTTATCTGTTTAAGCGCCCGAACGAGTGGCAACGCGTGGCAGGCGGGGCGGGCAGCCCAGCCACCTTTACCCCATCCAGTGACGCGGACGCTGGCTTGGTGCGCGTCTGGGCCGAAGGCGATCGCGCGCTGGATGGTGCGAGTGACGCCGAAGCGTGGCTGGTGGAGTTGGTCCCTGATGCCGAGGTGATCGGGATCGATCCGCTGGTGCAGGGCGAAGCGAGCGGCTTCCAGGTGGCGTACAGCTTCCGCGATCTGGATGGCGATCCGCGCAGCGGGCTGTTCGTCGCGCTGCAGCGCGAGGACGGAGCGGCACTGGCGGCGAACCTGCAGGTGCGCGAGACCGACGTGAATTTGCTCGAAGGTGTGGCGCTGGAAGGCGCGCTGGCGGACGCGCGCCGCGCGGTAGTCGAGGGATTCATCCCGCTGCCGCAGGTGGACGCCGCGCCCGCATCCTGACGCAGCAAACAATCGCTCTGCTGGTAAAACAAATAGCCGCCGGTCACTGTGATCGGCGGTTTGCGTGTGGCGTGGCTGTAAGCTTCTGGCAATATGCGAGAGGGCAGCTTTTTCGTTGCGCAATCCATAAGAATCTCGCGACGCGTACGTATCTGCTGCTATACTCCTGGTCTTTAACACAGGTCTGAACAGTGAGGCATCCATTATGGGGTTGGGTATCAAAAGTCGCCTGAAGCGCACCTATTTGAAGGGTCGTGAGGTGCAGAAGATTGCATTTCTTCGGCTCGCAGCGGCTGCCGGGGTCGAGTTTCCTTTCTACTGTCCGATTTGCCGTCTTCCGGCGAAAGCGTTCTTACCAAAGGGGCTGATTCCCAGGCCTAACGCGCAATGCCCTTACTGTCGCTCGTTGGAGCGGCACAGATTGGACTGGCTTTTCTTCCATGGCAAGACCAACCTGTTCGATGGTACGCCGAAGACGATGTTACATTTTGCTCCCGAGGCAGCGTTCAAGGGGAAGTTTAGCCGGATTCCAAACCTGACCTACGTGTCAGCCGATCTGCTTGAAGGACGTGCGGATACGGCGCTCGATATCACGAAACTCCCGTTTCATGACGAGGCTTTCACGGTCATCTACTGCAGCCACGTGCTTGAGCACGTGCCAGATGACCGGGGCGCAATGCGCGAGCTGCATCGCGTCTTGCAGGCGACAGGGTGGGCAGTGTTGCAGGTGCCAATCACGGCTGAGCACACATTTGAAGATCTGTCTATCACCGATCCCAAAGAGCGCGAGCGTGTCTTCGGCCAGCATGACCACGTCCGCCGCTACGGGCCAGACTATGTTGACCGTCTGAAACAAGCTGGTTTTAAAGTGATTATCTTCGAGACAGAGGATGTTGTGGAGAGCGAAAGCGCGGCGACTAGGTATGCGATCACTGGGCGGCGGGTCTTCTACTGCCAGAAGGACTATTAGCTCGTACAACCATTTGACAACCAGGGGCCACGCGAAAAAAAACGCGCGCCTGTTGTCAGGTGCGCGTAAAACCGTGCGTGGCTAGCAGGATTCGAACCTGCGACCTCTTGTTCCGTAGACAAGCGCTCTAATCCGCTGAGCTATAGCCACAGTTCAACGTGCGGGTATGATACCACGCGGCGATCGCTTTGACAAGGGTTTTTTGCACCATGGCCGCTCAAATTCGGCGCGAGTCACGCCACCTGATTTTGGTGGGATTCTCGCCTGAGAGGTAAAATTATCGGGTTGGAGAGTACGAGACACGATCTGGACCGCAGTAACTCAGAAATGAGGCAGGGAGAGAACGTGCACCGTCATCTCATCTTGATCTGCCATGATGCCCAAGGGCATCTCGCCAATGGCGACCGTCAGGGGGTGCAGCGCGTGCTGGCGCAGGCGCCCTACCTCGTCGACGTGCAAGCCGCCGGCCACGATTGCTTCGAGATCGTGTGCGCTGACGCGGGCCGCTTGTGGCTCCACGCGCCCGGCCTGGCGCGCGGTGGGACCTTTCGCCGCATGGCGCTCGAGCTGGACTGCGATATCCCCAGCGATGACATTCTGACGCTCTTGCTCGACCTTATGCGCGCCGGGAACTTCGGGCTGATGGTCAGCCTCGGTGCGCGACAGTTCATCGTCTCGCGCCCGCAGCAGGTAATCAGCTTCCCCTGGCTGCCCCAACCGCCGCTCCTGGTCCGTTCTGTGCGGGACCTGAGCCGCTCGCTGGAGACAGTCGCCTGAACAAGCCAAGAGGATGATCGCCCGCGCCGCACCCGCTGAGAAGCGCGTGCGCGCGCCTCGCATCAACCGTTATGTCTCCTCTCCACACAAAAAAACGGCGGCCTCGTGATGGGGCCGCCGTTTGCGTATTTGAGCGGAAGCGCGATTACTTCGCGTAATCGACCGCGCGCGTCTCGCGGATGATCGTCACTTTGATCTGGCCGGGATACTGCATCGTCTCCTCGATGCGGCGCGAGATATCCCGCGCGAGGCGCATCGATGCCAGATCGTCGATTTCTTCCGGCTTGACCATGATGCGGACCTCGCGCCCTGCCTGGAGCGCGTAGCTCTGCTCGACGCCGGGGAACTCTTTGGCGATGTCTTCCAGCGCCTTGACGCGCCGGATGTAGGTGTCCAGGCTTTCGCGGCGCGCGCCGGGGCGGGCACCGGAGATCGCGTCGGCGGCTTCGACGATCAGCGCCTCGACGCATTCCTGCTCGACTTCGTGATGGTGCGCCGCGATGCAGTTGACCACCCGCGGCGGCGAGTTATAACGCCGCGCGAAGTCCGCACCGATTTGCGCGTGTGTCCCTTCGATCTCATGGTCGACGGCCTTGCCGATGTCATGGAGCAGACCGCCCGCCTTCGCGATGGCGACATCCGCGCCTAGCTCGGCAGCGATCATGCCCGCGATATGCGCGGTTTCGATCGCGTGCGCGTGCTGGTTCTGCCCATAACTGCTGCGGAACTTCAAGCGCCCCAGCAGCTTGATCAGCTCGTTGTGCAGGCCGGGCACGCCCGCCTCGTACGCGGCGCGTTCGCCTTCCTCGCGGATGACGCGGTCGACTTCCTTCTGCGCATCCTGCACCAGTTTTTCGATGCGCGCCGGGTGGATTCGCCCGTCGAGCACCAGCTTCTCCATCGTGCGCTTGGCAACCTCGCGCCGGACAGGGTCGAAGCTTGAGATTGTGACGGCTTCGGGCGTGTCGTCGACCACGACATCCACGCCGGTCGCTTGCTCAAAGGCGCGGATATTGCGCCCGTTGCGGCCAATGATGCGCCCTTTCATCTCGTCGGATGGCAGCGGCACGACGCTCACCGCCAGCTCGTTCACCTGATCAGAGGCGATCCGCTGGATGGTGAGCGCGATGATGTCCCGCGCGCGGGCTTCGGCCTGGATCTTGGTTTCTTCCTCGATTTCGCGCATCCGCCGCGCCATATCCTGGCGCGCGTCGGTCTCGACCATCGCCAGCAGTTCCTGGCGGGCCTCCTCACGCGTCATCTCGGCAATGCGCTCCAGCTCAGCGAGCTGGACTTCATACTGCTGCTGTATTTCGCTCTGGCGTTTATCGAGCTTGCTCTGGCGTTTGTTGAGGTTCTGCTCGCGTTGTTCCAGCCGTTCGTAGCGCTCATCGAGATCCTCGCGCCGCTTCTGGAGCCGGTCGCTTTCGCGGTCCAGCTCGTTGCGGCGGCGCTTGCCGGCTTCCTCGGCTTCGCGCTGGATCCGCAGGGCTTCGTCCCGGGCATCGACCACGGTCTGCCGGGCCTGGCTCTGTGCATCGCTAACGATCCGTGTAGCTTCATCCTCAGCCTGACGGCGCTTGTTCTGCCCTTGGGAGTTCTGGTAGAACAGCAGCCCGCCGACGCCTAGCCCAACGCCAATCGCGACCCCGAGTAGGGCGATCACGATGTCCATAGGGCTTACTCCTCATTCGGTAGTGCTTCGTCTAGGTCGGTGTCCTCTGGTTGTTCGTCTGATGCAAAAAAGTCCCTGTCTGTTTCGTCATATTCATGGATGAGCCGGTCGACCACCTCGCGGACGGTCCCGTACTCGAAGCCCCGGCGGGCGAGAAATCCGCTCATCCGGGTGCGAAACGTCCGCCGGTCCAGCCCGCGCAGACGGCGCGCTTGATCGCGCGCTGCGGCGTAAGCAGACTCGCCGCTGTCGAAGCCGTCGAGCGCCTGCTGGATGATCGCATCGGCGATGCCTTTCTGGCGTAACTCATAGCGTAGCGCTCTTGCCCCACGCGGGCGGAAGCGCTCGCGGTTTTCGACCCAATATTGCGCGAAAGCGTAGTCGTCAACATAGCCGAGCGACTCGAGGCGCCTCAGCACTTCGTCGATCACGCCGGACGCGATCTCTTTGGATGCCAGCGAGCGACGTATCTCCGCCGCACTGTACGGGCGGCGTGCCAGCAGTCGCACGGCGCGGTCAAAGGCGCGGGATAGCGCATCGATCGCGCGCAATTCTGCGATCTCCTGCTCCGAAAGCTCTTGGCCGACGCGCAAGCGCGCGGCTTCTGTATCGGGCAGGCCAAAGGCGAATTCGCCGTCCAGGAACACGCTGATGCGATCCTTTTGGCGCTTCTGTGGCTCCAATGCTGTGATGGTCTGCCCCATAATCGCCCCGCAAAAAAGACAGCCGATGGCACACTCGACCACGGCTGTCTGTCGATGCTCGTATGAGAAATGAAACCCACCGGACGCTTGCCGCTGTGCAGCGCGGCCCGGTTAAAGAGCTAAGCTATGAAGCGGGCACCGCTCCTGGGGCTGTTGAGTTTCCAACGGCGGTACAGAGAGCACGAACGGCCCTTGTTCGGCGGGCTCGTCGCACGGCTCCTGGCGCGCTTTTTATCTGTCAAAACTCCGCATCGATTCACCGGTTAAATCGCCGATATCTCCGCTGCAAGAGCAGAAACAGTGTCGCAACCCCAATCGTCTCGATCGGCCATGTGCGCTGGCTGCGCGATGATGGTGATGCAGCCCTTTGGCGCTGAACCTGGCTTTCCCCGAGTCTGGCCGCTTGGCTCACACCGAGATGTGAGGGTTTCAAGTAAGAGCATCCATGCGGCGATGGATGATTGAACTAGCTCTTGTTTCAAGTTCCACGAGCAACCGTGGGTCGTGCGTTCAGTCGCTTTCTAGCACCTATTATGCACAGAACTGCACAAATTCACAAGCGCAAACGTTGTCACAAATGCACGCGCTGACATGTTTCCAACCAAAAACGCCGGGCGCGATTGCTCGCACTCCGGCGCATCAGATAGGTGTTATTGAGCGGCCATTATTCGCTGGCGGCAGAGTTGTCGTAAATCGGCGACAGGCCGTATTCATCGCGGATCACGTCTTCGATCTGCATCGCGATCTCGGCGTTTTCGCGCAGGAACTGCTTGGCGTTTTCACGCCCCTGGCCGATCGTGTCACCCTGGTAGCGGAAGAACGCGCCGCGCTTCTCGATCACGCCCAGATCGGTGGCGATGTCCAGGATATCGCCCGCTTTGCTGATGCCCTCGTTGTACATAATGTCGAACTCTGCTTCCCGGAACGGTGGCGCGATCTTGTTCTTGGTGACACGCACGCGCGTCCGGTTGCCGACGACCTCGCCGCCCGCCTTGATCGCCTGGA
>CAZVCM010000118.1:0-12024 GCA_964626105.1 uncultured Thermoflexus sp.
CTCGTCGGCCTTCAGCGTCACGATGGTCCAGAACGAGGTGAAGGCGGTGCCCGAAGTGGCCGGGTGCGCCATAGCGATGTTGCCCTGCAGCGCCGGATTGAGCAGGTCTTCCCACGACGTCGGCGGCTCAACGCCCAGTTCCTCGATGAACTCGACATTCGAGCAGAAGCCGATCGCGCCCATGTAGACGCCGTGCCACGAGTTGTCCTCGCCCACCGCGTTTTCCGGCAGGACCGACGCCAGCTCAGGCGCGTACGGCTCGATCAGCCCTTCTTCATACCCAGCAATGAACGCGTCCGCCGGGCCGCCCCACCACACGGAAAATTCAGGGTCTTCCTGCGTGGCACGGATGCGAGCCAGCGATTCGCCCGAGGACATGCGGACGTAATTCGTCTCGATGCCTGTTTCTTCCTCGAACGCTTGCGTCATCGCGACGCACCAGTCTTCTTGCGGCGTGCACAGTACGGTGAGCGTATCCTGCGCCCGCGCGGTTTTCACCGGAGACGCAGCCGCCAGCGGAAAGGCCAGCGCTATCACCAGCGCCCACAGCAAAACGACGGAAAGCCTCTTCATAATCCAACTCCTTGTTGATAAGTATGGGCAGCTAAGACGGAACGCGCCTTAACTGCGCGACGGATCTCTATTCTAGTGTGTTTTAAGCAGGCTCACAATAAGTTCATGGTCGTCTTCAAGACGATGGTGTGCTCACCGGGTGCAAGCGCACAAGTGTGGACCTGCCCGTTCCAGCGCGTGTCGACCGTTAGCGCGCAGTTCAGGCGCACGGTGAGGCGCGGCGGATCGCCCTCTCCGCTGCGCGCCGCGCAGACCAGGTCCGCAAAGCGCCCTGCGCCGAGCGGGTAGCGCAGGACGCCGTGCCGCTCGGTCAGGCGGATGTCCCACAGCAGACGGTCGCTTCCGGCCCGCCGCAGCCCAATCACGTACTCGATCGGAATGTTGATCGCAGAAAGTCCGGTCCAGCCTACGAAATTCGGCGCGGCGGGCCAGCCCGGCGTGAGATGGTCCGGCGCGTAGTCTTCCCACAGCGTGTCCGTCTGTTCAAAGACATGCGCTACCGCCTCGACGTGATTGCGCGCGATGGCGTGGGCGAGGTCATCTGCCCCGGCGCGCTCCAACCCTTGGAGCACCATGTAATTCGCGGGCGGCCACACCCCGCCGCGCCAGTACGGCCCGTCCCCCTCGTATCCGTCGCTGTCCGCAGCCTGCGCCGGGATGCGGTGCAGCCGGTTGAAGATGGCCGGATCGTCGAGGTGCGCGATCAGGCGAGCGGCGCGCTCCGGCGGGGCGACTGCGGCGAGCAGGCTCCAATAGGCGCCGATGCTTTTCACTGCGCTGAGGCGGCCATCCGTCGCAGTGTCGTAGTAGAAGCCGCTGGCGTCATCCCACATACGCGTGTTGACGATCTCGGCAAGCTGCTCGTATTCGGTTTGCAGGCGCGCGTTGAACTCCGGGCGACCGATCACCGCTGCGATCTCGCGCAGGATGTGGCAGTCGAGCGCCTGCTGAAGCGTGATGTCCAGCCAGTGATAGTGCCGGTGATGCCACTGCGCGTCGGGCACGCGGGTCTGGTTGTCCATGCCGGACGCCAGCCCGGTCGTCCAGTAGCTGCCATCGGGCCAGGTGCGCCAATCGCGCAGCCAGTCATGGTAGGCGACCAGCACCGGGAAAACCGCCGCCAGCCGCGTTTCGTCCCCGCTGAACTGGTAGTGGATCCACTCGGTCCACGCCAGGATGTTGGGGCCGGTGCTGCGCGGGTCGTGCGGGGTGAAGCGGTCGATCCCATCGGCCATCGTGATCTCGCGGCAGATGAACCCGTCCGGGTGTTGCTTGGCGTAGAAGTTATCGAGCGTGCGGATGAACGGAAAGACGTGATCGGCGTAGCGCCCGAACATCGTCATAAAACAGCTATCCCACAGGAAGATCGCGTCGTTGAACGCTGTGTCGATGTAGCGCGCGACAAAACCGGACTCCGGCGCGGGCTGGCGCAAGTTGCTGAACGCTGTTTGCCACGCGTAGTCGTACATTGCCACCCAACTGGGATGCTCGTCCGCGATCAGCGCGGGAAGGCGCGCCGCGTCATAGCCGGGCAGAGGCGCGTCGTCGCGGTGCGAGCCGAACGCGTTCTCGCCGGCGGGATAGCGCAGCGGCAGCCCGAACTGGGTTGAGATGGGCGCGCGCCGCAGGTCCAGCCGGGGCAGGTGCGCGGTGATGTGGAACGGGCGCAGCACCCGCTGGATCAGCGCGCCGTCGCCCGGCGTGGCGATGCCGACGAGGTGCGCGTCCCGCTGGATGTCCCACTCGCTGCCGGGAACCAGCCCCGCGCGAAAAGCGTCCAGTGGCGCCTGGATGACAATCTCGGCGCGTTTCAGCCCTGGAAGCAGCGCGATCTGATCGTCGTCCAGGCGCAGCGTCCACGCCTCAAAGTTCGGCGGCGGAACCATCAGCCCCACCGCCGCGCCTTTGAAGAATGGCTCGACCGCGCCCGGATCGAAGTGCCTCAGCAGGTCGATCAGATGATCGCGCAGCGTACTCATTCCGCTCGCACGCGTATCAGCCCTTGACGGAACCCGCCAGGATGCCGCGCACGAAGTACCGCTGAAGCCCCAGGAACACGATCAGCGGGAGCGCCATGGAAACGAACGCCGCCGCGGTCAGCAGGTGCCAGTCCTGGCCCAGCGAGTTCACCAGGCCGCTCAGGGCGTAGGTCAGCGGCGCATTCCTACCGCCGCCCACGTAGATCAGCGCGACCAGCAGGTCGTTCCACACCCACAGGAACTGGAAAATCACCAGCGAGGCGATCGCCGGGATAGACAGCGGTAGCGCCAGCCGCAGGAAAGCGGTCCGGTGCGAGGCGCCATCAAGGTAGGCGGACTCGAATACCTCACGCGGCAGCGACCCCATGTAGTTCCGCAGCAGATAGATCGCGTAGGGCAGGCCGTAGCCAGTGTGCGCGATCCAGATGCCGAGGAATGGCACATAAGAGTTGTTCGTGATGCCGAGCCGATTAAAGAGCGTCAGAATCGGAATGAACGTTAGCTGCAGCGGCACGACGAGCATCCCCACCAGCACCACAAAAAGTACATTGCGCCCGCGAAAGTTCATCCACGAGAACGCGTAAGCGGCGGATGATGCGAACAGCAGGGGTAAGAACGTCGCCGGGATGGCGATGATCAGGCTGTTGCGGAACGCTCGCGCCATGTTGTAATTCGGATTGTTGATGACCGCGTCGTAGTTTTCGAGCGTGTACTGCGTCAGGTCCAGCGGGTTCTTGATGGCTGACCACCAGCCCGACGTCATGATATCTTGCTGCGGGCGGAACGAGCTGATTAACAGGCCGACCGTCGGCAGCACCCAGATCAGTATGAGCAGGATCAGCGCGGCATGCAGCGGGATACGCCCGAGGAAGCGTCCCCAGTTGAAGCCGATCTTGTCGTCGCGGCTCGTCGATGAGGATCGCGTAGAAACAGCGGGTGTCGCGGATGTCATCGCCTCGCCTCCTGCCTGCGAAACTGGACGATATTGAAGACCATGATCGGGACGATCGAGAGCATCAGGATCACTGCGATCGCGCTGGCGTGGCCGAACTCGCGGTTGCCGCCGTACATCTCGAAGTACATCCGGTTGGCGATCACTTCGGTCCCGAAGTTCCCGGCGGTCATCACATAGACGATATCAAATACTTTGAGCGCGTTGATCACCATCGTCGTCATAACCACAGTGATCGTTGGCATCAGTATTGGGATGATAATTCTAAAGAACACCTGGACCTCATGCGCGCCGTCCACGCGGGCCGCTTCGATCAGCTCGCCCGGGATGCCTTTCAGCGCGGCGGACAGCACCACCATGCAGAAGCCAGTCCAGATCCAGACGCCCACGATGATCAGCGCGAAGTTGTTGATCCCGCGCGTGCGAATCCAGTCAATCGGCTGGATCCCGGTGTCAAGCGTGGTGTTGATGCCGCGAATGGTCACCTGGTTCACATCCGTGATGATCTGGTCCCAATGATCGACCGTCTGCCAGCCCTCGCCTTCGGGGCGCGTGCCATTTTGAACGTAAGCCAGCGCGACCGCGCGCACTTGATCTTGAAGCTCATCTCCACGCTCCGCGCTGACTGTTCCGGCGTCTACCGCCTCGTCGATGGCATTCGACTCAAAGCGCTCGATCTCCGACATGCACACATGCGGAATCGCGTTGCAGACGGCGCGTCCGCTGCCTTCCGGCATAGTGGCAATTGCCGCGTTAATCGCGCCCAACGAGGCGCGCGGCCACTGACCGAGCGCCTGCCAGTCTTCGTCGTTGGGCGGCAGACTCCCGTTCAGGTAGCCGTTGGCGCGGTCAGGCAATATCTCCAGCAGTTCGTCTGCTTCAGAGCGGGAAAGTTCTTCGTCCGTAACGGCGGTTTCGATCGCGGCGGTTTCCACGTCGATGATCGCCTGCCGGACCGCTGGGGCATCGATGGGAATTCCTTCCTCGTTGAGCAACCTGATCCCATCGCCCAGTGTGCCGTCGGGATCGGCAGAGACAAGGATCGCATTCAGCAGGCCGATTTGCTCCCGTGGTTGTAGCGGCTCCCCGGTCGGGCGAAGGTCGTACACGAACTTCCAGATGACGCCAGCGCCCACGAAGGAGATCGCCATCGGCATGAAGATGATCGACTTCGCGAGCGTTTCGTACCTCACCCGGTCGGCGAGCGCGGCAATCAGCAGCCCCAGGCCGACGGTTCCGATGGTAAAGACGAATAGCCACAGCAGGTTGTTGCGGAATGCCTCTTGCATCCGCGAGCTGCTGACGGCGTATTCATAGTTGTCCAGGCCGACGAAATTCTCACCAAATCGATCAAAAAAACTTAGGCGAACGGTCTCCAACGCCGGGTAGACCATCAGCAGGAAAAGCAAGAACACTGCCGGGCCGAGGAAAACGGCAGGCCCCCATTTAGACTCCTGTGCTTTCACGGGCGCGCTCCTCGTGTGCGTATGGATAGGGTAGGGAAGGGGCAGCCCAGATTCTCTGAGCTGCCCCGCAGTTGGCTGAGATTGCCTCGCCGTTACTCGGCGTACGCCTCGTCAGCGATCGCCTCGATGTTGGCCAGGATGTCCGCCAGCGAGCCCGGATTCTGGATGAAGTCCAGCGAGCCGGTCCAGAACGCCTGGTTCACGTCGCCGGGCATCAGGTCGGATGCGTCAAAGCGGAACGAGTCCACTTGCTGCAGCAGCTCAGCCGCGCGGCGGGAGACCGGGTCAGGATAGGAGTCCAGCGGGAACTGATTGTTGGTGGCAATGCCGCTACCACCGGCATCCAGCCAGCCCTGCAACGCTTCAGGCTGGGTTAGGAAATCGGCCAGCGCCTGCACGTTAGGATCGTCGCTGAACAGCACGAACAGGTCCGCGCCGCCCAGGCCGGGCGTGCCGAACTCTTCATTGATGGACGGGAACAGGAAGAAGTCAAAGTCCTCACCGGGGACCAGCGCCTCACCACCGGGGCAGTCCGCGATGAACGATTGGATGAAGTCGGCCTGGCGGTGCAGATACGCGCCGGGCGGATCGGTGAACAGCGGGCAGACTGACTCGCCAAAGGGCGTCGCTACCGTACCCGCGGCGCCGCCGAACAGGAAGTCCTCGTTACCGGCGATCTCGCCGAAGGTTTCCCAGGCACGCGTCACTTCTTCGCCGGTCCACTCAATCTCGTGGTCGATCCAGGCGTCGTAAGCTTCCAGGGGGGCGGTGCGCAGCATGATGTCTTCGACCCAGTCGGTGGCGGGCCAGCCGCTCGCGGCTTGCGCCTCAAGGCCGATCGAGAAGCAGGCGGCGCCGTCATCGTAGATCTGCTGGCAGAGCGCGAGCATGTCGTCCCAGGTTTCCGGGACGGTGTAGCCAGCGGCCTCGAAGGCGGGTGGGCTGTACCAGACCAGGCTCTTGAGCGACGCGCGTGGGAAGATCCCGTACAGCGTGCCATCAACGGAGCCGAGGTCCATCCAGACTTCGCCGAACTGCTCGTTCATGCGGTCCACATCCAGGAAGTCAAGCGGCGCAACGTCGCCTTCTTCCAGGAAGGTCGCGATCGCGCCAAAGCTCGGAACCCCGGCGATATCCGGCGGGTTACCGGCTTCCACGCGGGTTGTCAGGACCGGAACCAGATCACGGGTGCTTTCCACTTCGATGGTGCAGCCGGTCTCTTCCACGAACGGCGCGACCATGCCCTCCCAGAATGGAAGCTCGGCTTCACCGCTCCACACGGTCAGGAACGAGATGACACACTCGTCATCCTGCGCGAGCGCGGCGTTGGGCGCGATGCTCAAGACGAGGCCGAGCATGAGAACAAAGACAAGGATCTTACGCATGGATTTCCCTCCAAAACTGTACGAGCTGGACACCAGCAGAAACACAAAGGTCTGGACGGAATTGCGACGGCTACCTCCTTTCCAAAGCTGAAAGCGGGATGTAACCCTGTGAGCAACCGCTCGTGGGTTGGGTGTACACCTCGATTCTAATCGCGAATCGATGGTGGTGACCACCTAACGACCGGCTGACGCAGGGTGCACGCGTCCTCGTGTGGTGCGATCGCCAGCGCGCGAGAACGAAGCGTACGACCGGGGAGTAAGAAGCGGGTCGCACCTCGCCTGCCAGATCTGCGAACGTCTGACGATGGGAACCCAAGCGCCACGCGCTCGGTCCCGCGCAGAGGGAGATGCGGTTCGCCCCGCAAGCAGGCGAAACAGTGTGCACGTTGCCGTTATTTGGCGCGGTGAAAAGCCAAGCATCATCCTTCTGCCGGATAACCTATTAACCTATGTTGGAATCTTTCGTTACTATCGTATTGCTCCGACGCGCTTATGTCAAGCGGAACGTCGCTGCCGCCTCGCTCTACCTTGGTCGCACGCGCAAGAGGGGCTAAACTCAGAAGTACATACCGCTTCTGCTGATTTGGCGCGTATTATGAACAGAAACTGGTTAATAGCGTGGGTGACTCGGCACGCGAAAGGACCGAAGCGAGTGCTCGGGCAGATGCAGGTATGGTGGCGAACGGCTAGCTCGTGGGAACTGCTGCGCAGATTGTTTCCATGGTCGGATGCGGTTAAGAACCCCCCCGTGGTTGCCTCACGCGATCGGGTTAACGTCAAGGGGTTGCTCGGCGGGGTAGACCTGCTGAAAACCGTGCCGACGCCGCTACTGGTGATAGCGGGCGCGCTCTATGTGGCGGCAGTGATTGCCTCGCGCTCTCCTGGCGCGCCGTTCTGTCTGAACGGCCTGCTACTGCTTTTTCCGATGGTGGCGCTGGTTCCTTCGCTGCTGATCTGGGCGCTTCCGCTTGCGCTGGCGCTGGGGCCGCTCGTCTCCCGCGAGCGTGAGGCGCAGACCTGGGAGATTCTGCGCACGACTCCCTTTACGACTGAAGAGATTCTGCTCAGCAAAGCCGAGGTCGCGCTGGCCTCGTTGCGGCGCACGCTCCGCCCGGTGTGGCACGTCCAGATGCACGTGCTGGCGGCGGTGCTGATCGGCGGCGGCGCGATGGTGCTGCTGTCTGGCGGGCTGCTTGCCAGGACCGAAGAAGGCGCCATCGGACGGCAGAATCTGTTGTGTTTTGGCGCGCTGATTGTGACGGCTGTTGCGCTGGCAGCCTATCTGATCGACCGCGTCCAGCAGTTTGTGCTCATGGTGGTTGCGGCGTTGGCGGCGAGCGCATCTGTTTCGTCGGTCCGCACGGCCTCGACCGCCGCGATCGGCGCGGTGTTCCTCGCGTGGGGCGTGGACCTGATTGTCGGCGTGCTCCTGATGCTCGTGCAACCGCCCGGCGAGGTCTACGACCTGGGGTTTACCGTGATCGCGATGGTGTTGCTCGGCCCGCCGGTAGGCTATCTGCTGGAGTTTCCGGCGACGACGATCGTGTTGGTGATGGTGGGAACGTTGACGGCGCGCGCGGTGCTGATTCGCGTGCTGTGGCGGGCGGCAGTGCGCCAGGTTGAGCGAATTTGAGAGCCCGCCAGGAGCAATTTGCGAAAAACTGGAATATTTCCTAAAAAGAGGCAACAATAGAGGCAAGGCTCGTATCACCATTAGGGTAGCAGGATCACGGACTGCCACCTGTCGGGAGGCATACGAGTTCAGTTCCATAGTGCCTGTTGTGTTAGGAGGTCTTTAGCATGAAAAAGGCGGTTGTTATACTTGTAACGATTGCCGCAATAATGGTGGCGCCCATGGTGGCGTTGGCGCAGGGGCCAGGCGAAGGCGGCCCGATCGTTGAAGGTAACTTCGGTGGCTCGACCAACTTCGGCGCGATGAACCCGCTGCGCAACAACGACACCGCGACCAACGAATATACGGATCTGCTGTTCCCGTCGGTGATCGGTGCCAGCCCGTACACTCAGGACTATGCCCGCGTCGGTGAAGATGGTGTCTTCAGCGCGCTGGCGACGGACTGGGATGTATCTGAGGATGGCCTGGTCTATACGGTCTCCCTGCGTGATGATGCCAAGTGGTCCGATGGCGAGCCTCTGACCGCGGAAGACGTCAAGTTTGCGTTTGACGCGGTGGCGAGTGGCCAGATCGATGCCCCGCTGTATGGGTGGCTGAACTACGATCCGGCTGGCAACCCGCTGGGTATCAGCGCCATCAACATCATCGATGACTACACCATCGAAGCGGTCTTCGAGCAGGCGAGCTGCACGGCGCTGGGCACGGTTGGCTCGCTCCGCCCGGTTCCGGCGCACGTCTTCGGCTATGATGGCAGCGAAGACTTTGACTTCTCGGTAATGGTCGATCACGAATTCGACACCGGCCCGTCGGTGGCGTATGGTCCCTTCCAGTTTGCGCAGTTCATCCCTGGCGAAGCCGTGAGCGCCAGCGCGGTGACTGACTGGAACGAAGGCCCTGTGATCCCCTCGGGCTTCATCTACACGGACGTTCCGGACCAGACTGTGCTTGTTGAGCAGTTCCTGGCCGGCCAGACCAACTATCTCGAAGGCGCGCCGGTTGAGCGTCGCCAGGACCTGCGCGAAGCGCCCGGTGTCGTCGTCGAAGACTTCCCCGGCAACGCGTGGGACTACATGGCTTTCAACCTGGCCGATCCTGAGAATCCGCAGCCGGGCCGCGATGCCGACGGCAACCCGATCGATCAGGGTGTCCACCCGATCTTCAGTGACGTCCGCGTCCGCCGCGCGATTCAGCACGCCATCAACGTCCCTGAGATCATCGAAGGCGCTGTCTTCGGTGAGGGCTCGCAGATGGCTGCGAACATGATCCCGACCTCCTGGGCCTATGACTCGACCCTCGAGGCCATCGCGTACGATCCGGATATGGCCGCTCAGATGCTCGACGAGGCTGGCTGGCCGGTTGGCCCTGACGGCGTCCGCGTCTGCCAGGGCTGCATGTACGCTGAAGATGGCACGCCCTTTGAGTTCACGCTGATCACGAACCAGGGGAACACCCGTCGTGAGTCGATCGGTGTGATCATCCAGGACGCGCTGTTCGAGCTGGGCATCAATGTCGACTTCCAGGCCGTGGACTTCCAGACGTTGCTGGACACGACCTTCGGCGCCCAGACCTTCGACGCGTTCATCCTCGGCTGGCAGGAAGGCTTCCCGTCGGACCCGGACCAGATCCAGCTCTTCCATTCCGGCAATGACGATCCGTCGAACCAGGCCAGCAACGTGACGTCGTACTACAACCCCGAATTCGAGGAACTCGCTGTCCAGGCCAACACGGTCCCGGGCTGCGACCCCGAAGAGCGGGCTGCGATCTACCATGAGATTCAGCGGATTCTGCAGGAAGACCAGCCGTATGTCTGGCTCTTCGTCCAGAACCTGATGTATGCGGCCAGCGAAGATGTTGTGAACTTCGAGCCGTACGCGAACGTCCCGATGTGGAACGTTCACAACTGGGTGATTTCCGCTCAGTAATGCACTAGCACGGTTATACCTGTCGGCCGGCATCTAAAACGGTGCCGGTCGGCAGGTCGTTTTGCGATGGAACGCAGGTAAAATTGATGTTTCTCGGTTCAATAGCGGTGTTCGTCCACGAACAAGTCCCTAAAGACAAACACTGAGAAACGTAGACTAGAACTCTAGTACGAGGGTGCCGCATGACGCAGTTCATTATTCGCCGCGTGCTCCAGGCGATCCCGACGCTGTTCGGGATCACGATCCTGTCGTATGCGCTGCTCAACGCCGCGCCGGGCAGCCCGGTGGCGACGCTCGCATTTGGGCCGCGTACGACAATCGCACAAAAGAATGCACTGGCCGAGCAGTTGGGGATCAACGACCCGGTCTATAAGCAGTATATCCGCTGGTTGATCGGCAACGATTGGCAAGAATTTCGCAAGCTTGACGGGCGGGGCAATGTTATCCTGGATGCCAACGGCGAAGTCGTGATGGAACGCGGCACGCAGAAGGGGATTCTCCGGGGAGACTTCGGCGACTCCTTCACCTCGAAACGTTCGGCGCTTGAAGTCGTGATCGAGAAGTTTCCGGCGACGGCAGAACTCGGCGGCCTGGCGCTGCTGGTCGGCATCATTGTCGGCATCCCGATCGGCGTGGTGGCAGCGGTGCGACGTGGGGGCATCTTCGATAATTTCACCCGCGTCATGGCGGTGGTGTTCAGCGCGGTTCCCATCTTCTGGCTGGGACTGACGCTACTGCTGATCTTCGGCTCGCAGCTTGGCTGGCTGCCGATGGGCGGGCGCCGTCCGAGCGACTTTTTCCTGACCGGAGAAGTGACGGTCTGGCAGCGGCTTGAACACCTGATTCTGCCGGTGACAGTGCTGTCAACCGGGTGGGTTGCGATCTTCTCGCGCTTTATGCGCGCGTCAACGCTGGACGTGCTCAGTCAGGACTACGTCCGCACGGCGCAGGCCAAGGGGTTGAAATATCACCAGGTGTGGTTCACGCACGCCGCGCGCAACGCGCTGATCCCGATCGCGACGATCCTCGGCCCGGCGATCCCCGGCATCATCGGCGGCGCGCTGATTACCGAGACGATCTTCTCGTGGCCGGGCGTGGGCCGGACGACCTATCAAGCGGTGCTGAATTATGACTATCCGGTAATTTTGGCGTCGGTGATTTTTGTCTCACTGGCGACCATTATCGGCTATCTGCTGTCCGATATTTTGTACGCGCTGATTGATCCGCGTATTCGTCTTTCGTAGGAGTACTGCCCAATGACTACCGCTGGATCAAGCGCGCACAATGCTCCAGACGGGGCTGTTATCAGCCTGCGTTCGGAAGAGGATTACGAGAGCCTATCGCTATTTCAGCTTGCGATGCGCCGCATCCGTCACGATTATCTGACGCTGGCCGCGCTGACGGTGCTGATTATTCTTGGCGTGCTCTCGCTCCTGGCTCCGGTGATCTCGGACGCGCTGGACGTGAGCTATCGGCGCACGAACATGGCCAACACCTTCGCGTCGCCAGGAGATCCTGGACATATTTTGGGGACGGATGACCTAGGTCGCGATGAACTGGCGCGCCTGCTGTACGCCGGGCAGGTCTCGCTAGGGATCGCGTTTTCCGCGGCGGCGCTCTCGCTGCTGATTGGGACGACGGTCGGCGTGATTGCTGGCTACAACCAGGGGGGGCGCTTCGGATTCATCGACGACATATTAATGTGGTTCGTCATCACGCTAAACTCGGTCCCATCCCTGTTCTTGTTGTTGATTATCGCGGCGCTGCTGACGCCATCTGTCGGCACGCTGATCCTGATCCTGGCGCTGCTATCGTGGACCAGCACTATGCGCTTCGTGCGTGGCGAGACGCTGGCCCATCGCGAACGCGAGTACGTCGTGTCGGCGAAGGCGGTCGGCGCGAATACGCCACGCATCATGTTCCTGCATATTCTACCGAACGTTTTCTCGGTGCTGATCGTTAACCTCGCGTCGGATATTGGCTCGCTGATCCTGGTCGAGTCGTCGCTGAGCTTCCTGAACCTTGGCGTGCGCCCGCCGACGCCAAGCTGGGGGAACATGCTCACCAATGCTCAGACGTTCTTCACCAAAGGTGTGCACCTTGTCTGGCTGCCC
>CAZVCM010000119.1:0-8679 GCA_964626105.1 uncultured Thermoflexus sp.
GTTTGGCAGCGGACCACGCCCGGCTAGCGTGGTTGGTTTTCAGGAAATGCGCCGAACACGTTGAGAAAATCATTGGAACTGCTTATTCTTACGTTATAATGAAAATGCTGTGCGTGCCATGATGCTTGCACCTGGTATGGTGCGGGCGCTCAGTTGGCGGCGCACGCTAAGTCTGACGGCAAACTGCCAGTTATCGCGCGGTGCGCAGGCGTTTGATCAGCGCGCGGCGCAGAAAGGAGACCCGACCGCCGAATAAAGCATGTATGCAGGACGGCTCTGGTAGCGTGTCAAATGGCCGCTGCTATGCCACGCGGCGTTTTGTCCTTTTTTCACAAGCGCCCGCGGTTGAAAGCCGGTATACTTAGTCCCGAAGACTTTGTACTCGTTTGTTTCGCTTTAGAGAATGGGAGCGGAAGATCCATGAAGCAACTGAAACGCATGAGCCGCCTCGCGATCGCCCTGACGCTGCTGGCGTCCTTGCTGGTCGGCCTCACCACGGTGAGCGCGCAAGACCAGAAGGTGCTACGCGTCGCGATGGGTGCGGCCGGCACTACGGTTATTTGGGACGTTGCCCTGGCAACGGACACCACCTCGCACACGTTCAGCGAGATGATGTTCCCGGGCCTGGCCCCGCGTGACGAGACCACCGGCCTGCCGCAGCATGGTATGGCGGAAGAGTGGGAAATCTCGGAAGATGGCCGCGTCTACACCTTTACGATCAAGCAGGGTGTGCCGTGGGTTGTGTACGATGCCGCGACGGACTCGGTCGTCGAAGTGACGGACGATGCTGGCGAGGTTCGTTACGTGTCAGCGCACGACTTCGTGTATGGCGCGCTGCGCACGATGGCCCCTGAGACCGCGTCCGACTATGGCTACCTGCCGGCGGACTGGGTTGAGGGCGGCAACGCCTACAACGCGGGCGAAGGCGCGATGGAAGATGTCGCGATCGAGGCGCTGGACGACTACACGCTGCAGATCACGGCGCCTGAGCCGGCTGGTTTCCTGCTCCAGGTTTACGGCCTGTGGGTTTTCACCGCCCAGCCGCAGTGGACCATTGAAGAGAATGGCGACGCCTGGACGCTGCCCGAGAACTACCATGTATACGGCACCTACGCGCTGAAGACCTATGAGCCTGGCTCGCGGGTTGAGATCATCAAGAACCCCTTCTGGGAAGGCACTGAGAGCCACCCGGTTCCCGCGATTGATGTGATCGAGGCCGTGTTCCTGGATTCTTCGGCAGCGCTGGCGGCGTATGAGGCCGGTGAGCTGGACACGATCGAAGTCGTTCCGCTGCCCGACCTGCCGCGCTTGCGCGTCGAGCGCCCGGACGAGCTGTTCATCGGCTCGCGTGACTGCACGTACTACTACGGCTTTAATGCGATTAAGCCGCCGACCGATAACGTCCACATGCGTCGCGCGCTGTCGGCTGCGATCGACCGCCAAACGCTGGTCGACGTCCTCGGCCGTGGCGAACTGCCGGCGGGCTTCTTCAGCCGTCCGAACTTCGCTGCCTCCGCCACTCAGGAAGAGTACCCTGAGCTCGGCGTGTACAGCGACGCCGAAGTCGCCATTCAGGAACTGGAAGCCTACTTCGAGGAAACCGGCCTGACGCGCGAAACCATGCCAGAAGTCACCCTGATGTACAACACCGACGAAGCGCACGCGACGATCGCGCAGATCGTCCAGCAGATGTTGGTGGAGACGCTTGATATCACCGTCAACGTCGCGAATCAGGAATGGCAGACGTACCTGGAGACCCTGTCTTCGGACGCGCCGAATATCTGGCGTCTCGGCTGGTGCGCTGACTACGGCGACCCGCACAACTTCCTGGGTGACGTGTTCTACTCGACCTCAGGCAACAACGACACCAACTGGGGCAGCGACGAGTTCGACTCGCTCATCGACGAGGCCAAGCTCATGACGGACTTCGAGGCCCGCAAGGATCTCTACGCCCGCGCCGAGCACATCCTGACCTGGGAAGATGCTGCGATGGCTCCGATCTACTTCTACACCAAGATCAGCATGATCGGCACCCACCTGGACGCCTCGCCGTCGATTATCGGCATCGAGCGCTATGACAAGTGGGACATCATTAGCTAGCTTGCGTTGAACCGAATCGCGATCTAGCTAGTAGATCAATAGGACGGTGTGAGAGAGAGCCTTGCGCTCTCTCTCCCCTGTTCAGGGGTCGCGGGCGTTACGCTGGGCCGGGACGCTCCGCACGCTTCGAAGAAGCCAAAAAGTACCCTCTTACTGCCCGGTAGAATAAGCCGTCGTGCTCGCGTAGTGCATCAGGAACACCCCTTTCCAATCGTTCGGTTGGGACAAGGTTGTGCGCGCCAGTACGAGCAAACGGCGGCGGGAGACGTCAGATGGCGCAATATTTTGGACGCAGTCTCATTGGCCTGATGGTCGTGCTGTTAGTCGTATCGATCATCACGTTCTTTCTTATGCATCAGGTCCCTGGCGGCCCGTTTGCCCGAGAGAAGAAATTGCCGCAGCACGTCCTCGACAACCTCAACGCGAAGTACAACCTCGATGCGCCGGTGTGGAGACAGTATCTCGACTACATGGGTGACCTTGTGGTCCCGAAGATCACCACCGGCGAGTACAAGTTCTCGGTCACCGATGATCACCTGATCAACATCGATCTGCCGTTTGGAGATAACACCACACTGCGCTGGATGAACTTCGGGCCGTCGTATACTGACCGGACACGCTCGGTGAACGGCATCATCGAGGACCATTTCCCGATCTCGTTCCAGTTGGGCCTGGCGGCGATGGCAGTCGCCACCGTGATCGGCATCCCACTGGGGACCTTCGCCGCACTTCGCAAGAACACAACTTTTGACTATTTCAGCATGAGCGTGGCGATCCTGGGGGTGTCGGTTCCAGCAATTGTGCTGGGGCCCTTGCTCCAATATGTCGTCGCGGTCGAGCTTAACTGGCTGCCGACGACAGGCTGGGGCAGTCTTGAACAGCTCATTATGCCCGCCTTTGCGCTTGGTTTCGCGCAGTCTGCGCTGATTGCCCGGCTGACACGCGCCAGCTTGCTCCAGGTGCTCAACGAAGACTACATTCGCACGGCCCGCGCTAAAGGGCTGCACAATCGTCAGGTGGTCTGGCTGCACGCGATGAAGAACGCGATGATCCCGGTGGTGACGATCATGGGGCCGCTGCTGGCGGCGCTGATCACCGGCACGTTCGTCATTGAGAAAGTCTTCGGCCTGCCGGGTCTGGGCCACTATTTCGTCGTGAGCATCAACCAGCGCGACTACGCGACTATTATGGGTACAACGTTGCTGTTCGCGTTCTTTATCGTTGTCGCAAATTTCATTGTGGACCTCACCTACGTGTGGCTCGATCCACGCATTCGGTTCACTGACTAGGCGAGGGGAGTCCTGAACATGACATCCATTGGAACACCTGCGGACAATGCCGCTGAAACCTCGCCAGAAGTCGCTCGTCTTGGACTTGACGCTGTCGAAAAGAGTCGCGGCCCCTGGACGGATGCCTGGCGGCGGTTGATCCGCAACAAAGCCGCGATTGTCGGCCTGCTTGTGATTATCGGGTTTATTCTGGCGGCAATCTTCGCGCCTCGGATCACCCCGTATACCTATGCTGAGCAGAACTATCTAGCGGTGAACACAGCGCCCGACTGGGTGCTCGATCTCTTCCCGAAGATGGCCGCGCTTGGCGACGAAAATGGCTATGTTCGCGTCGATAATGACTATTATCTGGGGACGGATAACGTCGGGCGCGACTTGTATACGCGCATCGTCTACGGCGCGCGGATTTCGCTTTCTGTTGCATTCATCGGCCCGCTGACAAGCCTGCTTGTGGGCACCGTCTACGGGATGATTTCAGGGTATCTCGGCGGGCGTGTGGATAATATCATGATGCGTTTTGTAGACATCATGTACGCCTTCCCCACGCTGCTGCTGATCATCCTTATGATGGCATTCTTCCGCGCGAGCTTCACGCAAAGCGAGGTGGGCACGCTCGCCTACCGGCTGAACAAGATCGACGCGGCGTTTGGCGGTATGCTGTTCATCTTCATTGGCATCGGCCTCACGTCGTGGATGGACACCGCGCGTCTGGCACGCGGGCAGGTGCTGTCCCTGCGCGAGAAAGAGTTTATCGAGGCCGCGGAGTCGATCGGCGTCAGCGATCGCGGCATCCTCTTCCGGCACGTGCTGCCGAACATCATGGGGCCGGTCATCGTGCGCGAAAGCCTCGCGATCCCGCGCTATATCTCGACTGAGGCGTTCCTCAGCTTTATCGGCCTGGGTGTGAACCCGCCGACGCCAAGCTGGGGCAATATGATCTCGGAAGGCGCGCAAGCGATCAAGAGCTATCCGAACCAGGCGATTTTCCCGGCGCTGGCGCTGTTCCTGCTGATGTTTGCCTTTAACTTCCTGGGCGACGGTCTGCGCGACGCGCTCGATCCGCGCGCCACGAAGGAAGCCTAACGGGCGCTCTCTTCTGCGCCTCTGCCACGCGACAACTAGCCGCCGGCGGGCCCTCTGCGAGCTTCGCTCGCTCTGGATCTTGGCCGGCGGTTCTGGTACGATCGCAATCTTCCTATCGGTTGCCAGCACAGCCCAGCGCACTTGCGGCAAGTCGTCCAGACCCGCCTTATGCATCTCGCTGAAGATCTCGCCGGGCGTGATTCGCTCGCGGTTGAGGCTTTCGAGGATATACTCCCCATGCGCGACCAGCACAGTGGGTGCGCCCTCAACGACCTCTCTGTCGCGCATATTGAGGTGCGCGGCTAGCGAGCTTCCGAACACGAGCAGTAGCACCGTCGAGAGGGGTATTCCACGCTGAGCCGCACATCTTGTCCCGATGCGCTCGCGGTGCTGAAGCTCTCGCCAAAGACGCCGAACGCCATCAGCACGGGCAGAATCATCAGCAGCACGATTGCGGTGATTGCCCGTTCATGGGTTTCCCTCGCGGCTAGTAGATCATTCCATCGTGTTTAACGCGGAACCAGCGATAGCCGTATGGCGCTATCTCGATTGCATGCTCCTCATGCCCATTCGTCTCATACTCTCGGTTGCTGAGCAGGTCGATCAGCGCAATCGCCTCGCCGGTCTTCAGCCGCGCGGTGAGCGGCTCGTCCGAGAAGTTGTGTACCGCGATCACGGTGCCGTCTTCCCATTCGCTACGATGCGCCAGCAGGCGCGGGTCGCCAGGGTCAAGCAGCTCGAAGCGGCCAATGCCAAATTCCGGGCATTGGCGCCGCGTCACAATCATGCGCTGGACGCAGCGCATGAGCGAGCTATCATCGCGTCGCTGCGCGGTGACGTTGACACGCTCGTAACCGAATTCCCCTCGGGAGACGACAGGGCGAATGAGTTGTTTGGGGTCGGCGGTCGAGAAGCCGCCGTTCTTGTCGGCGGACCACTGCATCGGCGTGCGGACGCCCATCCGCTCTGGCAAGCTGAGGTCATCACCCATACCGATCTCCTGCCCATAGTAGATCACCGGCGTGCCGGGGAGCGTCAGCAGCAGGCTGTGTGCTAGCTCCAGCCGCCGCCGGTCATTTTCCAGAATCGGCGCGAGCCGCCGCCGGATGCCCCGGTCATAGATGCGCATATCCTCGTCCGGCGCAAAGGCGGCGAAGACTTCTTCGCGGTCCGCGTCGCTGAGCTTGTCCAAACTCAACTCGTCGTGGTTGCGCAGAAACTGCGCCCACTGGCCGAGCGCAGGAGTTTCTGGAAGCTGATTCAACCCCTCAATCAGCGGCTCGGCGCTGTTCCGGGCGAACGCGAGGTAGAGGTGCTGGTTCGCCATGAAGTTGAACAGCATGTGCATCCGGTCGCCGTCCCCGAAATAGCGCGGGACGTGATCCATCGGCACATTCGCCTCGGCGAGCATGATCGCGTTGCCACGCCGCCATGAGAGGAAGTGCCGGAAGTATTCGAGGTAGCTGTCGCGCGACTCGAACGAGCCGGACTCCAGATCGCGCATCTCGATCACGAACGGCGCCGCGTCCATGCGAAAGCCGTTGACGCCCAGCTCCAGCCAGAAGCCCATGATCTTGCGGATTTCTTCCTGCACGTCGAGATTGGAAATGTTCAGGTCGGGCTGGTGATGGTAGAAGCGGTGGAAGTAGTACTGCCCCGCTTGCTCGTCATACGTCCAGGTCGATTCCTGCACGCCGGGGAAGATCACACCTTCGTCGGCGTCTTCTGGCTTTTCGTCAGACCAAATGTAGTAATCGTGATAGCGCGAGTTGCGATTTTGCCGCGCCGCCTGAAACCAAGGGTGATCAACCGAGGTATGGTTGATCACCAGGTCGATCAGGACGCGCAGGCCGTGGTTGTGCGCTTGATGCGTGAACTCGACGAAATCGCCCAGCGTGCCCAGGCGCGGATCAACACCGTAGTAATCCTCGACATCGTAGCCGTTATCGCGGTTCGGGCTGGGGTAGAACGGCATCAGCCAGACCGTGTTGACGCCCAGACTGGCGATGTAGTCCAGGCTATCGATCAGCCCCTCGAAGTCGCCCACGCCGTCGCCATTCGAGTCTCTGAACGTTTTCACATCGAGGCAGTAGATGATCGCGGTTTTGTACCACAGTTCGGTGTGCCGCATCGATCAGCCACCTTTCTGCTCATTGTCGCGCCACATGCCATACAGCGCTGCCATCGTCGCGCCCCAGACGAGGTGCGCCGCGATCATCAACATATTGCGCTGTTTCGGATGCTCGGTGGCGGGTTCTAGCAGGCCCACTGCCGGGATCCAGCCGAGATAGCTGCCGGTCCAGATCAGCAGGCCATAGACCACCCCTTTCGCGTGGATGGGCGGGGGCAGGTCTCGCATGAGGGACTCCGCGAGCGGAAACAGCGCTCCACTGGCCGCGCCGTAGCCGAAGTGACTGATCCAGGTTAGCGGCTCGTGCGCCTCGTCGTCGAGCTTCTTCAGCCCCACCGCGCGCAGGATGCGGGTGGTCAGTTTGCTAGGCGGCAGTGGATCGCGCTGCCACCAGGGAAGCTTGCGATGCCAGCCCAACATCACGGCGGTCATCGGCGCGGTCGCGATCAGCCCCGCTGCCGCGCCTTTCGCAAAACGCATGGGTGCGTTCATGTCTCTCCTCGCTTCTTCGCGTTAGCTGTCTTTGGCGGCGGCGATGGCAGCCAGTCCGCCCGCTAGAGCGGCTCCAGCCAGCGCGATCGTCTGGCGGTGCTTGCTGAGCCAGAACTGCACGCTGGACCGTTTCGCCCGCGCGTCAAAGCGCCCGTGCGCGCCGCGATCGCCAGAGACTGGCTCCCACAGGTTATGCGGGCGGTCCGGGTCTTCGGGCTGCTCGGTCTGTTGCGACTGGTAGCCGTTCTTAGCCAGGTAGCGGTCGACCAACCCCGGCGCGATCTTGTTGCCGATCACTGCCTGCGTGGTCGAGCCGCCGACATAGTACTCCCGGCGCGGATGATCGACCGCCCACATAATCGCGTCGGCGGCGACTTCTGGCTGAAAGATCGGCGGGACCGGCTGCGCCCGGTTCGGCAGTCGGCTCTTGACCCAGTCGAACTGCGGCGTGTTGAGCGCGGGCATCTGGATCATCGTGACTTTCACGTTGCTCTTATCATGGAGCAGCTCGACCTGCAACGAATCGGTAAAGCCCTCGACGGCGTGCTTGGCGCCGCAGTACGCGGCCTGCAGCGGGATTCCGCGATACGCCAGCGCCGAACCGACCTGCACAATTACGCCGTGATCGCGCGGGAGCATACGCCGCAGCGCGGACAGCGTGCCGTAGACATAACCGAGGTACGTCACTTCGGTCACGCGGCGGAACTCGTCCGGCTCCATTTGCTTGATCGGCGAAAAGACCGAGACCATCGCGTTGTTGATCCACACATCGATCGGCCCGAAGGTGCGCTCGATCTCGTTTGCGGCGGCCTCGACCGCTGCAGCGTCGGCGACATCCATCGGCAAAACGAGCGCGCGCCCACCGAGTTCTTCTACCTCGCGCCGGGTGGCCTCCAGCGCCTCGGCGCCGCGCGCCAGCAGCCCGATGTGCGCGCCACGCTGCGCGAAAGCCCGCGCCGTCGCGCGGCCCACGCCTGCCGATGCGCCGGTGATCACAACCACCTGCGGTTTGTGCGTGTGATGGCTCATGCCGTGCCGTCCTTTTCCCTCGTGGGTCATGAATACAGGTCGCCGCCAGGTGTTGGCTGGAAGCGAGGCGGCGCCCACTCTGTGAGCTAGCGTAGACAGAACCGGCGGGCGCTGCATCAGGAGCGTGGGGGATTTTCGACTAGGACAGGTGACCCGCTTCCCGGTGCGGAAGCGGCGCACAAAAAAAGCCCCGCGCGGCAGGCGCAGGGCGTCAGGGAATGCGACGGGATCGAGCGATCAGGTGCCGTTTTCGGCCAGCAGATGTACGGTCTCCGGCTGGAAGGCCAGCCCGGCGGTCGTGTTCTCTTCAAACACGCGGCCCAGGCGCGGATCAGCATCCACCACGATCAGGCGCTGCTCGCCGAGGCGCACGACATACTCAACTGTTGAGCCGAGGTACATCGCCTGCTCGATCGTGACCTGTTCGAGCGCGGGATTCGCCTCGATCGTCAGCACTTCCGGGCGCAGCACCGCGACCGCGCGGTCCCCCGGTTTGAGCGGCGCGCTGGCCGAGAGCGTGACCGTCTGGCCGAGCAGCGTGACGGTCGCTTCCTG
>CAZVCM010000119.1:8689-11965 GCA_964626105.1 uncultured Thermoflexus sp.
GGCCTGGACGGTCGTCTCGAGGAAGTTCGCCCGCCCGATGAAGTCCGCCACGAAGCGTGACACGGGGCGCCGGTAAATCTCCTCTGGCGAGCCGATCTGTTCGATCTGGCCGTTGTTCATCACAACGATGCGATCTGAGAGCGCCATCGCCTCAACCTGATCGTGCGTGACGTACACGCTGGTGATGTTCAGGCGGCGCTGCAGATTGCGGATTTCGCTGCGCATTTGCACGCGGAGCTTGGCGTCCAGGTTTGAGAGCGGCTCGTCAAACAGCAGCACGCGCGGCTCGACCACCAGCGAGCGCGCCAGCGCAACGCGCTGCTGCTGCCCGCCAGAAAGCTCGTGCGGGCGGCGCTCGCCCAGGCCGCCCAGCCCCATCAGATCGAGCACGCGCTCAACGCGCCCGCGCACGTCCCCGCGCGGCGTGTGCTGCACGCGCAGCCCGTACGCGACGTTGTTGAAGACGCTCATATGCGGGAACAGCGCGTAGCTCTGAAACACCATCGCCATGTCACGCTTGTTCGGCGGGCGGTTCGAGATGTCTTTACCGTCCAGGAGAATCCGGCCTGAGGTTGGCATCTCGAAACCCGAGATCAGCCGCAGCGTGGTTGTTTTGCCACAGCCGGATGGCCCCAGCAGCGTGACGAATTCGCCCGGCTCGATGGTCAATGAGACATGGTCGACCGCGCGCACATCGCCCTGGCCGCTGCGCTGAGGAAAGAGCTTCGAGACATCATCGAGGACGAGCGTCCCCGCTTGTGTTGCAGCCATTTACGCGGCTCCTTCTATGGTAGTTTTCTCGGCGCCAGTGGTGGTGCCTACTGCCACCGCCAGGATCCCGATCGCGGCCAGCACGATCGCGATCAGGATGACACAGTAGGCGAACGCGTTGCCATAGCGCCCATTCTCGACTTCATTCAGAATCTGGTGCGTCATGATCTTCGTGCCCGGCGTCGTCAGGAAGATGATCGCCGAGATGGTTGTCATCGAGCGCGCAAAGGCGTAGATCAGGCCGGACAGAAACGCGGGGCGGATCAGCGGTAGGGTGATGCGCCGGAACGTCCCGAAATTGTCCGCGCCCAGGCTGACGGAAGCCTCTTCAATCGACGGATCGATCTGCGACAGCGCCGCCACACCGGCGCGCAGGGCCGCGGGCACGCTGCGGACGATGTAGACCAGGACGATCGCCGCCGCGCCACCAAACACCGCTCGGCCGCCGGTGAGCTTCGGCAACAGCGTGACAGTTCCAATAACCGGCAGCGTGATCTCGTTCGGTGTGTTGAAGACCAGCAGGTAGCCGATCCCCAGGATCGTGCCGGGCACGGCGATCCCGAGCATGGTCGCGAAGTCCAGCGCGTGGCGCCCGGTGAACTTCTTGCGCGCCACCAGGAACGCGATCAGCATACCGAGCACGCCCGCGATCGGTGTGGCGATGGCCGAAAGCTGGGTCGTGTCCTTCATCGCTTCGGAGCCGTAGCCGTTGATCACGAAGTCAAAGTGTTCCAGCGTCAGTTCGTTGTTGACGTTGAGAATCTTCGTGAAGGCGCCCGCGAAGATCACCCCGTAGATCAAGAGGATCAGCAGGACGACGAACATCACCAGCGCGAACAGCGGCCACACGACCGCCGGATGCGTGATCTGCTGCGGCGTGCCGCTCGGCTTGCCCGTCACTGAGACGACCGAGGTACGGCTGATCCAGTAGCGCTGCACGACGAACACTAGCAGCGAAGGGACCAGCAGCACGACCGACAGCACCGCGGCGGCGGTCGTGTCATACAGCCCGACAATCGACACGTAGATACGCGTGGCGAGCACCTCGTAGTTGCCGCCTAGCACGAGCGGGTTGCCCAGGTCCGCGATTGCCTCGACGAACAGCAGCAGGAACGACCCGGCGATGCCGGGGATCAGCATCGGAACGGTGACGGTGCGGAAGGTGCGCCATTTGCTCGCGCCGAGGTTGGTCGCGGCTTCGTCTAACGCGGGGTCGAGCGCCTGCATCATGCCGCGCAGGTTCATATAGGCGACTGGGAAGTATGAGAGCGTAAGGACGAGCGTCAGCCCATCCAGCCCGTAAATATCATAGCGCTCGCCAAAAACGTCGTACGAGATAATGCCGTTGCGTCCAAACAACAGCAGCGCGGCGGTCGCGACCGCGAACGGGGGGGAGATGATCGGCACCAGCGCCATGATGTGGATCACGCGCTTGAAGGGCATTGCCACCTTAACCTGCGCGTAAGCCATGATGAAGCCGAGCACGGTCCCTGTCGCGCCGACAAGCAGCCCCATCTCCATTGTGTTGCGGATGATGCGCTGGTAGACGGGCGAGGTCAGGTAGCGGTCGAACAATTCCCGACCCTTCTCGGTCAGGCTTTCTTCGACCATCGCGTAGATCGGGCTGATGATCGTGATGATGATGAACAGGACGACCAGCACCAGGCCGATCAACAGCACCGGGTCTTGAAAAATCCGCCAGAACTCGGCGATCCGACGATTGCGCCTCAGCGATTGCGCGGCGGCGTTCCGGCGATTGCGGGTGACGGTTTGCACAGCAAGTCTCTCCGTTGGCTGCGATCAGGTGGTCCGGCGGTGGCGCGCTCTAACCAGGATGGACGGGCGGGTTTTCCCCGCCCGTCGCTGGGTGCCTGGTCAGGCGTGTGATGGCAGAAGCCCGTCACCACCGCCGAAGAAGAGTCGGTTTAAGCGCAAACCGCTCGTTAGTCAACCGGCTGCGGGGCGACCTCGGCGTCGAAACGCTCCACCATATCGGTACGGTGCATGCCTGCGGCGATGAAGTTGTAGTCCACCAGATTGACCTCATCCAGCCGAGGCGACAGCTCGGACACGGGGGTCTCGGGGTTGGTCGGGAGTTGGAGCGAGTTCACGGTCGCGGCAATTGCCTGCGCCTCGGGCCTGAGCGCCCACTCGATCCACTGCTTGGCCGCTTCCGGCTCGGGGCCGTTGGCGATCAGCGCCATGCCACCAATCTCGTAACCGGTGCCCTCTTCAGGGAACGTGTTCACTACGATGCCCTCAAAGCCCTCGACCTGGAGCTTCACGCAGTCATGCGCGAAGATGATCGCAACGGCGATCTGGCCGGTGGCCGCCATCTGGCCGGGCGCGGCACCAGAGCGCGTGTACTGCAGGATGTTCTGGTGCAGGTCGGCGAAGTACTCGAACGCCGCATCAATTGCTGCTTCGGTGGGCATCCCCTCTTCGTCGTACCCGGTGCCCTCTTCTTCCGCTTCCATCTCGTCGGCCTCGAGCGTCACGATCGTC
>CAZVCM010000120.1:0-11918 GCA_964626105.1 uncultured Thermoflexus sp.
GAGGCTGGAGGAGGTTCCAGTCCGTGAGGCTTATGAGCAGCGCCGCGAACACCGGCAGCGCGGGGACGAAATAGCGCGTCTGGAGCACGACCGCGAACGCGAGGAAGGGGACCGTCACGGCCAGCAGCCAGCCGAGCAGGTAGAGCGCGGCGCGCCCACGCCGCAGGGCCGCGATCGCCAGCGCAAGCCCGCCGAGCACAAGCGGCATGCTGAGGAAGACCGCGCCCGCATCCCACGCCAACCGCAAATTTTTAACAAACCCGCCGAAACCGCGAGTGAGCTCGAACAGCTCTGGATCGTAAGGCTCCTGCGGGCGCCCGCTGAGCGCGTTTTCGAACGCGCCGATCCCATACAGCGCGCCCACGGCGAGCACGATCAAGACGGCGGGCAACAGCGCGGGACGGACGCGGGTCCAGTTCTCGCGCAGAGAGAGCGACGTCGGCGCGAACAGCAGCGCGGCCAGCGGCGGCAGCGCCAGCAGTGGCGCGGTCGAAAGTTTGGCGAGCAGGGCCAGCGCCAGCAGCCCGCCGAGGACGATCCCCCGGCGGCGTGTTGGGCGGCGGATGGTGGCGAGCGTCCACCACCCGGCGAGGGCGCTTAGCGCGGCAGCAGGCGTGTCGGATAGGGCGAGGCGGTCGTAGAACAGGGCGTAGGGCGTGAAGACGAGGAAGGCGAGCGCCAACAATCCGGCGCGCTGGCCGAACAGCGCCCGCGCCAATGCCGCGCCGCCAGACGCCGCGATCAGTCCGGTCAGCGCGACGCTGAGGCGGGCGGTCATCAGCCCGGCCTCGGTGTACGCGGGGCGGAACGCGCCGATCCAGTAGTAGAGCAGCAGCTTGCCATGCGCGTAGGCGATCGGGTTATCGGCGAAGCGGTACACGTCCCCGGCGCGGCGCAGGTGATAGGTCTCGTCCTGGTAGAGCGGCAGCGCAGTGATATGGCGCGTGCGCAGGCCGAAGCCGACCAGCAGCAGCGCGACGACCAGCGCAAGCGCGACTCCCTGGCGGGACATGGGCGCCTCAGCCGGGCATGGCGACCGGCGTGAGCGTGTCCGCGCCGATGTCCAGCACGTAGGCGCTGCCGTCCGCCATCACCGCGAGCAGCCTTTCCCCGGTGTCGAACAGCTCCACGCGCGCCAGCGGCACGCCTGCCCCGCCGAGCGCGCTGTTGAGACGCGTGCTGTCGCCCCGGCGCACGTTTTGGAGCACGAAATCGCCGCGAATGGTGGTCCAAAGGTAGGCGGTCTCGCCCTGGACGAGGTGGACGGACAGCCGGTTGAGCGGCGCGGCGATCTCCGGCGTCATGACCGGCGGCGTGAAGCCCTTATCGCCTGTGTCAAAGACCATTACCTCGTCCGTCCGGCCCGCGTTGCCAACCAGCAGGCGCGTGCCGCTCTCGTTCCACGGCAGGCCGGTCCCGGTCTGCGTTCCGGAGAGGTAGAGCGCGCCGCCCGGCAGCCAGATTTCCTGGCGGTCGGTGCCGTCGGGCCGCGCCGAGAACAGCAGCGGAACCTGGCGGCCTTCTGCGTCGCTTAGCAGCCGGAAGAACATCAGGCGCGCGCCGCCGCTGGCCCACGCGACGTGCCGCCCCTCGCCGAGGATGTAAAGCTGGCCGGTCTCCAGGCTGGCGACGTACATATGGAAGCGATAGCACGCCTGATCGCCGCAGGCGTCCCGGTAGGCCGCGACGAACGCGATATGCCGCGCGTCCGGCGCCCAGACGACCTCGTCCAGATAGATCGCCCAGGCGTCGATCCGGTCCGCGAGGTACTGGTCCTCAGAAGCCGGGATGTCGCTGTGCTGCGCGAAGGGGAATAGCTCGGTTTCTGATCCGTCCGGGCCGAGCACGACCACGCGACTAATGCCGATCCGCTCTGGCAGGGCGTGGTCGCAGCGCGGGACAAGCAGGTGCAGGTGGCGCACCAGCAACAGGCGCGCGCCGTCCGGCGCGGGATAAACGTCATAGTCCAGCGGCGGCAGGGGAAGCTGCAACGCATCTTCGGCGCTGGCGAGGCCCGCGAATGGCGTCCCGGTGAGGCGCTCTGGGCAGTTCTGCAACGCCTGCTCGACGGCAGGGACGAGCCGCTCAATCTCGACCGACTGCCACACGTCGGCGGGTGTCGCCTCGATGGGCGTGACCGGGAAGGCAGGGCGCGCCTCGGCGCGAGCGTCCGGCGTGACGAAGGTGTGCGAGATCTGCGCGCGGTCCGCGCTGGGGTGGAAGACGTCCAGCCCGACGACAACCGGCTCCAGGAAGTAATTCGCCGCGTCGCCCTCGGCGGCCCAGCCGGTCGTGCCGTTGCTCAGGCGCACCTGCCACCAGCGATAGCCGCTCGCGCACTGGAAGCCGTCGACGACGGTGTAGACGGTCCCCGGCGGCATGAGCATCACCTCGGCGGCGCCCGCCGCGCCGGTGTTCGGACGATCTTTGAGGCTGACGCCATACGGCGAGCTGACTCGCCCCAGCGCGTCGGTTGCCAGGCGCGGCTCGACCAGCCCGGCGCACCCATCCTGCGCGCGCGCAGCCGTCACGGGCAGCAGCGCGGCGGCCAGCAGCAGCGCCGCCAGCGCCGCCCGCACGAAGAAGCGGAGCATACCATTCACCCTTTCATTGCAGAGCGCCGCCTGATGATAACAACGCCGCGCCGCAAAGTCACGGCAGGTTGCCGGAAACCCCCGCGCCTGAGTATGCTAGAGCGCGTGGGGGTGGACGGGCACCGGAGGATCGGCACAACGAAGGAGCGCGAGATGCACAAGACACACTGGCGGCTGGCGCTGGTCGCGCTGGCCCTGATTGCGAGCGGATTGGCGTGCAGCATCGCGATCACGACAGCGTATGTGCGCGCGGCGGACCTTGTCCGCGATGAAACGGGCGCGACCAAAACGCTCTCGTACAACCCGGCGGACACGTTCTATCTGCTGGTCGATCTCGCGAACGCGCCGGACGACAGCGAGGTACGCGTGGTGTGGGTGCAGGTCGGCGCGGGCGAGGACGGCAGCGATCGCATGGTGGGCGATGAGTCGATTCGCTCGGGCAGCGGCAAGCTGCTGTTCAGCGCGACGCACCCGGAGCAGCAGTGGCGGATTGGCGATTACCGCGCCGAGGTGTACCTCAACGACACGTTAACGGACACCGTCCCGTTCACGGTGCGGTTCCAATAACATTCTTGGTGAGCTTTTGCGCGAGAGGAGTCGAGGATGACGCGTTACTTTACCCTCTTGCTGCTGGCGCTGATGGTCGGGGGGATGGTGCTCCCGGCGCCGGTGGCCGCTCAGGACGACGAAAATCCACTGCTGGAGATGCTGGCGACCATTCCGCTGGCGGCAGTTGAGGATGGCGCGCTGGTCACGTATGGCGATTTTGCGGCGTGGCACGCGGCGACGGGCATTCCGCGCGCCCCGGACCTGGCTGCCGCCGAAGCGCTGCCGGAACTTCAGCGGGCGTGGTGGATGTTCGTGATGCCGCGACAGGTCGTCCCGCCGTCAGCGCTGGGTATGGAATACATGTTTAGGGAAGAGATGCGCTCGGCCTATGGTTTTGATGTGTTCGCGGTGGATCGGTATGTGGCGACGGATGCGCCGCCTGCCAATATCACCGTGCTGGAAACGGCGCTCGAACCGGCGCGCATCGGGGACGCGCTGCTGGCGACCGGCTATGAGGCTGAGGCGCTCGACGGCGGCACGTTTTATCGCATTCTGGACGATTTTGAGACCGCGCTCGGCTCTGATCTGCCGCGCGTCGGGGTGCTGGGCGCGCTCAATCGAATCGCCGTGCTGGACGACGGCACGATCCTGATCGGACGCGCGACCGAGGTGGTGCAAGGCGCGCTCGACGCGCGGCAGGGCGTGCAGGCGTCGCTGGCCGAAGACGCGCGCTTTCGCACTGCGGCGAACACGCTCCACCGGCTCAGCCGCTCGGATGTGGGCGCGCTGGTCGGCGCGGTCTTCTACAACGGCATCGTGCTGGGCGATCCGGCTCTGATATTAGAGAGCGCGTCGGGTCCGGGCGGTATCCACGATTTGCGGGCGACGCTGCCGCCGCAAGACGATGACACGCTATCGCCATACAGCTTGGCCGCCTTTGGGACGTATCGCAGCGCGGAGGCGACGTATCTCGCCGTTGCGCTGGTGCTGCTACCCGGCGCGGACGCCGCCGCTACGGCAGACGTGCTGCGCCAGCGCATGTCCGGCTATGTCAGCCTCGCCACGAAGAAACCACTGTCCGAGCGTTGGACGTTTGACCGCGCGTTTGCCGGCGATGACGGCGATTTGCCGGTGAGCGTCGTGGTGATGCGGGTCGATGATCCGCCGCCAGCGGAAGGCGAGCGGGTCAATACCGCTGTTCTGTCGTGGATAGATCTCATTTACCGGCTCGATCTCGGTTTCCTGTCGCCTTGAGTAAGGATGCGTGAGACTATGAAAGCAGCCATCATTCGCGAGCACGGCCCGGTCGAGAACGTGACGATTGCGACCGATTTACCCGTTCCTGAGCCGGGGCCGGACGAGGTGCGGCTGCGCGTGCGCGCTGCTGCGCTGAACTACCTCGACATCTGGGTGCGCAACGGCTGGCCGGGGATCAAGCTCAGCCTGCCACACATCCTCGGCGCGGACGCCGCCGGGACGATCGACGCGCTGGGCGCGAATGTGCGGGACTGGGAGATCGGCGCGCGCGTGGCGGTCGATCCGACGCTGTCGTGCGGGGAGTGCGAGTTCTGCCGTGCGGGCTGGGAAAACCGCTGCACGCGCTTCGCCATCCTGGGCGAGCACGTCAGCGGGACGTTCGCGGAGTACATCACCATCCCGGCGCGGAACCTGATCGCGCTGCCGGAGCACGTCTCGTTCGCCGAGGCCGCCGCCGCATCGTTGGTGTTTGTGACGGCGTGGCACAGCCTGATCACGCGCGGCAACCTGCGACCGGGCGAGTCAGTGCTGGTGATCGGTGCGGGCGGCGGCGTGAACACGGCCAGCATCCAGATCGCCAAGCTGACCGGCTGCACGGTGTACGCGGTCGGTAGCACGGACGAGAAGCTGAAGCGGGCGCAGGCGCTCGGCGCGGACGCGATCATCCCGCGCGACGTCGAGGGCGGCTGGTCCCGCGCGGTGTACCAGCTCACCGCGAAGCGCGGCGTCGACATGGTGGTCGACAACGTGGGCGGGCCGACGCTGAACGACAGCCTGCGGGCGCTGGCGCGCGGCGGGCGCGTGGTGACGGTCGGCAACACCGGCGGGCCAAAGGTCGAGATCGACAACCGGCTGGTCTTCGGCAAGCACCTGTCCATCCTGGGCAGCACGATGGGTCCGCACCGCGACTATGTGCGCGTGATGCGGCTGCTGTTCAAGGGCAAGCTCAAGGCCGTGATCGACGCGACGTACCCGCTGGACGAGGTGCAGACCGCGATGGCGCGCATGGAAGCGGGCGACCTGTTCGGCAAGGCGGTGCTGGAACTGTAGAGGCTGGTAGGTATAGCCCTGGTCCGTTTCCGGTTTCCCCCATCCTTCCCCCACGAGGAGGGAAGAAATAGAACAGAACGGGTTCCCCTTCGCTCATTTTGACGGGACGGGGCCGGGAAGTGCGGGCACCGGCGCATATGCGTATCGCGCTCTAGCGCGCGGTCACCTGCCAATTGGCGGGCGGGGCGTGTGCTTTCTGATACATGCGGGGCGGGGCGCGCGCGTTTACCTTATATCGTGTAAGATTTCACAAAGGTTGGCATCACACGGTATGAGGCGCAGCGCATGGCACACTCGCCCCTGAAACTGGCTTTGATCAACGTGAACGGCGCGTACTATCCGCAGCACGAGCCGTTCGATTTTCTCCACCGGCAGTTCGAGACGATTGAAGACGCGCTGGTGCTGGCGGAACGCTACCAGCACCGGCCCGACCGCCACCGCGAATGGCACGTGCGCGAGGCGCGGCTGTGGGAAGGCCAGGACGTCAAGCGGACGTCGGTGGCGCTGGCGCGGATGCCGCTGCTGCCCGGCGCGCGCGAGGTGGTGCGCGTGCTGAGCGAGGCGGGCGTGGCGATTGCGCTGTTCAGCGACGGGTTTGATCTGCAGGTCGGCCCGCTGGCGGAGGCGCTTGGCGCGCGGTTTGTGTACGCGAACGGGCTGGATGTCGAGGACGAGGAACTGACCGGCGAGATCGATTTGCGGTTCGACCCGGCGGAGAAGGGCGCGCTGGCGGACGCGGCGCTGGCTGAGCTAGGTGCGGCGCCTGAATCGTGCGTGGCGCTAGGGTGCATGCTGTCCGACGTGCAGTTGTTCGAGCGCGCGGGGTGGAGCGCGGCAATCGCGCCGTATGACGAGCGCGTGATCGCGGCGGCGACGGTGACGGTTCCTGAGCCGGATATGCGCCCGCTGCTCCCGGCGTTGAAGCGGCGGCTGGCGACATCGTAACGGGTTTTCTGAAAGCTTATATTTTCTAACCGTACCGGCTGGACACGCCGGACGTTTCCATGATATACTGAACATACGTTCTAATTCTTCGCGTGGAACATCACACCGCTACACGGCGTTTTGCACGGCGCACTGGGGGGCAGCGTGACCACACTTCTTGAGATCGTCCGGCGGCGGCTGCCGCCTGGCAACTGGATCGAAGGCGAGAAGATTCCCTGGAACGATCCCAGCTTCAGCGAACGGATGCTCGCGATTCATCTGGCGCCCGATGATGACGCGGCCAGCCGCCGCCCGGCGGTGATCGACCGGCATGTGGCGTGGATTCACGGCGTAGCGCTCGGCGGGCAGCCGACGAAGGTGCTGGACCTTGCCTGTGGCCCGGGGCTGTACGCCAGCCGCCTCGCGCGCCGGGGGCACACCTGCACCGGTGTAGACTTCTCACCCGCCTCCATCCGGCACGCGCGCGCCACCGCCGAGGCCGAAGGGTTGGCCTGCACCTACCTCGAAGGCGATGTGCGCCGCGTCGAGTTTGGCAGCGGGTATGGCGGCGCGATGCTGATCTATGGCGAGTTCAACGTGTTCCGCCGCGACGATGCGCGAGCGATCCTGCGGCGGGCGCACGCCGCGCTGGACCCTGGCGGCGCGCTGGTGCTGGAGCCGCACACCTTCGCGGCGGTGGAGAAGGTCGGGCGCGCGGGCTCGTCGTGGTACAGCAGCGAGCGCGGCGGGTTATTCTCCCCTGACCCGCACCTCTACCTGTATGAAACGTTCTGGGACGAGGATGCGCATGTCACCACCGAACGGTATTTCATCGTGGACGCGACGAGCGGCGCGGTGACGCGCTATGCGTCGAGCATGCAGGCGTACACCGACGAGGACTATCGCGCGCTGCTGGCGGAGTGCGGCTTTGGCGAGATCGCGTTCTTCCCCTCGCTGACCGGCGAGCCGGACGCGCGATGGGATGATTTTGTGGCGATAGTGGCGCGGAAGGAGCGAGCATGATGAGCGACCTCGAACGCTGCCCCTGGGGCACGGGCGACCCGCTGTATCTCGCGTATCACGACGAAGAATGGGGCGTGCCGGAGCATGACGACCGCAAGTTGTTCGAAATGCTGATTCTGGAAGGCGCGCAGGCCGGGCTGAACTGGGCGATCATCCTCAAGCGGCGCGAGAGCTATCGCCGCGCGTTCGACGGGTTCGACCCGGCGGTGGTGGCGCGCTACGACGACGCGAAGATCGCCGCGCTGTTGGCCGACCCGGGCATTATCCGTAACAAGCTCAAGGTGCACGCGGCGGTGCAGAACGCGCGCGCCTTCCTCGACGTGCAGCGCGAGTTTGACTCGTTTGACGCGTACATCTGGGGATTTGTCGGCGGCGCGCCGAAGCACAACGGGTTCACGGAGCTGAGCCAGATCCCCGCTGAGACGCCGGAGTCCCGCGCGATGAGCAAGGACTTGCTGAAGCGGGGGTTTAAGTTTGTGGGGCCGACGATCTGCTACGCGTTTATGCAGGCGTGCGGTCTGGTGAATGACCATCTGGTGACGTGTTTTCGCTATAATCAGGTGAAAGCATGACATCAGGCTGGGGGGAACAATGGAAACACGCCGGGCGGATCCCATCCGCCTGATCGCGCTGCGTCTGCGCCAGGATGAGCTGCGCAACGTGACGCGGCGCCCGACGGTCAGCGAGGCGTTTCGCGTCACGATTGAATACCACGACGGCCGCTTTCCGAATCAGGTTGCCACGCTAACGCGCGGGCATGCCCCTGCGGGCGCGCTCAAAGTTGTCTACGACAAGCCGGGTAAGGAAGTCTACTTCGATTATCCGATCGACCCGGAGCGCTATCAAGCGCTGATGTCCTCGCTACGCCGCATCAAGTTCGACCGGCTCGACGACCAGCCGGACGTGCCGTTTTTTGGCGTGGACCTGTGGCTGGTGGAGCGCGCCTCGGGCAGCTATTACCACGATGTGGTGATGGCGCCGGACAGCGCGCGCGGCTTCTATCGCGAGTTGTTGCTGGCGATTCAGCAGCATTTGAAGGAAGCGGTTCGCACCATCGTCCCGTGAGCGCGTGCGCTGAAAGCGAGGCATTTGCGGGGGCGCATGATATGATCGAGCGTGACGCCGAGCGACGTTAGAGCGCGAAGGGACCGGATGTCCTCACTGATTGAGACGGAAGTGAAGATCGCCGTGGCGGACCTGGACGCGATCCGCCAGCGGCTGGAAGCGGCGGGCGCTGCGCTGCGCGCGCCGCGTGTTTTTGAGCGCAACGTGCGCTATGAAGACGCCGCCGGGACGCTGACGCCGAACGATATTGTGCTGCGGCTGCGGCAGGACGCGACCGCGCGCCTGACGTACAAGGCGCCGCCGGATGCGGATACTGCGCTGGCAGAGAACGTCCGCACGCGCTTCGAGGCCGAGGTGACGGTCAGCGATTTCGACACGATGGATATCATCCTGCGACGGTTGGGATTCGTGCCGTATGTTGTGTACGAGAAGTACCGCACGACGTACCGGCTCGGCGCGGCGGAAGTGGTGCTGGACGAGATGCCGTTCGGGCCGTTCATCGAGGTCGAAGGGACGGCGAGCGCGATCGATCAGGCGCTGGACGCGCTGGGGCTGGCGGACGCGCCGCGCATCCTCGATAGCTATTTGGTGCTGTTCGAGCGCGTGAAGGCCGCGCTGGCGCTCGACGCGCACGATCTGACGTTTGACAACTTTGCGGGGGTGGACGTCCCGCCGGAGGTTTTCGTTGGTTATCACTGATCTTGAGCAGGTGACGCCCGAATGGCTGACCGAGGTTCTCACGCGCAACGGATTCATCGAGCAGGGCGCGGTCGCGTCGGTGGAGCTGGACGCGGAGAAGACGAACACCGCGCAGGTCGCGCGCTTGCTGCTGACCTGGACGGACGGCACGAAGACACACGTTTCGCGGCGTCTGTTCCTCAAGCTGGCTGATTTTCGGCGCGAGATCGACTTCTATCAGACGGTGGTGCCGTCGATGAAGGCGACGCCGCTGATCCTGAATTGCTATGACGCAGAGTACGATGCCGAGGCCGAGGCGGGTCACCTGCTGGTGGAGGATGTCTCCACGACGCACCGGCCCTCGGCGCACACGCTGCCGCCTTCCACGCCGCGCTACGAGATGCTGATCAACGCGCTGGCGCAGTTCCACGCCGCGTGGTGGGATCACCCGCGTATCGACGGCGACATTGGCGAGTTGGCGGGGGATATTCACGAGACGACGCTGGCCCGCGCCCGCGACGGGCTGCGCGGTTTCTTCGACTTCATGGGCGATCGCATGTCGGACGAGCGGCGCGCGATCTTCAAGCGTGTATTTGAGCGCTGGCCGCCGCGTCACTATCACGAGCGGATGGCGCGCGGCAAAGGGCTGACGATCATTCACGGTGACGCGCACGCGTGGAACTTCCTGTATCCGCGCGATCCGGAGACGCACCGGGTGCGCATCCTCGACTGGGCGATGTGGCAGGTCGGGCTGGCGACGAATGACCTGGCGTACATGATCGCGATGCATGATTTTCCGGACTATCGCTCGCGCATGGAGCGCCCGCTCGTCCGGCACTATTACGACCGGCTGGTCGACCTGGGCGTCGAGAGCTACACGTGGGATGATTGCTGGCTGGATTATCGGCTGTCGGCGATCCATAACCTGTTCTTCCCGGTGTATCACTGGGTGGTGCAGGGCGATCCCGCGCTGTGGTGGCCGAACCTGGAGCGCGCGATGCTGGCGTATCAGGACCTGCGCTGCGAGGATTTGCTGGATCTGTAGAGATCATCCCCAGCTTTCGCTAGCGTCTCTTGCGCTGTTTCCTAAAGGAGATAAGTCATGACTAAGCATGTCTTATTCATACAAGGCGCCGGGGAAGGTGCTTATGAAGACGATAAAGCACTGGCCGCAAGCCTTCAGGATGCGCTTGGCCCGGAGTACGAGATTCATTACCCTGCGATGCTAAACGAAGAAGATGCGCCTTATGAACTGTGGAAGCAGCAGATCGAAACAGAACTGGGTGCGATGCCGGAGCCGGTTATGCTCGTGGGCCATTCAGTCGGCGCTTCTGTTGTGATTAAGGGTGTGGGCGAGATGGGGATCGAGAAGCCGATCGCCGGTATCTTTCTGATTGCCGGTCCATTTTGGGGCGGGGATGGCTGGCGGTACGAAGGCTACGAGGAGCTTGAGCTGCCGGAAGGGATTTCCGCCAGGCTCCCGAAGGGCGCTTCGATCTTCCTTTATCACTGCCGGGACGATGAAATCGTGCCGTTTGAGCATCTGGCCCTCTATGCGCAGATTCTGCCGCAGGCGCGGGTGCGTGAACTGGATGAAGGCGGGCATCAGCTCGACAATGACTTATCGGTGGTCGCAGAGGACATCAAACGCCTGCCCTCAGCTCAGTTCGCGAAGTGATTTGACGCATAACACCCGATCACGTGAGGATTATAACTGATCGAACCGCCGGCATCCGGTATTGTAGAGGGCGATGCAGGCGGTCTTTTTTGACCAGGAGCGATAACGAGCGATCAGCCATGACGAAAGATTTGAGTCAGATCAAGTAGGAATGGGAAGCCACCAAGCTCAATAAAGTCTTGAACCGTTTCCCGGAGCGCAAAGAACAGTTTACGACCTCGTCCGATATCCCGCTTACGAGGCCGCTGTACGAGCAGCGAGGGGATAGCACTGCTTCTGGTCTTTCGGCTCTTGGCTAATCGCTATGCTCACCTGTTTCACGACTTTCGTTGCATGCAATCACGTCCAAGAAGTCTCTTGACTCTCACGTTACGTGATCGTTTAGACTGGTCACCATGACGACCGAAACGCGCTATACCGTCCGGCAGCTTGCCAAAATCGCGGGGGTGAGCGTGCGCACGCTGCACCACTACGACGCGATTGGCTTGCTGCGCCCGCCCAGGGACCCGTCCAACGGCTACCGTCGCTACGATCATCAGGCGGTGCTGCGCTTGCAGCAAATCCTGTTTCTGCGCGAGCTGGGGCTGAGTCTGGACGAGATCCGCGCGGCCCTGGACCGGCCCGACTTCGATCTGCTGCGCGCGCTGGAGCAGCATCGGAAGGCGCTGCGCGAGCGTCAGAAACGCCTGGCGCGGCTCGCGCAGACGGTAGAGCGTACGATCCAGCACCTGAGAGGAGAGATCGAGATGTCTGGTGATGAGCTATTCGTTGGCTTCACTCCGGAACAGGAAGCGGCCTACGAAGAAGAAGCGGCTGAGCGTTGGGGCGACGGCGTCCATGAGTCGAACCGGCTCTGGCGCAGCTACTCCGACGAGAAGAAGCGCGCGGTCTTGCAAGAGGGACAGGCGATCTATCGCGACCTGATCGCGGCCATGTCCGAAGGGCCGGCGAGCGCCGCTGCGCAAGACGGCATCCGCCGCTGGCACGAAAACATGCGGAACTTCTACGAGCCGACGCCAGAAGTGCTGCTTGGCCTGGGCAACCTCTACAACGACGATCCGGCGTTCAACGCGACGTTCGTCAAGATGCACCCGGACCTC